>JBBRXP010000105.1:0-19814 GCA_038238555.1 Chthoniobacterales bacterium | reverse complement strand
CAAGGCGGTAAAGAGCTTTGCCAGCGTCTTCAAGCTGCTCCTGCAACATCGAGCGTCATGCGACTACCACATCCTGCATGTGCTCAGCAACCTGACGCGCCTACCTGGGCTGCGTCGTCGGGTCATTGAGCTGTTGCAGGCAGACGGACGGACACCTTCACAGGCGGAAATCCGCTCCTGTGGCTGGCTCGCGCAGGTCGATGAATTTGGCGGCAGCATCTTTCACTGGCGGCCATTGTCGCGCGGAGCCTGCGACATGGCGCGACTCGTAGATGAAGCGCTCACTGCTTTATCAGTTAATACAAACGAACATGAACACACCCAAAGGGAAGAGCCGGCTGGCGCTGGTCAAGGAGGGCTTGGCATCGGGACTAACTAGACGCGGACGGCTCATCGTGAGCCTCGACCGACTGCTCGAAGACCCGAAAAACGAACGGAAGACTTTTCGTAATATGGACGGACTCGTCGCGTCGGGACCGGACTTGTCGCGCAGCTCGCCGTCGTAAGCGCGATGCTAAGTCGAAGGCTCTTCCCGGCCTTCACGAAACGGAGGAATGGACGACGGGCGATGGCTGTCACACGCCCACAGGAATCAGGTTTTGCGACGGCGGCAAAGAGAATAACCGAGCGGTTTTGGCGTGATGCGCCGGCAACTCGAATGAGCGGCGTTCTCTGCCCGATGTGGATAACGACTATTTTGAAGCCCCGCATACGGTGAGTGCATAAATGCACTGACCGTGTGGCGATGCGCCGCCGTGGGTCGTTCCGGCGAGGTAACATTTTCCTTTAGCAGAGCCGATTCACCGGGCGGGCGGTTTTTCCCTGCCCCTTTCATCCACGATTTCTTGTTCGGCTGGCGGACCGCCCTCGAAGACGAATCTGATATTCGGCGCGAGTTCCGGGTGGTCGAACGGGTTGAATTTCTGCACGACAGCCTCCCGTCGTCCCCACCGTTCCGCGAATCGCCGCTCCAGAAACCACTTCGCTTGCTCCGGCGTCTTGGCGCTCTGGATCACCGCGAGTGCTTCCGTTTCCGCGCGAGCCGAAGCAGCGGTTACCGCGTCCCGAAATTCCCGAAAGAGACCGCCGCGAGTTTCCGCTTCCTCAAGCCAGCGGTAATAGCTCGTTGTCGCGATTCCTACCGCCGCGCAAGCCACGTCGGCATAATTACCCGCGCGCAATATCCTGCAGATGTGCTTGAGGAGTTTCTCGGGTGAGTTTCGTTTTTGCGGCCTTTCATTTCGACGGCGCTGGGATGTTAGCGTAGAGGGTGTAACGCTGAACCGCAAGAATACAAATGGTCCGAGATGAAGACGGAAGGCACGGACGGAAGAACAATAACAACGAACAACGGAACACCTCAAAAACCGTCCCTTATTTTTTCCGTAAATAGCTGTTCCGCAGTTGTTTGCCAGCATAGAAGTTGTCACACGGAAACCGGCTCTAACGTCACCGGCAGATGAACCCCTGTTATCCATTTTGCTTCGGTTTGGAAAACTTCCCGCACCGCTTTCGCTTGCGACTCGATCCCCGCAAATACCCAGCCGTCGTGCTTTGGCAATCCCGCCCTCCTGATCTCGCACGTTTTCAGAGCCTTCGCCATGCACGGGAAAAAGACGCGCGCTCCTTCCCGCTGCAAGATGGCAGCGATAGTATAGACGCCCGGAGAGTGGGGAAATCGCAGTAAAGGCCCGTGCCGCGCTGCAACGCGGTCGCCACGTTCGCGGGAATGTCCACGCCTGAACGCGAATAGTGCAACACAAGCCGCCTTGCTTGATGCAGCGGCGGTCTAGGTTCAAGTGTTTCTGTAAGATAATTCGGCCAAGACGAAACAACTTCGCCGCCAGTATCAGCCAACAAAAAGTCAACGCATGGAATGAATGCGCGCGGCTTTGCCTGTCGCAAGTCAAAACCTGTAGGCTTCCACGAAGCCCAATCCAAGCACGTAGCAAGTCCACATTCCACGATTCTCTGCTGAATCCAACGACCGACTCTCTCCGATGAAAAATCATCTTGTCGCAGCCTTGCACCTTCTGCTTTGTCACAACGGCAAAGGCATTGTGCCGCATAAAACAATGCCCGCCGGTTCGTATTGCTGAGCTTACTGCAAGTGGAGAATTTACCCTCGGCTAATTGGACCGCCGCCGGGGAAATCGGCCGGTGGGATCGCTGGTCGTCCTCGTACTTGCGGGATGACCGCTTGCGCGGAGAAACGCCTCTACGTCGAGCAGCCGGGAGACGCATACCTCCGCTGGCAACCCTACTGCTTCCGGCACGCCCAGGGCTTCCAGCAACGCCGCCGTCACTTTCAACGATTCGCGTCGGCATCGCATCACCAGTCCCGTTCGATTTCCGTCCCTCCAGTCCCTGCTGATTCCGCGAGCCCGTGCGTGCTTTCCTTTTGTTTGGCACCAGTAGTCTTGAGACTCCCCGCCTTTCCCGGCGGGGTTTCTCGTGTTCGTGGGTGCGCGGTCATTTTGCCGCATCCATTTGTGAGCGGAGGAATGCTCGGATGAGATATTCCGGCAGCCGTGCTTTGATGGCATCAAGATCAAACATGGCCGTTCCCTCCGTGGGTTGCGCTCGCAGTTTGCGCTTCCGCGCCTCCGCCGGCAGCGGCTTCGTCCTCTTCGGCACAGGCCGCGAGAAATTTTCTCAACGCAACGCAGTCCACCAACGTTTTGCCCGTGGCGTGTCCCGGTCGTCGGACCCCGCACAAGGGAAATCAATTTTCGCTTTTCGAGTGAATACAGGGTCGATCTCGGTAGGCCGAACAATCGGCGCGCGTCACGCACCGTGCAGAACTCAACCAATGATACAACGGTTGACGCTTCCACCGGAGCGGCAGTCGTGAGAGTGCCAGGCGCTATCGGGGATTTAAGAATGCTCGCTGTCGTTTTTGCGGTCGCGGCCCCGCGTTTGAGGGTTTCGGACATGGATTGGAACACGTCCCCATAAACGTGATTGCCAACGCTTGTCTCGGCGACGAACCGACAAGCGATGTGCTTGTGGGTTTCGCGCACGGCGGCAGGAGCGCCATTGTCTGCCACCGGCAGAAACAGCTACCTTGGTTTTGCCCAACATTGAAGCGCTCGGCGCATCCAGCGGCGCGGCCACTGGCTCGGAATCAAAACGTGAGAGGAAGGAACGCGGATTCGTGGCGATCCGCAAGACAATTCTGTATCGGCTTGAACATTTGGAGACCGAAAGGGAAATGCGACGCCGTCTTTGTGAGAGTCTTCTTTTCCGCACTACTCAGCGTTCTTGCCTTTTGTTCCGTAGCCGCCTCCACAGTCATCCGCAGTTATCCAGCCGCGCTCACGCCCGGCATCTTCGCCACCGCGGCCCGAAGTATCTCGATTTCGTGATGCGTGTAACGCGCGTGCGTCTTTTCATCCGCGTGGCCGCTGAGCTTCTGCCGCAATTCCGGCGCGACGCCCGCGTTTGCCAGAGCCGAGACGAAGCTGTGTCGCAGGCTGTGGAAGCTCAGGCTGCTCGTCACCCGCCCCGCGCCATACCCGCGGCGGATGACTCGCCCGGCGATCTTCGCCTTCTCCATCACGGTCTTGAAGCGCCCGCTGAGGCCATACCTCCCCCAGTGCCCTTGCCCGCCAGCGTCGGGAAAAGCGGAGCCTTGGCGATCCCGCGTGGCTGGCCGCGCAGCCATCCCGCAAGCTCATCGTGCAACAGCAGCACCATCGCCTCGCGCGTTTTCTTCGGCTTCACCCGCAAGACGCCCGCCGCAAAGTCCACCGCCTCCCAACGCAACTCCGCCACGTCCCGAAGCCGCAGACCCGTGAAGTAGCCGCACAGGACGCCCCCGCCAGTCGCCCTCCGCCGCGGCCACCGGCGCCCGCACCTGAGCCTCGCTGAAAAGCTCACGGCCCGTGTCGCCATCGTCGCGCAGCGCCTCACGTCCACCATTTTCTTTCACGGTCTTACTTCGCACTAAAAAGGTTCGATTCCCTGTGGTGAATCTAACCGCGGGTTCGATTCCCACCCCCGCCTCCAAAGCCTGCATTCATCAGGGTTTGCGGGCGATTGAGCCCAACGTGCGTGTCTATTCGCAACCTACCACCCCGCCGCCGGCCAGCCGCTCACGGGCGCCTGGGCGGCCGACGCGCACGCCACCGATCCGAATCTCGTCCTGAATACCGCCCCACGGACTTCCTTCCTCTGCAACTGTGCCCGGCGTGATCGGCGTCGTGGGAAAAAGTTTGCATCGCACTCCTCGATCCTTACCTCTCCCGATCATGAAGCCATTCCGCACATCCGTCCTTGCCATGTGCAGCTTGCCGCTCGCGCTCATGGCGCTCGCTCCATCGGAAGCCCAAGCCGCGCCGGAGGACGTCCGCAAGATCGCTTCGCTCGAGGAACTCCGCGCCGCGCGCGCGCAGCTCGCCGCGAACCCGCGCCGGTTGATCGCAAATAACGACGGCTGCGACTGCCTTTACTTCCCGCGCGACGTGGAGCCGACGGTGCGGAACTTCCTCGAGCTGCGCACGTCCATGCTGGCGGGGTCGCAGGTGGGGACGATCTCGTATTGCACGATCAGCTCGGGGTTCGGGCAGTTCACGCACGACACGAAGGTGGGCGCGCTCTTGACGCGCCAGGGCGTGGACTACGGCCTCCGGTCGGACGCGCGGAACATCACCGTCGATCTGATCCGCCAAGGTTCGGACACGCTCAAAGCGGTGACGGACTTCGCGCACCGGCACGGGATGGAATCCTTCTGGTCGATGCGCATGAACGACACGCACGACGTGGAGCACCGGCCCGAGCGGCCCTACTTTTTGTTTCCGCAGTTGAAGGTGGATCATCCCGAGTGGCTGGTGGGCGATCCCGTCAAGCGCACGCCTTACGGTCGGTGGAGTTCGGTGGATTACGCGCGGCCGGAGATTCGCGAGCTGGCCTTTCGCTACGTCGAGGAAGTCTGCCGCAACTACGAGGTGGATGGCGTGGAGCTCGATTTTTTCCGGCATCTTTGTTACTTCAAAAGCGTAGCCCGAGGCGGCAAGGCGAGCGCGGAGGAAGCGGCGGCGATGACCGCGCTCATGCGCCGCATTCGCACGATGACCGAGGAGATCGGCCTCCAGCGCCAACGCCCGATCCTCGTGGCGATGCGCCTGCCGGATTCGACGACCTTCAGCCTCGACTCGGGGCTCGATCTCGCCGCATGGCTTCGCGAAGGGCTGATGGACATCCTCATCACCACCGACTACTTCCGCCTAAACCCGTGGGCCTACAGCGTGAAGCTCGGGCACGAGCATGGCGTGAAGGTTTATCCGGCGCTCACCGATCCGCGGGTGCTGGGTGAGACGCGCTTCAAGCGGGCCGGCGTGCCGGCCTATCGCGCGCGCGCCGCCAACGCCTGGGCCTCGGGCGCGGACGGGCTTTACCTGTTCAATCTTTACGACATCGACCGCCAGTCGCCGCTGTGGGGCGAACTCGGCGATCCCCAGGCGCTCGCTTTCACCGACAAGGAATATTTTCTCACCGACCTCGATGGCCAGGCCACCCGCTGGCTCGCGAATGGAAACCAGCATCAAACCATCCCCACCCTCACCCCGACCTCACCGGCCCATTTGAGCACGAAACAAACCTTCACCGCGCCGCTCATGGTGGCCGATGATTTCGCCGCCGCCGCGCGCGCCGGCCACGAAGCCACGGCAGCGCTGCACCTCGATCTTCCCGGCCTCGACGACGCACAGCGCGTCGGCCTCGCGCTCAATGGCGATGCGTTGCCGGCGGGAAAACTGCACGACGGCTGGATCGACTGGCCGGTCACTCTCGCCCAACTGCGGAAGGGCGCGAATGACCTCGCCGTGACTCTTCTTCCCGTCGAACCATCGCGCGCGAACGAGTGGACCTTGGTCTATGACGGCAGCCGCCTACCGGCGAAACAGTGGCAGCGCGACAAAGCTTCGCCGCGCATTCACGAGGCGATCGAAGACGGCGCGCTGCGTCTCGCCGATCGCGGCACGGCCAACGGCGACTACTGCTACTACCGGGCCGCGTGGGGCGCGGACCCCAGCGCGGAGAGCGTGGTCGAGGCGCGCGTGAAAGTCGTCAGCGGATCGAGCTTCCTCATCCTCGCCAACGGCATCAGCGGCGAACGCCTCGAACTCTCGCCCGACGGCGTCGGCCTTTATCATCACCCCAAGTTGCGCCACGCGATGAACACCACCGGCGACTTCCATCGTTACCGCGTCGTGCTCAACGGCGCCGACCTGCAAGTCCACATCGATGACATCCTGCGCATCGACGCGCCCGGCGCCCTCGCCCCGCGCAGCGGCTACCCGCGCAATGAAATCGCCTTCGGCGCCGCCAATAGCGCAGGCGAGGGCGAGGCGCTTTGGGACGACGTGAAAGTCCGCGCCGCGCGCACCACCCAGCCGCTGAACGATGTCGTCTTGAGCGTCAGCTACCAAACGCGGTAGCCCGCGCGCACCGGAAAACTCACCACGAACCGGTTGGAAATCGAAGGTCTCTGCCGGCCTCTGCCTTCGTGAATCCGAGATAAGAAACAGAGCCTGAAAGAGGTAGTCTAACTAAAGGAGCCGTGCCTTGATTACCGGGGTCACGACCCATCCGATCTCATGATTCGCATCGCCCTTCTCCTCATCGTTCTCGCCGCGCACGGCGTGGAGCTTTCGCCACTCATGACCACGCCGGGCAAGGTGCTCGTCGCCGAAGATTTTTCCGGCGCGGAGATGCCGAAGACCTTCCGCACGCTCGAGAGCGCGGCGTCGTTGAGCATCGTCGAAGGCTCGCTGCAGGCGGTGTCGCGGGCCGGGCAGGAGCGCGTGACGCATGGCATCTTCATGGTGAAAGCGCACGATCTCACGATGCGCTTCGCGGTGAAATTCACGACGCCCGGCACGCTCTACATCGGCGTGGATGGCTACAAGGAGGAGTTCAAAGGCAACACGCATCTGGTGCGCTTCTCGCTCGCGCCGGAACGCATGGCGTGGGATCAACACCGCGGCGGTCCGGAGTCGAAGCACGCGGTCGGCGAGGCGATGAAAGCCGCGCGCGCCGCGAAGCAGCCGCTGCCGCTGCCGACTGCCGGGCAACTCGTCGATCCGAGTTTTTTCCGCATCGAAGAGCTCGCCTCGAAGCCGATCGCGTGCTCCGTGGGCGAGTGGCACGAGGTGCTGCTCGAGGTGAGCGGCAACGAGCTCGTCGCGCAGGTCGATGGCGAGAAACTCGTGACCACTTCGACCGTGGCGGACGCGATGAAAAACCGGATCGGCGTCGCGCTCACCGGCCGCAGCACTGCGCTCATCGACCATGTGCGCATTTCCGAAAACACGCGGCGCGCGGATTGAGAGCAGGTGAAAGCGAAGCTCGCGAAATAACCGCGCCTGCCACATGTGGAGGCGTGCCCACCGGCAAAATCCTCCGATGAAAATCACGACGCGTTTCAGCCTGCTCGCCCTCGGCGTCTTCGTTCTCGCCGCATCTTCCCGCGCGGCGGACTACGATCTCGTCCTCGCCGGCGGTCGCGTGATGGATCCGGCCAGCGGGCTCGATGCAACGCGCCACGTCGGCATTCGCGGCGGGAAGATCGCCGCCATCTCCGAGCAGCCGCTCAGCGGGACGGCCACGCTCGACGTTTCCGGTCTCGTGGTCGCGCCGGGATTCATCGATCTGCACGCGCACGGGCAGACCACCGGCGACTTGCAAATCAAGGCGCGCGACGGCGTCACGACCGCGCTGGATCTCGAGGGCGGCGTCTATCCCGTCGCGCCGTGGTATGCGGCGATGGCGGGGAAGGCGCCGATTCACTTCGGCGCGTCGGTCGGGCACATCCCGGTGCGGTTCGCGGCGTTTCATCCGGGGCTGGAGATCGGCCACTGGCTCACGCATCCGCCGAGTCCGGCGCGCGTCGGCGCAAATCCGGCCGGCGCAAACAAACCGGCGGGCGAGGCGGAGTTGAAGTTCATGCGCGAGGCGATCCTGCGCGGGCTCGACGAAGGCGGGCTCGGCGTCGGCTTCGGGATCAATTACACGCCGGCGGCGGAGCCGCGCGAGATCGAGGCGATGTTTCGCGTCGCTGCGGAGCGCAAGGTGCCGGTCTTCGTCCACACGCGCGCCTTTGGCATCGCGGCCATTGAGGAGGCGATCGCCACGGCGAAGAAAACGGGCGCGTCGCTGCACATCGTGCATATCGGCAGCAGCGGCGCGGGCGATTTGCCGGCGGTGTTGCAATTGATCGACGCAAGCCGCGCCGCGGGGCTGGACCTCACCACGGAAGTCTATCCCTACACCGCCGCGTCCACGCTGCTCGAATCGGCGATGTTCAATGACGGCTGGCAGACTAACCTGAAGATCGGCTACGGCGACCTCGCGTGGGCGGCCACGGGCGAGCGGCTCACCGCGGAGAGCTTCGCGCGTTACCGCAAGCAGGGCGGCTTCGTGATCATCCACATGATGAAGGACGAAAACATCGAGCGCGCCATCGCGCATCCCGGCGTGATCATCGCGAGCGATGGCGTGCCCTTCATCGAGGGCAAAGGCCACCCGCGCGGCGCGGGCACCTTCGCGCGCGTGCTCGGCCATTACTCCCGCGACAAGAAACTGCTGCCGCTCATGGACGCGCTCGCGAAGATGACCATCCTGCCCGCGCTCCGGCTCGAGAACTTCGTGCCCGCGATGAAAGCGAAGGGCCGCCTCGCTGTCGGCACCGATGCGGACGTCACGATTTTCGATCCCGCAAAAATCATCGACCGCGCGACCTTCGAGGAACCGACCACGCCCTCTGCCGGAATCCCTCATGTGCTGGTCAACGGCGCCTTCGTCGTGCGCGATGGCGAGCTCGTGAAGGACGCGATGCCGGGCCACGCCGTGCGGATCGGGAGCCGATAAGCGCATCCATTGATGAACCTCATCCCTACGCACACCCGGCGCGAAGTCTTGAAGACGGCGGGCCTCGCGATGCTCGCCAGCGGTCTGCCCGCAAGCGCGCAGACTTCATCGAAAAAGAAACGCGTCATCGTCATTGGCGGCGGGATCGGCGGGCTGTGCTGCGCTTACGAGCTGATGGAGCGCGGGCACGACGTCACGCTGCTCGAGGCCTCGCGGCGCACGGGCGGGCACGTGAAGACGATCCGCGATCCGCTGCCCGATGGACTCTACGCCGACGTGGGCGCGGAGCATTTCACCCGGCCGGGTTACGTGGAGTATTGGAAATACGTCGAGAAGTTCGACCTGCCCTTTCTGCCGTGGAAGCGGCGGGAGGAAATGTATCGCCACATCGGCGGGAAGTGGTTCACCGAGGCGCAGCTTCGCGAGCCGGCGGTGCTCAAGGAGTTCGGCTTCAATGAGCGCGAGATCGCGTGGCTCTCCACGCATCTTTGGGGCGAACTGGCGACGCTCTACTTCGCGCCTTACCTCGGAAAATTCACCGACGAGTTTCAGCCCTTCGGCGTCGGGCTCGATCATCTCGACGAGGTGCTGCTCGGCGATCTGCTCGCGCAGGACGGCGCGTCGGATGCGGCGATCCGTTTCATCGGCGGACGCAAGGGCGGCGCGGCTAAGCCCGCGACTCGCGGCGATGTCTCCGCGCTGTTTCGCCTGTGGCAAGCGGCGATCATGAAGCTGCGCGGGCTGCCCGATTTTCACCGCGACGTTTTCCATCTCAAAGGCGGCAACCAACTTTTGCCTGACACCTTCGCGGCGAAACTCGGCGAGCGCGTGCGGCGCAATTGCCCCGTCACACACATCGAGCACGACGACTCGGGCGTGCGCGTGCGCTTCACCGAAGCCGGCACGCCGCAACAACTCACCGCGGATTTTCTCGTCGCGTGCCTTTCGCCCGTGCTGCTCGCGGGCATCGAAGTGAAGCCCGCGTGGCCGGCGGGAAAACAATTCGCCATCGAGCACGTGACCATCGGCATGCAATCGCGCGTGCTGCTGCAAGCGCGCACGCCGTTTTGGAAAGGCGACGTGCCGAGCATCAATCTCGAGACGGGCGATCAGCACATGTATCTCGTTTATGAAACCGCCGACGACGTGCCCGGCGAGAGTTGCGTGCTCATGGGCAGCGGCCAGCCGATGAACAGCGAGGAGGAGGCGCTCGCCGCGTTCCGCAAATTCTATCCCGGCAAAAACAGGGACACTATTGAGCGCTGCATCGTGCATCAATGGTGGAAGGAAGAGCCGACGTGCTTCGGCTGCGAGCGGCTCTCGTTTGCGTTCGGCGAGCTGCGCAAAATGTGGCCGCACATTGGCGCGCCCGTGGGCCGGATTCATTTCGCCGGCGCGGCCTACGATAACATGGCGCACGGCATGGACGCGGCGACGCGCACCGGCAATCGCGTGGCGGCGGCCATCGACACCGCGTGAATCGCCGCCCCCAACCTCACACGTGGACAAAGTCCTCGACCAGGAAACCACCGTCGGCCTCGACTTCGGCTTCGGCATTTTTTCAGTGAAAGAATTTTCCATCCAAGCACCATGAAGCCCATCACCCGCCGCCATTTCATCCACACCTCCGCCGGCCTCGCCCTCGCGCAGGTCGCGGCGGCTGAGGCGCCAAAAGTTTTCCGGCTCTGGGCGATCGGCGATGCGCACGTCGGCACCGATCTGCGGCGGAAACGCGAGTCGCTCGCCGATGCGATCCGCCAGTCCGAGCAGGAGTTCGAGTGGGATATCGCGCTTAACGTCGGCGACTTCTCCGGAAGCCAGACGCCGCCCGAGGACGAGGAGGGGCGCGAAGTCGTCCGCCAATACTCGGCGGCGCAGAAACATCGGCGCGAGGATTTCTACGATCTCGCCGGCAATCACGACGCGAGCGGACCCGATGAGGAAACGCAGTGGTGGTTTCGCAAATGGATCGATCCCACCGGCGAGGGCACGCGCTTCTCCGGCGTGGACGCGTCGCGGCGGCGCCACCCGGTCACGGGCACCTGGGAGCGCTACGAATTCCGCGCGGGCAATCTGCACTTCCTGATCATGAGCGATCGCAACGACGGCGGGCCGCCGATTGGACGCGGGAAAAAAGGCGGCTATCCCGCGGGCGCCGTGACGGGCGAGACCTTCGCGTGGTGGCAAGAGCGCGTGGAAGCCAACCGCGACTCGATCATGATCTCCGCGCATCACCACATGCTGCGGGAGACGACGGTCGCCTCGGGCGACTTCGAGGGTCTGCGCTATCACGGCCATCAGCCCGACGGCGGCAGCCGGGAGGGCGACTCGTATCTCTACTACGTGGATGGGAAGCCGAAGGCGCTGGCCTTCGAGCGCCATCTCGAAGCGCATCCCGGCGCGCTCGATTTGTGGATCGGCGGTCACACGCACACGCATCCCAACGACGACTTCGGCGGCCGCACGCACGTCGAGGGCAAGTGGGGCGCGACCTTCATCAACTGCTGCGCGCTCACCCGCTACCACGCCGCGAGCCGCGCGTGGCCGATGAGCCGCCTGCTCACTTTCACCGACGGCAGCCCCGAGGTGCGCGTGCAATGTTACCTCCACACCGCGGAGCACGCGCCGCAAGGCTGGTATCCGAAAGCCGAGCGCAGCATTCGTCTCGGCAAACCTTTCCGCGCCGCATAAGCCGCCCGGTCGATACTTCACCGCCGGCATCGGCAAGGTGGCACATGGCCCGTTTGCCGACTCGGTCCAGCGGGACGTTTTCGCCGAGCCGATGGACACGCTCAAGCTGTGGGAAGGCACGGTCGTCATCTTCATCGGCGACCACGGCTGGCACCTCGGCGAGCACGGCGGCTTCTGGGCGAAGATGAGCCTCATGGAGGAATCCGCGCGCGCCCCGCTGATCGTCTCAGCGCCGGGCCGCCGGGCGAATGTGCCGTGCGCGCGTCTCGCAGAGTTCGTGGATATTTCCCTCACACTCTGCGAACTCACCGGCGTGCCGCCGCCCGCAGGACAGGAAGGCGCGAGCTTTGTGCCGCTGCTCGACGACCCGCAGCGCACTTGGAAAAAGGCGGCCTTCACCGTCGTGAACCGCGGCCGGGTTGGATATTTGTTCTTCATTGTGGATCTGCGTCTTTATACCGCTTCATCCCTCTCTCAGCTCCATAAGACCCTCCTTTAGTAGAGCACACGGGTGAGGTAGAGGCCCTCGGCCACGGCGGCGAAGTGCGTGCGCGCGGCGTTGTTGTCTTCGAGAAGATCGCCGATCCACGAGAGCGGAGCGCGATGTTGCGCACAGCGGACGAGCGTGCCGGTGAGGAGGCGCACCATCTTGTAAAGAAAGCCGCTGCCTTCGAAACGCAGCGTGAGGAGCGCTCCGCTGCGATGAACGGAAACGCGGCGGATCGTGCGCACGGTATCGGCCAGCGGTTTGCCGCGATGCACGGCGAAGCGCGCGAAGTCGTGCGTGCCGCAAAGCATCGCCGCGCCCGCGCGCAAGGTCGCGAGATCGAGATCGCCGGGCACGAACCACGCGCGGCCAATTTCCAGCGGGTGCATGAACGATGCGTTCCAGATGCGGTAGGTGTAGATCTTCCTGCGCGCGTCGAACTGCGCGTGAAAGTCGGAACTCGGGCGCGTGATTTTTAAGATGCGAATCTCACGCGGCAGATGCGCGTTGAGCGCGGCCTGCCACTGCTCCGGCGTGAGCCGTCCCCGCGGCACGTCGGCGTGAGCGACCTGTCCGAGCGCATGCACGCCGGCATCGGTGCGGCCGGAGCCCACCACGACCACGCGCGCTCTCACGAGCTTTGCAAATGCGCCTTCGATGAAGTCCTGCACCGCGTCGTTGGTCGCCTGGCTTTGCCATCCCCGAAACCGGCGGCCGTCGTAGGCGAGGAGGAGCTTGAGGCGGACGTTGATCACGAAAAGAAAGTAAGGACGGTCGAGACGGGTGAATTGGAGTCCACGGTAGTCTCACCCACCCAGCATCGCCTGCGAGTCCAGCCAGCCTTGCAGGATGAGTTGCGCGGCGACCTGGTCGATCACCTTGCGACTTTGCTTCATGTTGCGGCCGGCTTCGTGGAGCGCGCGTTGCGCGGCCACCGTGGTGAGTCGCTCGTCCCACAACTTCACTCCGCAGGCGCAAGCGGCGCGCAGTCTTTCGGCAAACGCGCGCGCCTTCTCGGCGGCGGGGCCGTAACTGCCGTCCATGTTGCGCGGCAGGCCGAGCACGATCATGGCGATCTTGTCGCGCGCGACGATAGCGGCAATGCGGGCGATGGAATCGGCGATGTCTTTCACCGCGAGGGTCTCGAGCGGATGGGCGAGCATCCCGAGTTCGTCGGAGATGGCGAGGCCGATGCGCGCTTCGCCGAGGTCGATGCCGAGCGCGCGATTCATGGCGTGGAAACTCGATCGGCCCGACCAGTTTCTTCGAGCAATGCGCGCGTCCAGTCGGGCGCGCGCCATTGCGCCACGGGCTCGGGGATTCGCGCGGTCCAGTTTTCATCGGTCACTGCGCCGGGGACGTTGAAGCGCTGCGTGGAGGCGAAGAGATCGGTGATCATCAGTACGGCCATCCAGGACTCGCTGGCGAACAGCGCGCGCAAGAGGCCGCGATGAATGGCGTCGGAGAAAGTCGCGCACTCTCCCAGCCCGCACCACACCGCGACCCGGCGCGCCTCTGCCCATGCGGCTTCGCGGGCGGGCGACGTCCAGTCCTCCCACATCGCGCGCAGCGGTGGATGATCGTGCGTGGCGTAGGCGGCCAGCGAAAGGCGCTCGTAGTTTGCGCCGGCGATCATCGCGCCGTCGTCGCCGAGTTCCCACTGCGGCACCTTGAAGCTCGCGATGCCCAGCTCGCGCAGGCACGGCCGCACATAATCCGGAACGATGCCGAGGTCTTCGCCAATGAGCCGATGCTCGCCGCACTCAGCCACCAGTGCGCGCAGCACTTCCTCGCCCTGCGCACGATTGGCGGCCTTGTGTTCGGCGGTGTCGTCGGCGTGCGGCGCAAAGTGCGGCAGCTCACCGCCCGCGCGCGCCTTTGCCTCCTCCTCGGTGAGCGGGAGAAATTCCACGTTGCGTTCGGGTCGCCACGGAAAGGAGTAGATGCGAAAAAATCCGAGGATGTGATCGATGCGGAAGAGATGAAAAACGTCGCGCACTTTGTGGACGCGTTGGCGCCACCACGCGAAATCATTTCCGCGCAGCGCCTCCCAGCGATAGAGCGGGATGCCCCAGTTCTGTCCCCACTTGTAAGTGAACTCATCGACCTGCAAGAGCCGCTCCGGCGGGCAACCGCCGCACCACTGGTGATCGAACACCGCCGGATTTGCCCACACATCGGCGGAGTAATAACTCACGCCAAACGGGATGTCGCCCATGAGCGCCACGCCGCGCGCTAGCGCGTGCTCCTTGGCCGCGCGCCACTGCTCGTAGCCGATCCACTGCACGTATTTGCGGAAGCGCGCGCGGCCTTCGAGCGCGCGGCGTTCGGCGAGCGGCAGGCCCTCGAGCCAGCGCCGCGCACCCTCGAGACTCTGTTGCTCGGGCGGCCACAAGTTCCAGCGTTCCATGCCGCCATTGCGCTCCATGAGCACGCGGAAGAGTGCGTAAACCTCGAGCCACGCAGCTTCCGCGCGGCAGAATTTCCGAAACCGCCGCGCCCGCGCGCCGCCGCTGCGCCACGAGTGCGCAAGGAAATTTTCGTAAGCCCGCTGCAGCAGCCGCGTCTTGAGCGCCTTGACCGCCGCGTAACGCACCGGCCCAGCGCGCAGTGAGGCGACGGTCGAAGCAGGCGCGAGTTCTTCGAGGTCGATGGCGCTCAAGTCGGGCATCGCCGCGGGCGTCATCTCGAGCGTGGTCGGGTCAAGCGCGACTGAGGAGATGGCGTTGTAAGGCGAATGATCGCCGCCCGTCTCGTTGACCGGCAGCAACTGCACGAGCCGGAAGCCGAGCTCTGCCGCCCAGTCCACAAATTCCCGCAGCGCGCCGACATCGCCCACCCCGAGATCGTACGTTCCTCGCAGCGCGAAAAGCGGAGCGAGCAAACCGGCGATTTTTTTCCCGGGTGAAAGGTCCATGCGGCGTGCGGATGTCTAATTCCGCGTTCCCTCTTCCTCCTCAAATCCAAAATCCGAAATCCGAAATCCGAAACAAACGCAGGCAAACTTTTGAAATCCGAAAAACCGCGGGCGGCGCGCAAACGATTCTCTGCTTTCCATTCCTTCGGATTTGTTTCGGGTTTCGAGATTCAGATTTCGGATTTGAGCGGGAATGAGAGAAAAGGACAGTGCGAACACACAACCCGCCCGCCACCGACTTTAGCGGAAGTTCTGCCCGCGCGGAGGAGAGGATCGTTGTGCAAAATTTGTCCACAAAACCAGTCCGTCGATGTCTTCACTCTCCTGAACGCCGCCCGTCCCCCATGGCCTCTTTCGACTCCCTCTTACGCTCGGCACGCGCTTCAGCCTCTCCGCCGCTCCCGACCGGACCACCCTGCGCGTGGAGCGCGGCGAAGTCCTCCTCGCGCCCGGCGGCGAGAGGACGGGCCAACTCGTCGCCTCGCGGCACGGGGGCAAGGTCGGCCCCGATGGCCGGGTTGAGGTGACGGAAGTGTGAAACCGGGAAACAAACGACCGAGAGCGCGAGGAAGCAAAGCGCACTCACACATCCCAACGCCGCGCTCCTTGCGATAGCTGCACTGGAGCCCATTGAATGCCTCGCTGCCATCCGACCAGTTCCGTGCGCTCGCCACGGATTTCGACGGCACCCTCGCGCACAATGGCGACGTTACCGTCGCCACACTCGCGGCGCTCGAAAGGCTCAAGCATGCGGGTTTCCGGCTCATTCTCGTGACGGGTCGCGTGCTTGAAGAATTGGCCTCCATCTTTCCTGAGCTTTCCCGGTTCGATCTCGCGGTGATGGAAAACGGCGCGGTGCTTTTTCATCCCGCCACGCAACGCTCGGAGATCCTGGCGTCGCCGCCGCCGGGCGATTTCGTGGCGCGGCTGAGGGAGCGTGGCGTGCCCGTCCAGCTCGGGGCCGTTATCGTGGCGACGTGGGAGCCGCACGAGAAACAAGTGCTCGAAGAGATCAAGCGCGCCGGCCTCGAGATGCAGGTCATCTTCAATAAAGGCGCGGTGATGGTGCTGCCACCCGGAATCAACAAAGCAACGGGACTTCAGGCTGCGTTGAATCATCTGGGCATCGAACCCGCGCAAGTCGTCGGCATTGGCGACGCGGAGAACGATCACGCATTTCTCGAACTCTGCGGGCTCTCCGTGGCCGTGGCCAATGCGCTGCCGGCCATCCGTGAGAAAGTCGCTCTGGTCACACAAAGAGACCACGGGGAGGGCGTGGTCGAACTCATCGCCCGCTTGCTCGCGTGAAGGTGCTGATGATCGACGTGGGCGGGACCAGCGTGAAGCTCATGGCCAGCGGCCTCGCCGAGTCGCGGAAATTTCCCTCGGGCCGCAAAATGTCGGCGGCGAAAATGGTGAAGGGCGTCCTGGCCGCTGTCGGTGATTGGGAATACGACGCCGTCTCTCTCGGCTTTCCCGGCCTGGTCCGCAAAGGCCGCATTGCGCGCGATCCACTCAATCTTGGCGGCGGATGGAAGCGCTTCGATTTCGCCAAAGCATTCCAGCGCCCGGTGCGCATCCTCAACGACGCCTCGATGCAAGCGCTCGCCCATTACGATTACGGCCGCCTGCTCTTCCTCGGGCTGGGCACCAGCGTCGGCGCGGCCTTGATTGCCGACGGCACGATCGTGCCGCTGGAAATCGGCATCCTGCGTTTCTCGAAGACCGAAGCCTTCATGGATCGGCTCGGCAAGAAAGCGCTGAAGAGGCTCGGCCAACGGCGCTGGCAGGAATCTGTCGTCCGCGCGGTCGCGCTGTTGCGCGATGTTTTCTGGCCCGATCGCATCGTCCTTGGCGGCGGCAATGCCCGGCGCGTGGATCCCTTGCCGAAGCTCTGCCAGCGCGCCAGCAACGAGGATGCTTTCCGCGGCGCCCTCCGACTCTGGGCCGGCGCGGACCTGCTGGCCGAACCCGAGATCACCACCTGGCGAATCGCGCACTCTCCATCGAGGAAGCGAGCCTTCCCGTAACGCGGCCAAGGAGCGGCGATTTGCAGTCGCCGAACCCATCACTTCGAGCGATTTGCGAGCACTTCAAATTCCCTGGGAAACGGTGCAGATCCTCGGCGGCAGCCTTCCCCGTTGCCCCACTTCAGTTGCGCTCCGGGCCGCAGGTTTGGTTCGGCGATTGTAAATCGCCGCTCTTTGGGAGTGCGCTCTGCGAAGCTCTGCCGCCCCGAAAAAACAGAAGAGCCGCAGTCTTTCGACTGCGGCTCTGCTGGATTTGGAGTGTGAGGTCGGCTTAGAAGTGGAACCGCACGCCGCCGCCCACGAGATGATTGAGGTAATTGTCGAGGCCGATGGCGTCGTGGAAGACCAGCGCGTGATATTCCGCGAAGACCGACCAGTGCTCATTGATCCGTACGTCGAATCCGGCGATGCCCTGGTAGGCAAACGTCCAGTCTTCGGCGTCCGGGATAGGCGCCTTTATGCCGCCCGCGGCCACTTCGGCATCGCGCAACCAGAGGTGCGCCGCGCCGATGCCGCCGCCGACATAAGGGCGGAGATGCCACATGGGTTTAAACTTCACGTAGGCATTGGCCATGAGCGCGACGGCGTGAATGTCGCCCGAGGTGGTGACCCCAGGAGCGAGGTCAAAGTCGGCGTCCGCATGGCTGTAAAAGGCTTCAAACTCGAAGGCCGCGTTTGCCCACGCTTGGGTCTCGAATTCGTAGCCTGCTTTAAACCCAGCAAACCAGCCGGTGTTGTTGCTTTCAAAGCCGTCGGCACCGACGGTGTCCGCCGTCTGCTGCACGTTGGCTCCGCCAAAGAGGGCGATGTAAGGATGGCCCAGCACCTGGCTGGCTGGCTCATGGATTTGTTTGTCATAGCTCGTCCCCGCTTGAAGCACGGGGATCGCAACCATGAGAAGGCTTGTGATGATCGGGACTGTTTTCATGTTGGTTTTGGTTGGGTTTAGGGGTGCGACGGGTTATAGCCGCGCCTTCTTCTGCCGCGCGTCCTTCGGACTGTGAATCGGGGCATCCCCTGTCATTCGGGTCAGGCTCGGAGAGCACTGCGCCGGAGAACAAGCGATGAAACGAAAGGTGAGATGTCGTGAAATCAATCCCTCTTCTCGCGGTCGCCCAAACCCAATGAACACATTCGATCTACAAACCAGCGAGCCCGCAAAAAATCCTGCCACCTATCAACCCACGCATGAAGAGATCGCCGTCCTCGCCGTGCATCTCTACGAGGAAGAGGGCTGCCCTTTTGGCCGCGCGCAAGCGCACTGGCTCGAGGCCGAGCGTCGTCTTCGGAACAACGCGGCGGGACTCGATACCCCGGTGGTCGCCGCCGTTTCCGCCGATGAGCGCGACCGTCTCGCCCCCGCTTCCGGCTTAACCTGAATCCGTGGTTGAAGGCCCACGGAATACACAGAAGGCACGGCAGGGAAAGGCACTCACGGAACAGGGCAAAGAGTTGGTTCTTCTCACGCTCCTCCTTTTCCGTGTCTTCCGTGGACTCCCATTCCCGCTTCAAGGTTTGTCGTTTCAGGCAAAGAAGCGCTCCGGCGGCACGAGCGGCTGGGTCTTGCAGATGCGCTCGATCAGGCTGCGCCAGCTCTCGTGGCCGGTGAGAATTTCGATTTCGACCCGCAGATAATAGACCGGCACTTCCAAGCCCTCGAACTTTGCGGGAAAGCGCACGCTGTCTTTTTCCGTGGTCACGATCGCGTCGAGGTCGCGCCGCACGCAGCGGTCGTGAAATTCCTGCAGCTCTCGTTGCGTGAAGCGATGATGATCGGCGAAGCGCTTGGCGATCTCGAGGGTGGCGCCGAGCGCGGTGAGCTTTTCCTCGAAGCTCTCGGGACGCGCGATGCCGGAGAGGGCGGCGACATATTTGCCGGCGAGATATTCCAGCGGCCGGCGGTCGGCGGCGTCGTAAAGATTTTGCAGGTGCAGCGCTCGGTGCGTGCATTCGACGATCTCGGCCGTGCGGTTGTAGCGGCGGATGCGCTCGAGCAGTTCGACGTTGCCGGCCGGCGGGCTCTTGGTGATGAAGATGTAACTCGCGCGCCGGAGGTTGCCCGGCGGTTCGCGCAGGGTGCCGCGCGGGAGCAGGAACTCATTACCGAAGGGCGCCTGCGCATCGATGAGGCAGATGTCGAGCCGGTGCTTGAGGTGGAGATATTGCATCCCGTCGTCGAGGATGAGCGTATCGCAGCGCATCTCGCGCACGGCATGGAGAGCGGCGCGCACGCGGTCCTTGTCCACAAGCACAATCACGTCCTTGAGCGACCCGGCGAGCATGAAGGGTTCGTCGCCGGCAAAGCTCGAATCGAGCAACATGCGCTGGCCATCGTGGACGATGCGGGGCTTGCGACGCTCGAGCCCGAGCCACTTGCGCTGGAGCCGGCGCAGGAGCGGCGGCTTCCGGGATTTGTATCCGCGGCTGAGGATCGCCACGCGCCGCCCGCCGTCCTGGAGCGTGCGCGCAAATTTTTCGACCACCGGCGTCTTGCCCGTGCCGCCGACGGTGAGATTGCCGATGGAGATGACCAGACATCCCGGCGAATGCTCGCGCAGAAAACGCCGGCGGAAGAGCCAGAGCCGCGTTTGCACGCCGCCGCGAAAGAGCCAGCTCAGCGCGTAAAGCAACCACCGCAGCAGCGCCGCGCGTTTGCCGTAACGACGCTCGAGGATGACGTCGATCGCAAACTGTTCAAAGGCTTCGAGCCAGCGGCGGGTGGGGAGCAGGGGAGTTGAGAGTTTAGTGTTGAGTGGCGCGCCATCGACTGGCGCGCCGATCCGCAAAACGCGCCTCTCAACACTCAACTCTCAACACT
>JBBRXP010000104.1:0-19845 GCA_038238555.1 Chthoniobacterales bacterium | reverse complement strand
GCCCACCACCATCCCCGCGCTCAGCGGCGACATCTTCACCAGCGGCCATCCCGAGATGACGTGCGTGAAAGGCCAGTTCCAAGGCTACGACGCGTATCTCACGCGGCCCGGCCAGACGAGGAAGCTCATCGGCTTCTCCACCGCCCGCCGCTACAACGTCACCGAGCCGCTCCCCGCCTCCGGCGTCGCGGAAATCTGGATCTTCGAGGTGCAATACCGCTACCAAAACCAGCCCTTCGGCCAAGTCTCTCAGCCGCTGAGCCTGACGGTGCGGGGATAGGTTCTGCACATACACTTCGCTCGAATTAAAAACGCAGCGGCTCAACCCGCGGAAGGATTCTGCAAGACTCATTTGCCGCGATATGAACAAGTTAACAACGCAATGAACAAACGACGCGAAGCTGATCCGCGGAACGCTTCACCGATTGTGCTAACCATCGGCCATTCCACCCGGACGATTGAAGAATTCATTGCCCTTCTTCGGACGCACGAGGTCACGCGCGTCGTGGATGTGCGCACGGTGCCTCGCTCACGGCACAACCCGCAGTTCAACAAAACCTCACTGCCGCGATCATTAAAGAAAGCAGGCATTGGATATGTTCACATGCCACAACTCGGCGGTTTGCGCCATGCGAAACCTGATTCCTTGAATGCGGGATGGCGCAATGCTTCTTTTCGCGGCTACGCGGATTACATGCAGACGCCGGAGTTTGAGAAAGGCATCAAAGAATTGATCGAGTGCGGGAGTCACGACCGAATCGCCATGATGTGCGCCGAAGCGGTGCCGTGGCGCTGTCATCGTTCGCTCATCGCGGATGCGTTGCTGGTCCGCGGAATTCGGGTCGAGGACATCATGAGCCCGACTCGGCGTCAGGTTCACACGCTCACGCCATTTGCGAAAGTTCGCCACACCGAGGTTACCTATCCCGCCGAGGAGTTGCCGTTGTTCACTAAAAAGAAACCGTCGGCTAAGGCCTCTGTCTCGTCGCGGACCGCGAAAGAATGATCGCTTACAAGGTATCGGAGAACGCGAAGATACTGTTCGTGGGCATCAATCCGCATCCCGGTTCCTATCGGCGCGGCGTGCCATTTTCCAATAACAAGATGTTTTGGTATCTGCTGAACCGGGCCGGCTTGCTGAAAGAAGCAGAAAGTGATCTGAAAAATGACCAATTGCTCAAGGAGATTTACGATAAGAAGTTCATGGAGCACTACGGACTGAACTTCGTGAATTTGGTCGATCGGCCTACGATAGACGTGACTGAACTTAAAAAAGGCGAAGAGCAAGCAGGAGTCAGTCGAGTCTCAAAAATCATCCAAGCTTGTAAGCCGAAAGTTGTTTGCTTCATCGGGAAGATCGCCTTCAACACGTTTCACAGCAGCCGGAAATGTGATTGGGGATGGCAGACGGCGATTGCCGACGTGAGAGTTTATCTGATGCATTTTCCAATCCGAGGGCCGGCCGAAGTGCGAGTGAACGAACTCAGAGAACTGAAGACGGCGAGCGATCAGGCTTAAACGCAGGTGGAGATTCAAAACCGGGAATACAAGAGCAAAATCGACTCGTAAAATTTATGACACCTTCGACGGACCGGCCAGCAACAGCGCAGCACAGCCGGATGATCCTCCCGCCCTCGTCGCCTGACTTCCTTAATCCCGCCCACGAATGGCGGCGGGTGTTCGCAGAAAGTTGGGGCACGTTCCTGTTAGTCATGGTCGCCGCAGGCGGTGGGATTGTCGCTGCCAGCAGCGGTGGGGCAGTCACGCCCGGCATGATCGTGGTCGCCCCGGGGCTCATGGTGATGGCAATCATCTACTTCATGGGATCGGTGAGCGGGGCTCATTTAAATCCCGCGGTCACTTTGGCGTTCGCGGTCCGGTGTAATTTCCCGTGGCGGCGGGTGCCGGGCTACGTCCTAGCCCAAGTAGTCGGTGGTGTCACGGCAACGCTCTTTCTTCGGGCCATGTTCGGCACAGTTGGAGCACTGGGTGCGACGGTGCCGGGGAGCGGTGTAGGCAGCGGGAAGGCGCTCATTATGGAAGCGGTGCTAACAGCGGGGTTGGTGAATACGATTTTGGGCACGGCGTCCGGAGCGCGGAACATCGGCACCAACGGTGCTATCGCAGTAGGTGGATACATCGTCTTGGCGGGCCTTTGGGCGGCACCGGTCAGCGGCGCCTCAATGAATCCGGTGCGATCGTTGGCCCCAGATCTAGTTCGTGGCCACTTCGACACGACTTGGGTTTATCTAGTCGGACCGGTCATAGGTGCGCTAATAGCGGTCGCTTTTGAATGGATTCTGAAGGGGAAACCTACCGCTGCCGGCGGGATCGCGGCACAAGGCACGCTTGACGACGACGATTGAACTTAGGACCCTACCAGCCAATCGCGACAGACTGCTTATGACAATGCCGCGAGATTAGCTCTTGGGCGAGCGTTTGCTTTGAGTGATCTTTTTAAGAGCAGAACCTTTGTGCATGGCCATGTGATCGGTCTTATCGCTTTTGATCAAATACTGCGGCTCCTCTTTGGAAGCATGGACCTTGTAGCCTTTGAATGTGATTTCAGAAGTGATCTGTTTTTTGATCGTTCCCCGAACTCGACCGGCTTCTGAGTTCCACTCAACGTGATCGCGAACTTTGAATGCGTGTTGCATTGGTATGATCTATTTTATAAGTTTTCTGTCTCAATAGTCATTAAAGCCCTCCGTTCGGATATCGTCATCATCGACTCCCGACTCATTGAGCATCGTGTTCAATCCACTTTTCAAGTTCAAGGCCGAATCTTGGTTAAAATCATCTTGTAGCGCTTGAGCGCCTTCAACGCGTGCGGCTGATGGGCGGGCATGAGAATCATCTCGCCGCCTTGCAAGTGATGGGGTTGGCCTGCGATGGTGATTTCCGCTTCGCCTTCGAGCACATGCACGAGCGCATCGAACGGAGCAGTGTGCTCGCCCAAGCCTTTTCCTTCGTCGAAGGCGAAGACCGTCACCGAGCCGCCCTCCTTCTTCACGATTTCGCGGCTGACAATGGAGCCGTCCTCATAGTCCACCAACACGGTGGCCATCACGACTTCGGCCCCGATCCCTGTGGGTTTTCCTTGAGGTAGTTCGTGCATTTTGTTTCTTCTATTACGCACATGAACTTCAAATTGGTCGTATGGCGGCAGAAAAATCCACAATCCGAGGGGAAACTCGTCAACTACGAGGCGGCGGATATTTCGCCGAACGCCTCCTTGCTCGAGATGCTCGATATTCTTAACGAGCAACTCACCGTCCGCGGCGAAGAACCAATCGCCTTTGATTCGGATTGCCGCGAAGGAATTTGCGGCACCTGCTCGCTGACCATCAATGGCGAGGCGCACGGTCCGAATCATCCGGGGACGGTTTGCCAGCTTTACATGCGATCATTCAAGGACGGCGAAACCATCGTCATCGAGCCGTTTCGCGCCAGGGCATTCCCCCTCGTGCGCGACCTCATGATCGATCGCAGCGCGTTTGATCGCATTATCCAGGCGGGTGGTTTCATCTCCGCGCGCGCCGGCGCAGCCCCGGAAGCGAACTCCATTCTCGTTCCGAAACACAAAGCTGATCTGGCGATGGAAGCGGCCGCGTGCATCGGCTGCGGCGCGTGCGTGGCAGCGTGCCCAAATGCTTCGGCGGTGCTCTTCACCGGGGCGAAGGTTTCGCATCTGGCGTTTTTGCCACAGGGTGAACCGGAACGAACGCGGCGCGTGCTCGGAATGGTGCGGGCAATGGACGACGAAGGCTTCGGTAGTTGCTCAAACATTTACGAATGCGTGGCCGTTTGCCCAGCCGCCATACCCGCGAGCGTCATGGCGAAGCTGTATCGCGAGTATGCGGGCGCGACGTTGCGAGAAACGGTCGGCGAGTGAATCCGCCGCTGGCGGCGGAGCTGCCGGTTGGTCATCGCGCGCCAGTAGCGGACGAAGCGTTCATTCCGGGCGCGGCGCGTCCAGACGTTCGTCGCGCGTTGCGTCTCATCATTGTAGCGCAGCAACTCGCGCTGATAGTCGGAGTCGCAATACCATTGCACCTGCAACCGTTGATTGTCGCTCAACGAAGCGAGTAAGACGGAAAGCTGGTCCTGGAACTCATTGAGTTCGCCAATCTGCGCGTTGTTGAAATCCGGCGGCTCGAAGATGAACCCTTTCGACGCAAATCCGCCCGCGTCCAGACCGTTGAAAATCAGGAGGTCGCGCAGGAAGTAGCCGTTGGCCGGCTTCTCGACGATGGAATCAATCGGCCACATCGTTCTTCGCGAGGAATGGATGTTGAGGTTGAAGCTGCGGATTTGGCGCGAAGCCCGCGCCGTTCGTCCAGTAATCCACGAGGTCGAGGTCGTAGGCGGGTGGCTTCCCCTGCCGGAAGCCGAAGACGTAGATGAGCGTCAGCGCCAGCGGGATGATCGCCATTGCGAATGACTGGCCGAAGCTGCACCGGGCCGCGCTGAAAAGGAGGAGCAGCGTCACGACGAAAAGAAAGACGCCCGCGACCACGAACCAAAACAGGTTGCCATCGAGGCCCCACGTTTTGCCTTCGGAGTCATCGGCACTGTTCGTGTCGGAAAAGCGCAGCTCGTGGTCTTTCATTGGAAGGAGCCCACATCCACGGTCGAGCCGCCAAGACCGAACGCGGTGAAGAGCGCCTTCACGATCACCGGCGCTCCGGCGATGATGAGGCCGCCGATGATCGAGAGTTTGCCGGCGTCGGTATCGCCGCGCCGAATGGCGAAGCCGCCGCCGACAACGCAAATGGTGCCGAAGATAAATCCGATGAGCATGACGATGCCCATCGCTTTGCTCGCGCCTTCCGCGAGGCCCCCAGCGGCCTGGGCGAGGATGGGCGCGAAGCGCATTGGAATGAGAGATGGTGGAATGTTCATGCGCTACTTTGTAAGCCACACGCCGAAGCGACCTGCTCCGCCGGTGGAGCCATTTTTCAGGGCGAGAATGTTGAAGTCGTCGCGTGACTCATTCGACCAACACCAGCGATGCGACGCGCACCAAACTCCGCGAGTTGGAGAGCTACTTACGCGGCAAGATTCGAGGACAGGATCACGCTCTGCCACGCATCGCGTCCGTGCTCCAGCGCGGCCAACTCGGCTTGAGAAAACCGGGCCGCCCGCTCGGCAGTTTTCTTTTTCTCGGCCCTACCGGAGTCGGAAAAACGGAAGTGACGATCGCATTTACCGAGTTCGTCATGGGGCTGGATCACCTGTTCCGCTTCGACATGTCGGAGTATCAGACGCCAGAGAGCATTGGGTTGCTGCTCGGCGGTAAGTTGGGCGAGCGCGGCACGCTCGCGCTGGCCCACGACAAACACGGGCGCGGCACGCTGCTCTGCGATGAAATCGAAAAGGCGCATCCGCGCGTGCTCGATCTCTTCCTGCAAATCCTGGATGCGGCGCGGATCACGATGGCGAATGGCGAGACGCTCGATTGGAGCGGATTCTACATCGTCTTCACCTCGAACATCGCGGCTGCGGAATTGCTCGAACTCCAGCATTCCAGCTTCGCTACAATGGAACGCCACGTTCTCACCCACGCACAGCGGGCGATGCGGCCTGAACTCTACGGGCGCATCAACGAGAAGATTGTTTTTAACAAGCTCACCTACGACGTGCAGCTCGAAATCGCTCATCTCCTGCTGGCGCAGGAATTGGCATTTCTCAATGCGAAAGGTCACTGCATCGAACCCGCCGCAAACGTCCTGCCGTTCCTCGTTCGGCGGGGATTCCATCCGCGCCTCGGCGCGCGTCCGCTGCGGGACGTGGTGGAGAAAACCATCGGCGATGCCGTTGCTGCGGATCTGCTGGCTGGCGGCAATGGCACCGGAATGCTCGTTGTGCGGGAGGATGAAAACCGGCTACAAATCGTTTCTCACTGACCTGCAATTTCCATGAAGAAAAGTGTTTCAAAGACGGCTCCTGCACCGCTCGTGGGCTACAACACGATCCTTTCCGGGTTGGTGAAATTACTCGAAAGCGCCCGCCGGATTTCAGCGCGTGCGGTCAATGCGGTGATGACCGCGAGTTATTGGGAAGTCGGACGCCGGATTGTGGAATTCGAGCAAGGCGGCAAGAGGCGTGCGGAGTATGGCGAGATGCTTCTGGAGCGATTATCCGCCGATCTCACCGCGAAGTTCGGGCGCGGGTTCTCGCTCCAGAATCTTTACAAATACCGGCAGTTCTTTCTCACCTTCCCCGAGATTCTCCCGACACTGTCGGGAGAATTCATTTCGGAAAAACTCCCGACGCTGTCGGGAGAATTTGCAACGGACGAAGCACCATCAATTCCGGCACGGCTCAAGCACATCGCCGCGCGCTTTCCGCTGCCCTGGTCGAACTACGTTCGTCTGCTGGCCCTCCGCAGCGAAGAGGCGCGAAAGTTCTATGAGACTGAGGCGTTGCGCGGCGGCTGGACAGTGCGGCAGCTTGATCGCCAGATTTCGACGCAGTTTTATGAGCGCACCGCGCTGTCGCGCAACAAGGCCGCGATGCTCCGCAAAGCGGGCAAGCCGGAAACGGGAGACGCCGTGACTCCCGACGAGGAAATCAAAGACCCCTTCGTGCTCGAATTTCTCGGTCTGAAAGACGAGTATTCGGAGTCCGATTTGGAGGACGCTCTGATCCGGCATCTGGAAGGCTTCCTCATCGAACTCGGTGGAGACTTCGCTTTTGTCGCGCGCCAGCGCCGGTTGCGGATCGGCGATGAATGGTATCGCGTCGATCTGCTCTTCTTTCACCGCAAGCTCCGTTGCCTCGTGGTCATTGATCTCAAGCTCGGCCGGTTCACACACGCCGACGCGGGACAAATGCACCTCTACCTCAACTACGCTCGCGAGCATTGGACCAACGAGGGCGAGAATCCGCCCATTGGTCTGATTCTCTGCGCGCAGAAAGATGATGCCGTCGCCCGCTATGCGCTGGAAGGACTGGCGAACAAGGTCGTCGCGCGGGAATACCTCACGGCCCTGCCGAAAGAGAAAGTCTTGGCTGATGAAATCGAGAGGACGCGCAAGCGGTTGGAGAGCGGCACTGCCGGGCCTTAGCTCGCGCGTCGCGCTTTACGTTCCTCCCGGATGCGCTGGCGCTCCCGCGCTGCGTGCCAACGCGCGAGAACGCGGAACACATCATCCAGTTCGGCCCAATACCAGGTGCGTGATTTTTCAAGGCGCATGGCGATTTTGTCGCCGGGATGGAGCATCACCACCATTCGCTTGCGGTAATGTCCGAAGGGCATACGGCTTCGTCTTTTGATCGGTCGTTCTAATTCAGTCATAGCCGCTATTTTACCAAACGGCTTTTCTTGATTGCCCCGTTTGCGACCAGTCATGAACGACTTACGAATGCCGGTTCAGAGGAAGGATTTTCCGTTGACACGTATTTCGCGAATCGCGAGTCCAAGCGTTCAGGCGAAGCGAAAGCCAGAGCGTCAGGCTGCCGGTGGGCCTATGGGCGGCAGCCGGGAGCGAAGGCGCAGCGAAGCCTGGGCGCTTGGTCTCGCATCGTCTGCGGCGGACGGGATGATCTGACGATCCCGGAGTCGGCGAAGGGAGCGGCAGTTGATCCCGTCCGGTGGTGGCTTTTCATTCATCGGCCGCCTCGCGGTCCTGCTCGGCACGGCGCTCCGCTTCCAATCGCCTGTCCTGCCGTTCAGCGGACTTTGCCAATCGGCGAAGTCCCTCGGTGCTCATCGGAAATGGCGGATACAGCACTTCTTCGTCGTCTTCGGGAGTCTCCGCACTCGCCTGCTCCCAACGGGCTAACTCTCCCGACTCTTTTAGTACGCGCCGTTTTTGATCCTCGCTCAATGCGTCCACCATCGCCGCGTTGAAAACGACGATCACCGCGTCCGTGAGCCTGCCATCGAGGCCGGAGCTAAGGTCGTAGAGATTTGTGAGATGGAAGCCGTTCCAAAGCGACCAAACGAATTGGCGAAGACGCCGCCCACCTCCGGTGCTCCAGCCGGTTTTGAGATAGTCGGTGATAGTTTCCAGCGCCTCGTTGAGCTTGTCTGGTGGAACCGATTCCTTCCGCTCTTTCACACGCCGCATTTCGCGTGCGAATTCATCGAGCGTGGCTTGCTGCTCCTCCTCGGTTGGGAAGTGAATGATTGGGCCTGGCATTGCGACTATCCCTTTCCGAACCACGAACAGATTTTCCCGTCTGGCTCGATGGGCGGGAGCATCGCGCGTTTGAAACCGCGTTCGGCGTGAACCAAGACGCAGGCGTGTTTCGGCAGGCTGCGAAGGACGTAAGGCTTGATCTTGTGCTCCTCCTGCTCGCTGTAATTGCTCGTCGTCCGGCCATACGAGAAACCCCACGTCCGTTTGATGAATTTCTTTTTACCCAAGAAGTCCGCGCTCTCGACAGCGCCTTCCTCGTCGGCAGCTTTGAAGATCATGCGATTTCGGAGATTGAGCGTCAGCACCTTCGCCTTTTCCCTGCCGAGAGGAGGAACAAACGACGTGGAAGATTGCGCGGCGGCGACAACCGTTCCCTGCGCCTCGCGAATCACGTCCACGGAATTGTAATCGCTCATCCCGTCTTCGCTCGCGGTCATAAACCGCTGCGCTTCATCGGCCCAAAGAATGAGCAGATTGTCGTCACGCCGTTGTTCCTTCGGCTTGTCGAAGCGACGTAAAACGTGAGTGTAAAAGAGCATCTTCAAAAAGGTGTTCACGTAGCGCCGCTCCGTCTGGAACTTCTGCGGCATGGCCACGCAAATGATTTTGCCCCGGTCGATCTCGCCGAAGTCGAAGGTGTTTGCCGAGGGACAAAAGACCTGGGTGATTTCCGGCGAAAGGAAGTGCTGGAGGTAGTTTGCGATGGTTTCCTTCACTCCGCCGATCTGCTCCGCCGGCTGGCTGAGAAAGCGATTCTTGAAATGATCGTAGAGCGTGTTGCGCCGCTCCGTCGCATAGCCGTCGAGCAAGTCATTCAGCGCCTCGTTCATATCCTTCTCGTCGAGGAGAAGGCTGTAAGCGTTCTCCAGCGTCACGTCGGCGCGAATCTCGTAGAGCGTTTCCAGCGCCTTCGCGATGTGGGTCTGTGCCTGATTCTTGAAGAAGCCCTTGTCGCCTGCCTGCCCGAGACTCGAAGCGGTATCGACAACGAACTTCGCATAGGTGCTGGCGGGAATGCTCCGGTCGGAAGTGAGATTGTAGGTGTGTTGCGGTGCCCAGCCTGGTGCCGCGTTGTCGGGCTTGACCTGGAGCAAAATCAAATCGTTCTGCCGGTTGAAGTGGGCGGCCATCTCCGAGAGGGTTTCCCAATAGAGTCCCTTGTCGTCGATGCAGACGCCACCCCACCCCGGCTCGTTTTTGAAAACCTGATAGAGCAGCGGGGTGATGCCGGAGCCGTGCTATCGCGACGCCTTGTCAATCCACTCGACCGGCCAACCCAGCACCCGCCAGCAATACATGTTGGCGATGTCTTTGGCGTCACATTCGGCTTCGAGAAGAAATGCCATTACGGCTTCCGCCGTGACGGGCACTTTCGCGCGCCGCGCGATTTCCCCAGCGGCGGCGGTGAAGACTTCATGCTTCGCACGCAAGATTTCGATGGTAACTTCCCGGTGGGCTTTTTCGCTGCAGGCTGGGTTTGGCTTTTTCATAGGCACCAGCGTGCCCTCCTCTCAAAAGCAACCTGCTCCGTGCATGGAGCAGGTTTTCGGGGGATTTTTGGCAGGCGCTTTCAGTTGGTGATTTCTGGGTCGGCTCGACACCGCAGCACGTTTGGCCTTTCGTCTGGAAACGAAATGCCACGCACCCCGAGCAAACGCACAACCAAGACCGGCAAGACCGCGACGCCGAAATGCGCACCCAAGCGGGAGCGCAACGGCGAGGTGGAGTCGTGCATTCTTCGCGAGGATTCGCCGGAATACGGCGCTGTCCCGCCGCGCTTCATTGATTTGTTCTGCGGCATCGGCGGCTTTCGTATCGCCTTCGAGCACGCGGGCGGACGGTGCGTCTTCTCCTCCGACTACGACAAGTTCAGCCAGCAAACCTACGTGGCCAATTTTGGTGAGAAACCGCACGGCGACATTCACGGCGTCGCCGTCGCCGACATCCCTGCGCACGACATTCTTTGCGGCGGTTTTCCCTGCCAGCCGTTCAGCATCGCGGGTGTTTCCAAGAAACTCAGCCTAGGCCGCAAGCACGGCTTCGACGACGAAAAGCAGGGCAACCTTTTTTTCTCCATCGCCGACATCCTCGACTTTCACCGCCCTGCCGCGTTCGTGCTGGAGAACGTCAAGAACCTCAAAGGCCACGACGGCGGCAAGACGTTCGACATCATTTATCGCACGTTGACCGACGCACTCGGCTACACGGTTTATCATAAGGTCATCGACGCCCGGAGCGTCGTTCCCCAGCACCGCGAACGCATCTTCTTCGTCGGCTTCCGCGAGTGGCGGTATTTCGAGTTCCCGCAGTTTCCCGCCGACGGCCCGAAGCTCGGCAGCATCCTCGAATCGAATCCCGATCCGAAATACACGCTCACCGACCATCTCTGGAATTACCTCCAGAACTACGCCGCCAAACATCGCGCCGCCGGCAATGGCTTCGGCTTCGGCCTCGTCACCGAGCGGGACATCGCGCGCACGCTCAGCGCGCGCTACCACAAGGACGGCTCCGAAATCCTCATCGCGCAAAGTCGCGGCAAGAATCCGCGACGGCTGACACCGCGCGAGTGCGCGCGGCTCATGGGCTACCCGGACACTTTCAAAATTATGGTGTCCGACACACAGGCGTATCGGCAGTTCGGCAACTCGGTTGTCGTTCCGGTCGTCGAGCGCATCGCGAACAGCGTGCTTCGCACGCTGAGGCAACCGCTCAATGCGGCAGCCGATTTTGCGCTGACGGCTGCGGAGGATCCAAATCGAACGCCGACTGAGCTTCCGCGAACGCCTGTCACCTACGCGAAACCGAAAAGAAACCAGCGCAAGAAAGCAGCATGAAATTCGGATACCTCTCGCAAGTCTTCTCGACGTTTGCGTGGAAGCGCGTCACCGCCGTCGAAGTTGACCCAACCGCATCCAACGGCCACGAGTTCAACTCATCGAGTCACCTTCGAGAGATTCTCGGCGCAACGACCCGGAGCTGCAAAGCGGACACGGGGATTCCGACGCGGTTCTTTTATTTCGCTGACGAGGAAGAAGAAGCTACGGAAGCCGCTGCTTGCATGAGTTGGTATGACTCCCGCGCTAACCATGCGACGCGAACGGAATGGCGTCTCTACTACACCGACAACGGTGTCATTGGCCGCGAGGGCCGAGCACGCGCAGGCGATTCCCTCATCATCGCTTTCACCGCAGGCAACGAAGCGGCAACAGTGTTGGTTGCTGAATCTGGCTCCACTTGCGAAAGCCAGCTCCGCTGGCTTTTCGGCATCACCGATAATGCGGCACTGCAATTCGAGACGGCGGAAATTGAGACCGGTCAAGTCGTGGATATGGCGCGAGCGCGCATCCTCGAAGCTGCTGGCGTTGTCCTTCCCGCAACGGACGATTCGTTGCTGGAGCGGATGCTCAAGCTATTCGGCAAAGACTTTCCAACGTCTGCGATTTTCGGTGCGTTCGTTCGGAAAGAATTGCCGGACGTTCGCGCACAGGATGGCGCTGACGCCGCCATCATTGCGTGGATGGAGCGCGAAGAATTCGCGTTCCGAGTGCTCGAAAAATTCATCGTCGGAGAACGTCTCAAACAGGGGTTCAAGGACGTGGACGATTTCGTGAGTTGCTCGCTTTCGGTTCACAACCGTCGCAAATCACGAGCAGGACACGCGTTTGAAAACCATTTGGGCGAAGTGTTCCGAGCGCATGGATTGGCGTTTGAGCGCACGGTAACAGTCGAGGACAAAGCCAAGCCCGACTTTCTCTTTCCCGGCGCGTCGCAGTATTTCGACGCTTCGTTCCCGGTCGCGTGGCTGACGCTGCTCGGTGCGAAGACTTCATGCAAAGACCGCTGGCGGCAAATCCTCGCCGAGAGCGCCCGTGTAAAGGACAAGCACCTCGTCACCTTGGAACCAGCCATCAGCACGGACCAGCTTGCGCAGATGCGAAGACACAAGCTACAGCTTGTGATTCCCGCTCCGCTGCACGCGACCTACCCGGCTGACGAGCGGCCAAAGCTGTGGGACATGGCGACCTTCATCGCAGCCGTCGGCGACAAACAGAAGCACGCGGGCATCGCGCGGAATTTCATTGACCGAATCGCGAAGCCGAAACGGCGCAAAAAGCCGGTGAAGTGACGCTGCCCATCGCCACTTCGCGGGCGTTTTTTTTCCTGGCAAGCGCCTCGCGACCTGGTAGCGACTTAGCGTATGAGCACCAACGTTATCGTTTCGACCACTCTTCGCGGCGCAGGCCGCGAGCTTCGACGCGCATTCACCGCGCCACTCGATCAAATCCCGAAACCCGACTTCATCCGCGCATGGTGCGCCGTCGCCTACACATTCCCCGGACTGCATCCCGATGGCTACGAGGATGCCGGGAGCGGCTGGCCGCGCGCCTTGCGGCGCTTCGCCGCCGAAGCGTGGCGGCGTGCGGACGCGGGCGAACTCGCCGACGAAGAACTCTACCCGTGCGATGCACAATGGGCCGGACTCTACGACCGGATGCACACGCACGAGGACGACGAAACCGCGCGCCGTTTCCAACTCGCCGCCGATTACGGCGAGCACGCCGATGGCTGATGTCTTCACCCCGGCGAAGCGAAGCGCCGTCATGGCGCTCATCCGCTCGCGCGGAAACCGCGCAACGGAACTCCGCCTCATCGCGCTCATGCGCGAACAGGGCATCACCGGCTGGCGGCGCGGAGCGCCGCTGCCGGGCAAGCCGGATTTCATCTTCCGCGCGGAGAAAGTCGCGGTGTTCGTGGATGGCTGCTTTTGGCACGGCTGCCCACGCCACGCGACCAAGCCGGTGATGCGCGCTGCATGGTGGGCCGCGAAGCTCGCGCGGAACGCGCAGCGCGACCGCGCCGTTTCGCGCGCTCTGCGTGCCTCCGGCTGGACGGTCTTGCGAATTTGGGAGTGCGCTTTGGTGCGCTCGCGCGCCCGGCGCACGATGGCTCGCTTTGCGCGAAGTCTTGCTCAATCACGATAGCGCGGGCCACGCCGTTCACGTCATCGCGCCACAGCGCCAACAGGTGATTGACCTGGAAGCAGCGGGTTTCGCAGGCGTGCAAACGGTCAGCGAGTTCCTCGCGCGGAAATCAATGCTCAATGGCGGAGTGGTAATCGTCGATGAAACCGGCCAGCTCGGCGCGAAACAAATGCAGGCGCTCCTGGACTACGTGAAGGAAAGCGGTGGACGCATCATCTGCTCCGGCGACACGCGCCAGCACGGCGCGGTAGAGGCGTCGGACGCGCTGAGGGCCATCGAAAAGTATTCGGGGTTGAAGGCTGCGGAGTTGACCGCGATTCGCCGGCAAGATCCGGCTCGGGCAAAAACGAGTGAGAAACGGAGCTTCATTGAGCAATACAAACAAGCGGTGCAGGAAGCATCCGCGGGACTCGCCGTGGAATCATTCGAGCGGCTGGAAAGACACGGGGCGGTAGTCGAGTGCGGAGTAGGGGAGCAGCAAGAACGGCTCGCGAGTCACTACCTGTCCCTTGCTGGCAACGGCGAATCGACCGTCGTGGTCGCACAAACGTGGTCGGAGATTCGGAAGGTGAATGAGAGTGTGCGCGATGCGCTCAAGCGTGCGGGGTTCATCGGCGCAGAGGAGCACGCGATCGCGGCTCTTGAAGCCGTCGATCTCACCGACGCGCAAAAGCGCGACGCGCGTTCTTACGAGCCGGATAGCGTGCTCGTATTCAACCGCGACACGAGCGGCTTTCGGAAAGGCCAGCGTGGGCAGCTGCTCGCCATGAGCGGAGATGCTATCGTGGTCGAAGCGGACAACAAGATTCGCGAGGTCGCTTTCGCGCAGCTTGATCGGCTCACGATCTGTCGTGAGCGACAAACGGCGCTTTCAATCGGCGACCGATTGCAACTCAAGGCGAATGCGAAAACGCGCGACGGTCGCCCGTTGGCGAACGGAGAGTTGGTCACTGTCGCCCGGATCGAGGGTGATGGACGCATCGTGTTGCAAGATGGCCGCACCCTGGAAAGAGGCTACCGCCAGTTCGTGCGCGGCTACGCGGTCACATCGTATGCCTCGCAAGGCAAGACCGTGGACTACGTTCTCTTTTCGGACTCGGCGGTGCAGGCTGCTACCAGCCGTCAGCAATGGTATGTGACCATTTCGCGAGGACGCAAAGGCGTCAGAATCTTCACGACCGATAAGGAGCAGTTGCGCGAAAACATTGCTCGCTCCGGCGACCGCGAGCTGGCGCTCGATCTGACAACGCTCCGTCAGCCAAAGCGTCGAAGTTTGCGTCGCGGCCTGACAACTGGCCTGACACGCGGGCGAAAACTCGCTGCCACGATCTGCAACCGCATCGCCGCGCTTGCGTCAAGAATGCGGCACAACGCCGAGCCGCAAAAAGTAACTGTCTCGTGATCAGGACCAGCCAAACAGAAAGCAAAGCCCCGGAACCTGGCGCGGCCAAACGCAACGTCGTATGCTGGAACGAAGACCCTCAATCGCAAGCGCTTCGCGTCGAATTGAAGAGCGGGAATTTTTTCGTATTCCCTGTTTCGCATTTTCTCTCCGGCGAATTCACGCGAGGGGATGATGGTGACGTGCTTACGCTCTTGTTCACCACGCACGCGGTCACTATCCGCGGGCGACATCTGCGTGAGGTTGCGCTCGCGTCGCAAAAGCTCGCGGTCGAATCGATCAAAGAGATCGCTCCGAAGTATGCCAAGCTCGCCGAGCCGAATGCCGCGGTCGTTCTGTCCATCGAGGTTGCCGCAGCCGCACAGGAATCGTCGGTCGCGGAACCAAGCATCGACCGTCCGGGTCGGTAGTGCCATCTGCGTGAGAAATCCGGGCAAAGCTCGACGGTTGCACGCGGTTGGCCAATGCTTCCCCGATAGGTGGAAACCGCCAGATTACTTTCAGAAGCACTGAGTCGCGTTGTGCCGCGGGGATTCTTCGCGCCCCTCGCCCGCCCGGAGCGCGCCGGCTTTTTCATCGACTGCATTGATCGTCTTGAGCGCGAGAGTGGCGCACAGGCGGGTGAGTTGGGACGGCGAGAGGCGCTGCAACTTATTTCGGAGACGCTGACGGAGCATGGCGACATTGATTGGACCCAGGACACAGACGCTGCACTGGCTGATGCGCGGGCGCGGGCGAATGCGATTTTCAACCGGCTGCTCGCGGCGCGCTGGCTGGATGAGCGCGATCTTGGCATTGACGACCGCCGTGTGATCGTGGAGCCGACCGTGCGCTGGCTGCTGGATGCGCTGCGCAAGATGTCGGCGACAACCTCGGCGGAATTGCACAGCTTTGCCGATACGCTTCGCGGGATCTGCGATGAGCTCGCTGATCCGAAGCGATTCGATCCGGCGGCGCAGTCGGGCGAGCAGATGGTCGCGCGGCTAGGCGATCTTTCGCGTCGTGCCGGGACTTCGACGAACCAGCTCAATCACGTCTATCTTGTGCTGCGGCAGTTCATCGACCGGCAGGCAGGCGCGAGCACGGGGCGCGAGAATTTGCGCCTGGTCTTCGACGAATTTGCTGCGGGCCAGCACCAGGTCTGTCACGACGAGCTTTTCACTCGCGGGCTTTTCCATCGGCTCGGAGAGGCGCGCCAGACGGTGCAGGATTTTCGTTGGAGCGCGGCCTTTAAGGAACAGCTCTCGGCTGGGCTCGCGCAACGTGAACCCATCGAACTCGCGGAGGCGCAGGAACGTGTCGGCGGGCTGCTCAGTTCACTCGAAGAGGTGCTGGGAAGCATTGCCTTCATGGCGCGCGAAGTGGACGGGCGAATCGCCCATTTCCATCGCGTTTCCTATGAGCGCTTCACCTATCTTAACGACCGGTCCGGGCTGCACGCGGAGACCATCAAACAGGTCTTCGAGAAAGTGGAGGACCTCGCAAATGGCCGGTCTCTCCTCACCATGCCCGCGCTCGATTTGCCCGCCTTGCGCGTGCCGCAGACGGAAACCTTCCACGGCGTCGAGTCGCTCTACTCGCCCCGCCAGCGACGCACGCCAGTGAAGATGTTGGGCCGCTTGCGGGCCATCCGAGCGGGCGATCCCGGTGCCATCGAGCGTCTTCGCCGACGCTACAATGAATCGTTGAGCGCGATGCGCGGCGCGCGCTTTGTGCGAAAGCACCTTCCTGACATCGGCGCGTCGATTGCATCGAATGGATTTCGCACGGTAGGCCGGGACGATGTGCTCGACCTCATCTCCACACTTGTTCACCGGCGCTATGGACCTGTTCGCTGGCAGATTGAACAGGAGGGCAGGGCCGCCGCCTGGCATCCCGAGCGCACGCCGATGGACGTCCACGACACGATACGGTTCGAGCGCTTTAGTGTCCGGCGGTTGGGATGAGGTATGGACGAATCGCCCACTACGCCTCCGCTGGCGCGCATCGCAGCGCTCGATGATGCGACGCTCCGCGAATTCAAAGACGCCCTCAGCGAGCTGCTCGACCGCGGGTCGATCCTGGGCTTCGAAAGCCGCACGCGCGACCTTTACCACCGCGCTTCGGGGCCGCTGCTGGAGATGCTCGCCGACGCGCTCGCGCTCCTCGATCTGGAATTGGTGAACGACGACCGGCGCCTGCTGCTGCTCGCCCGTCCGCTCGATTCTGGAAAATTGGTGATTGGGGGCAAACGCGAGCGGGATAAACTGCATGAGTGACGCACAGACAACAAACTCACCGGCTCGTCGCTAGACCGTCGCAAATCGTCCAAGCTTCACGCAAAGCGACCGGGTCTCATTACACGCCGACTGAGCTCGCGACGTTTGTCGCCGACGCCATTGTGGGATGCGCTGAGCCAAGTCAAAGTGCCGCGAGAGTCGTTGATCCCGCGGTGGGAGATGGCGAACTGCTCTCGGCACTGATACGCATGTGGCCTGGCAAAGCAAATGTCTTCGGTTTCGATACCGATGCATCTGCGATAGCGGCGGCTGGGCGGCGGCTGAACGGCGAGTTTCCAAACATCTCACTGGAACTGAACTGCGCGGACTTTCTCGACATCAGCCTTGCAGGCGGCACGGGCGATCTCTTTTCCGGTGAAGTGCCGCAGTTCGATTTTGTCATCGCGAATCCGCCTTACGTGCGCACGCAAGTGCTTGGCGCAAGCCGGGCGCAAGCGCTTGCGCGGCGGTTTGGGCTCACCGGGAGAGTCGATCTTTACTTCGCCTTTATTGAAGGCATCGGCGAAGTGCTTCGACCTGGTGGAGTGGCTGGGATCATCGTGTCGAATCGCTTCATGACGACGCGCTCGGGATGCACGGTGCGCGAGCGTTTGCTTGACCGCTTTGACGTTCTACACGTCTGGGATTTCGGAGACACAAAACTTTTTGAAGCCGCGGTGCTCCCGGCGGTTTTGTTGCTCCGAAAGAAAGACGGGCGGCCAGCCACTACGCCGCAATTTTCTGCGATCTACTCGACGACGCAACCTGCCCGGCATCGCACCGCAACGTTCTTCGATGCGTTGCTCGAAAGCGGCGTCGTCGCGGTGAATGGTGGCAATTATCTCGTCCGCCACGGCGAACTCGATCATGGAAACCGCGCCGATGGAGTCTGGAAACTTGCGACTGCGGAGACGGATGACTGGCTTGCCACCGTGCGAGCGCACACATTCTGCACCTTCGGCGATTTGGGAAAAATCCGTGTCGGCGTAAAGACGACGGCGGACAAGGTTTTTATCCGTGATGATTGGGAATCATTGCCCGAAGACGAGCAGCCCGAATTGTTGCTTCCGCTGATTACCCATGCAATTGCGCGGCGATACCGCGCTCGGACCACGCACCGGCCCAAGCACATCCTCTACACGCACGAATTGCGCGACGGCGAAAAACGCGCCGTCGATCTTTCGCAATTCCCGCGCGCCGCGCGTTACCTCGGAAGGCATCGCGAGATCCTAGAAGCGCGGCGCTACGTGATCGAGGGGGGACGGCAATGGTTTGAGATTTGGGTGCCACAGAACCCTGCGCGCTGGCTACTGCCAAAACTCGTCTTCCAAGACATCTCGGAAAAGCCGACTTTCTGGATCGACCTCGGTGGCTCGGTTGTCAACGGCGACTGCTACTGGCTAACGACAAACGATCCCTCGCAGACAGAATTGCTCTGGCTAGCCATGGCCGTCGGCAACTCGTCCTTTGTCGAGGAATTCTACGATCATCAATTCCACAACAAGCTCTACGCGGGGCGGCGTCGGTTCATGACGCAGTATGTCGAAAAATTTCCGCTGCCTGATCCAGGCACTCCGCTGGCAAAGGAAATAATCGAATGCGCAAAAGCGCTGTATGAACTCGACGGCGCAGCGGAAGGATTGCCGCTGCAAGACAGAATCGACCGGATGGTCCGCGCAGCTTTCGGCCTACCGAGCGAAGAAGTCGCGCGGGAGCGGGATCTGCAGCTTGCGATTTAAAATTCGTCCTTGGAACTGCGGAAAGCGCGTGAAAAAGTCGCGCCCGGTTGTGAGATAGAGCCCCGTCAGCGTGACCATGCTGCCGTCTGTTTGCGCGGAGAAGATCGCGTAACGCACATCGCAATGCCGAAGCTGTCGGCCCAGAATCTGCGGCTCATCAAGTGGGTCTTCGCTCGCGGGTGTCACTAACCCGAGATCAATGGTCGATGCCGTCTGCAACTTCACTTCGAGCAGTTGATGTCGCACATCGGGAAATCGTCCATCGTCCTGATACGAGCGGTAGCCAAGCGTCGCACAAACGAGACGATGTAGTGCCGCGCCACGGTTGCGCTCCTGGTCGTGGCCGGAGTCGGCGAACCGTTGCCCGACGAGTTTTTGCAGTCGTTGAAATAGCGTGGCGACTGGCAATAAACTTTCCGCGGCCGCGTGCTCAACGGGGCTGCAAGCGAAGCGAGTTGGATTCGCAGGGGAGATACAAGGAGTGAGGCGATCCGTGTCCCGCAGTGAAATCAATTCCGCATTCGTGTCGCCAGCAATCAGGCGCGCCTGATACTTCTGCGTCAACGTCCCTGTCGAATCCAATTTTGCCAGCATCTCACCAGTAACAACCTTCACTCGCGCGATCACGTTTTCGGCGCTCACGAGCACGAGCGCATACCGGCGAAGCGGATCAAGCTGTTCATTCCAGACTTGGAGGTTCCTCGACTTCTGCACGTAAGCGTCAAGCTGTTGCCCCGGAAACCTCGGACGCTTGCGGCCAAAGGTTTTCGGGACTGGATAGCCCAAAGCTTCACACACTCGCTCTTTCACGCGCTTCGAACGCGTGCGCAGAGGCAAACCGGCCAAGTCCATCCCACACAATGCAGCATCCAGAATGCTTTCCAGTTCCGGTGACGGAATCCACACCCGTGAACCAACCTCAACGGCATCGTAAATGGTGAGACCGCTCGCCCGAATCGCTGCGACGTAACGCGCAGCTTTCACTTCCACTTCCTCGACGAAAGAAGCTCCGGCACGGAGCACTCCATCGTTTTGGCGAATAGTTCCAACGTCGCGAGCGTGACGTTGCGCTCGCGCCGCTCGACCGAGCCAACGTAGGTGCGATGAACGCCGCAGAGAGCGGCGAATCCTTCTTGCGAATGTCCCGCCTCCTTACGAAGCCGAGCGATTGCCTGTCCGAGTGCGATGCGAAGCGAAATCATCGCGCAAGGGTGGCCGGGGAGCAGCGCACGCTGCCACAGACGATAACTCACCCGATCTTGTATCACCTGACTTTAGCTCACATCGGCACCATTCTCGCGTGATATCCAGCAT
>JBBRXP010000103.1:0-19862 GCA_038238555.1 Chthoniobacterales bacterium | reverse complement strand
CGCGTGCCGGGCAGCTCGCGCCGGAGCGCGCGAGGCGAGACCTCGTCGATGGTCTGCCGCGAGGCCAGCCCGCGGCCGGCGACCGCGGCCTCGACGCCACGCACACCTGGGGCCGCACGTATTGGGGCGGCGCGCTTTTTTGCCTGCGCGCGGACGTGGAAATACGGCGGCGCACCGCAAATCGCAAAGGACTCGAACACGCCCTGCGCGCCATCCGCACCGCCGGCGGCACCATCGAAGTGGAATGGCCGATCGACCGCGTGCTGTCGATCGGCGATCGCGCCACGGGCGTGCCGGTGTTGCGGGAAATTTACGACGAAATGAAAGCCGCGCCCGCGCCTGTGCCTCTCGATGCGCTCTGGCAGCAGCTCGGCATCCAGCGCCGAGGCCGCGCGATCACGTTCGACGAGAACGCGCCGCTCAGCGCCATCCGCCGCGCGATCATGCAGCGCTGAAGTTCCGTCCACTTCACGGCGACGTTCGTTTGGAATTCGGCGCTTGGGTTTTGGCCAGCCTCCCCGGCCTGCTTCCCATCGTTGCGCTCCACGTTACGAGGCGCCCGCGAATGGCCTCTTCGGTCAGCGAGCCCGGGTCGGCCCAAGCGCCATCGGCAGTGAGGCGCATCGTGCCCATCTCGAAATCGAGCAGCATCCGCAGCACGTCGTAGCTCACCCACACACTCAGGAAATCATTCTGCGCATCAAGCAGATCGCTCAGCGCCGACACCAAATCGCGCGCGGTGGTGGCGCCGAATTGCGCCTGCACGCCGGGCCGCGGCGGTTCGTCGAGCCGCAGTCGCGCGAGATCGACTTGCGAGATGGCGACCTGCACTGCGGCGCGGCGCAACTCGAAATTGAGCTGGCTCAGCTCGACGAGCCGCAGCGTATTGCGCAGGCTCAGGCTCACGCGGTCTTCAAACTCGTCGTAGTTCCGACGGGCGCGTTGGTAGTCGAGGATCGATTCGCGGTAGTCGTTGCGCTCGGCGAGCCGCGAGAGCGGGCTGTCGAAACGCAGGCCAAAGCGGAGGTTGCCATTCCGGGCGTCGAAGCGCGTGGCGTCGTTGCGCAGCGTGCCGGTCTCGCCATTGACGGTGAGCGCGAGGCCGGTGAGCAGCGCGTTGGAGGTGTAGTCGATCTGCCGCCAGCCATCCACGAGCCGCGCGCGGGCGTTCATCCAATCGAGGCGATTGTCGCGTGCAATGGCGAGCGCTTCCGGGGCGCCGATCTGGATGGGTGGAAGCGCGAGCGTTTCGAGCCGGACTGAAGTCTGGTCGAGCGAGAGCGCAAGGAGCAGGCCGGAAAGATTCGAGGCGAGCTCGCTCAGGCGCACGCGCGCGGGCTCGAGTTCGAGCGTGGAAAGTTCCGCTTCATAACTGCGCAACGCGTCAAAGGCGGCGGCGATTTCCAGCGCCATCGCGGGATGCCGGCCTTCGAGTTGCGCGAGCTTCAGCGCGAGCTTGGCGGGATCGAGGCGGTCGGGCTCGATGCTGAGATTTGGCAGCTCGGCACGCAGCCGCATGCTGCCGAGTTGTGCCTGCCGCTCGGGAAGATTGCGCCGAGCCCGATCGAGGTCGCGGCCCACTTGCGAGAGTTGCTGGCGGAAGGGAGCCTCGAGTTTCAACACGCCGCGCAATTCTTCACGCAGGCGATCTGCCGACTGGATGGACTCGCGGTCGCGCACCCGCGCGAGCATTTCACTCAAGCGCAAACTCAGCGCGGTGCCGGCGGGATCGGTGAGCGCGAGCCGGTCGAGCAGCGGATCGCGCACCGCCACCGGCATCTGCGGTGGGAGGCCGAGCTCGACCTTGTAGCTGTCGAGCCGCGTGCGATACGCCGCCTGCGTGGAGAGCAGCGAGCTCTGGCTGTTGTAGAGCGCCTGGCGGGCTTGATCGACTTGCAGCCGGCTCGAGATGCGGCCCGCATCGAAGGCGGCGTCGAGTTGGTCGAGACTCTCGCGCAGGCGCGCGACGTTGCCTTCGAGATTGCGGATGCGCTGCTGCTCTTCGAGCAAACCCATGAGCCCATCCGCGCGCGGCGCGCCCACGCGGCCTGACGGCGTGCCGGCGAGCAGCCCCAGTCCATTCGCGCCCACGGGCCCTCGGCGCGACGGCCCCTCGCCGGCGCTGCGGCCGGTGGTTACCCGGATGTAGTAGCCGTGTTGGAATTGTTCCATCTGCCGCACATTGGCCAGCAGGAGCCGCTCGGATTGGGTGAGACGTTCGAGCACCCACGCGCGCCCGCCCATGCGCAGCAGCGGCTGGACGATGCTGAAGTTCAGGAGCGACGCGCCGGTGTGAACGGTCGAGCCGTCGTAATCCCACACGAGCGTATTGGCGAAGCCGGCCAGCAACTCGCCGCCCGTGGCTGAGAGCCAGCGCACGCTGCCGTCGGTGATCGTCGCAAACTGTCCGGTCGCGCGGCCCGAGCGGGAAGCGCGCTCGCCGGTGGCGAGGTAAGCGCTGGAATTTCCGAGCGAAAACTGCGCGTCGAAACGAAAGCGCTCGAAGGTCACATCGAGCGCGGAGAGATACAGATCCTCGCGTTCGCTTTGAAAGTCGCGCGAGTTGCGCAGGCCCGTTTGCACCGCGGTGCGAAGGTCGAGCACCACCTGCCCCGCATCGTCGCGCGGCAGCCCATCGAGCCACTCGCCACTGCGCGGCGCGGGCTCGCCGAGCTTGCGCGACTTTGCCACGCCGCGCTTGCCGTCCACCCGCTGCATGATTTGATTCGACGCCGGATCGTCCTCCGGCATCGGCGGGTGATCGGGATCGCTGGGATCGAAGAGCCGCGACTCCGGCCCCGGCACGATGCCCGTATCGCCGAGCGCCCAGCGCGGATCGCGCGCTTTTTCCGCGATGAGGCGCTGCACTTCGCGATCCGCGCTTTTGCGGTAGTAAGACCGCGCGCATCCCGCCGCGACAGACAACACCGCGACACTCGCCACGAGGCGGAAGGTGAGAGGTGGCATCGACGATGATTAACCTTCGCCCGGCGGATACCTTAACCGCGAAGGAGCGCCGCCGACCTCGCGAGATACGCTCGCGAAAGCACCACGTACTTTTCCGCCCACCCCTTGATCTCGCTCTGCTCATCGAGCGTGAGCTGCCGCACCACCTTGGCAGGCGAGCCGAGCACGAGCGAACCGGCCGGGATTTTCTTGTGCCCGGTCACGAGCGCCCCGGCGCCGATGATCGAACGCGCACCGATCTCAGCGCCATCGAGCACGATTGCTCCCATGCCGACGAGCACTTCATCCTCCACCGAGCAAGCGTGGAGGATCGCCCGGTGCCCCACCGTCACGAGCTCGCCGACATAGGTTCCCAAGTCGCTGGCGAGATGAATGACCGCGCCATCCTGGATGTTCGAGCGCGCGCCGATGACGATGCGCTGGATATCCGCGCGCAGTGTCGTGTGGAACCACACGCTCGCCTCCGCTCCGAGCGAGACATCGCCGATGACGACCGCGCCCGGCGCGATGAAAGCGGATGAATGAATGACCGGCTTGGCGTGGAGATGGCGCGCGACGCGCTCGGAGAATTGCATGGTCTTGGAAGTTCAGGATCGCCCGCAAACCCTGTTGTTTGCAAGCTTCCGGGGCGGGGGCAGAATTTGGCAGGAATTTGTTGACTTCAAAATATGCGGCTGGCATCTCTCTCGCCATCGCTGGCGCACCCCGGCGGCAAACCCTCAAAAATTCAGGAATAGAGCATCACTTATGAACAAGGCAGAACTCGTTGCAACCGTCCAAAAATCTCTCGGCAAAGGCGCCAGCAAGGCTCACGCCGAACGCGCCGTCGAAGCAGTCATCGAAGGCATTAAGTCCGGCCTGAAAAAAGGCAAACCCGTCCAGCTCGTCGGCTTCGGCACCTTCAAGGTGGCCCATCGCAAGGCGCGAATGGGCATCAACCCAAAGACCCGCGAGAAGATCAAGATCAAGGCCTCCAAAGGCGTGAAGTTTTCCGCGGGCAAGGATTTGAAGACGAAGCTCCGGTAGAGATCACCTCGGTGAGGCTCGTGCCGCCCGGGGACGGCGGCGCTCCGGGCGCTTTGCGGAGCGCCGCCGTCCTCGGGCGGCACATTGCATTCAGGGGCGTGCATCCTGCTTGGAAGTGGCTTCCCGACTCGTGCGCACTCCGATTGAGAGAAAAAATGTTGCCGGCTTCGTCTTTGCTGTCGTCCTTTTTGCGGCGGTAAGCGGGGCGATGTTTTGGGCTGTGCGGCAGATCGGTGAGGCGCGCCTCGCGGCCAGCCAGTCGCAGGAAACGCTGCGCGTCTATGACCAGGCGCTCTCGGCGCTGAGCGATGTGGAGTCGAGCGCGCGGGGCTACCTGCTGGCGGGAGATGAACCCAGCCGCGTGCATTTTCAGGAGGCCTCCGCGCGCGTGCTGGGCCACCTCGATCGCATCTCCACCCTGGCCGCGTGGATGCCGGATTCCCAAATGGCGCTGGTGGACTTGCGCGAAGCCATCGATGCAGAACTTGCGGGTCTGACTTCGGCCATTGAGGCGCGCAACAAGAACGGCATCGGGCCGGCGCGCGATCTCATGACGGCGCGCGACCGCAAAGATGGAATGGAAGTCATCAGGCAAAAAATTTCGGACTTCGAGGAAGCCGAGAAGGCGCGGCTCGCCGGCCGCGCGCAGGAGGCGGAGAAGAGCACCCGGCTGGCGGCGATCATCGCGGCCGGTGGCGGCGCTGTGCTGCTGGTGGTGCTCGCCGCCGCGTGGCCGCGTGGCGCCCTGAGAGACACGCGTCCCGAATCTGGCGCAGCCGATGGCGCGCAATTGACGAGGCGCGTCATCGAAGCCAGCGGCGACTGGGTGAGCATCCTGGACTTGGAGGGCTGCATCGCGTCGATCAATACCGAGGGGTGCCGCGCGCTCGGCGTAAACGGTCTCGCGGATCTGGCGGGAAAATCGTGGCTCGGCCTGTGGCGCGGCGATGCCTCCGCGCCTGCTGCGGCTGCTGTGGCGGAGGCGCGCGCCGGCCGCGAGGGGCGCTTCGATGGCTTCTGCCCCACCGTCACCGACGAGCCCCGTTGGTGGAGCGTGCTGGTAAAGCCCGTGCTCTCCGGCACCGGCGCGTGCGAGAAGCTCCTCGCCGTCGCGCGCGACGTAACCGGGAGCCACCTGGCTGAGGAAAAATTCCGCGCGCTCTTTCAAAAATCCGCCGACGCGCACGTAGTCTTCACCGACAGCGGGATCGCCGACTGCAACGACGCCGCGCTGCGAATGCTCGGATTTCAAGCGCCCTCCGAGTTGATCGGTCTGCGCTTTCACAAAGCGTCGCCGGATACGCAGCTCGATGGCAGGCTCTCGATCGAAAAAGTGTCCGAGGCCATCGAGACCGCGCGCCGGAGCGGATACTGCCGCTTCGAGTGGACTTTCCGGCGGCAGAGCGGGGAATGCTTCCCAGCGGTGGTGAGCCTCACGCCGATCACCTCCGGCCACCGCCCCACGTTGCTCGCGGTGTGGCGCGATCTCACCGAGAGCCGGCGCGCCGAAGACGCGCTGCGGGAGAGCGAAGGACGCTTTGAGCAGTTCATGGAGCACAGCCCTTTTGCGGCATTTATTACCGACGAAGAAGGCGCCTTGAGCTACGCCAATCGCAACCTCGCGGAAGGCTTTGCCGGCACCACGCGGGACCTCGCTGGAAAGGCCATCTACGAGCTGCTCCCCGCGGAAGCCGGCCGCCGCCTCGCGGCGCGCGACCAAGCCGTCCTGGACGATGGAGAGCCGAGTAAAACCTTCGAGACCGTGTCGCTGCCGGATGGAAGATCCTTTGAGTGGATGATCCTGCGCTTCCCCATTCTCTCCGCCTCGGGTGGCAGGATGCTGGGCGGGGTGGCCATGGAAGTGACCGCCCAGCGCGAAGCGGAGCAGCGCCTCCAGCAAAGCGAAGGGCGGTTCCGCGATCTCTTTGACGACGCGCCGGTGGCCTACCACGAACTCGACCTGAAGAACCGCATTACCCGCATCAACAAGACCGAACTCGCGCTGCTCGGTTACACCGCCGAGGAGATGGTGGGCCGGCACGTGTGGGATTTCATGGTCGATGAAAAAAATGCCGACGGAACCTCGCGCGACTGCGCCCCCGATCCGACCAACGATGCCTATCAGCGGACCTTCCGCCGCAAGGATGGAAAAAAAATCCCGGTGCTCACGCGCCACAAGCTCATCAAGGACGCCAACGGTCTCGTGTGTGGAATGCGCTCGACGTTGCAGGACATCAGCGCTCTCAAACGCAAGGAGGAGCAGTTGCAGGAAGCGGAGGAAAAATATCGGAGCATCTTTGAGAACGCGATCGAGGGCATCTTCCAAACCACCGCCGACGGCGCCTACCTGAGCGCCAATCCAGCGCTGGCGGATATCTACGGTTACGAGTCGCCCGACGATCTTATGTGCTCGGTCACCAACGTGGGCCGGCAACTTTACTTGAATCCGAATCGGCGCACGGAATTCACCGCGCTCATGAACGCGAAGGGCGCGGTGGTCGATTTCGAGTCGGAGATTCGCCGCAAGGATGGGAGCCGCATCTGGATCAATGAACGCGCGCGCGCGGTGCGCGACCAGGATGGCAAGACGCTTTACTTCGAAGGCACGGCCGAGGACATCACCGCGCGGCGTGAAGCGGAGGCGGCGATTCGCGAGGCGCGCGACACCGCGCTCGAGTCGGCGCGGCTCAAGACGGAATTCCTCGCCAACATGAGCCACGAGATTCGCACGCCGATGAACGGGATCATCGGCATGACGGGCCTTCTGCTCGACACCGATCTCACGCCGAAGCAGCGCGACTTTGCCGACACCATCACCGCGAGCGCCGACTCGCTGGTTACCATTATCAATGACGTGCTCGATTTTTCCAAGATCGAGGCCGGGATGCTCGTCTTCGAGGAGATCGACTTCCAGCTCACCGCTCCAGTCGAAGGCGCCCTCGATCTGCTAGCCGAGCGGGCGGCCGCCAAGGAACTCGAGCTCGCCTCGCTCGTGCACAGCGATGTGCCCACGGCGCTGCGGGGCGATCCCGGCCGGCTCCGCCAGGTGCTCACCAATCTCGTCGGCAATGCCGTGAAATTTACCGAGCGCGGCGAGATCGTGGTACGGGCACAGAAGGCGGATGAGGACGACGCTTCGGTGCTCGTGCGTTTCACCATCACGGACACGGGCCTCGGGATCGCAAAGGACGTGCAGGCAAAGCTCTTCCAAGCCTTTGTGCAGGCCGATGGATCGACCACGCGCAAGTTTGGCGGCACGGGTCTCGGGCTCGCGATCTGCAAGCAACTCGTGCGGCAGATGCAGGGCGAGATCGGCGTCGAGAGCGCTCCCGGAAAAGGCGCGAAGTTTTGGTTCACCGCGCGCTTTAACAAGCAGCCCGCGAAGGCTGTGAAAGATGCGCCGCCGCTGGCCGATCTGCGCAACACGCGCGTGCTGGTGGTGGATGACAACGCGAGCAACCGCGGCATCGTGCATCACATCTTCAGCGCGTGGGGCGTGAAGGATGAGCAGACGGCGAGCGGCGCCGAGGCGCTCGTGGCGTTGCGCGCGGCGATGGCAAAGAATCAGCCCTTCGACATCGCCATCATCGACCGGCACATGCCCGAGATGGATGGCATGGCGCTCGCGCGCGCCATCAAGGGCGATCGCCGGCTCATGAACACACCGCTGGTGATGCTCACGTGCCGCGACCGGCGCGACGATCCCGAGGCGATGCGCGAGATCGGCGTGGACGCTTACGTCAACAAGCCGGTGCGCAAAGCCGCGCTCTACGATTGCCTGCGCGCCGTGCTTACCAATGAAGACGCCGGTAACTACGATTCCGGGTTGGTGGCGCTCAAGAAACTCGCCGCGCCGGCATCGCCGCTCGCCGGTCGCAACCTCTCGATCCTCATCGCGGAGGACAATCCCGTAAACCAGAAAGTCGCGCTCCATCAACTCAAGAAGATCGGGTGCGAGGCGGAAGCCGTGGACGATGGCAACGCCGTGCTCGCCGCGGCGGGGCGCAAAACGTTCGACGTGATCTTTATGGACTGCCAGATGCCGGGGCTCGACGGCTACGAAGCGACCGCGGAGTTGCGGAAGATCGAAGGCCGCAAGCGCCACACATGGGTGATCGCGATGACGGCTAACACTCTCGAAGGCGACCGCGAGAAGTGTCTCACCGCGGGCATGGACGATTACGTCTCCAAGCCCGTGAAGCCCGACGCCCTGCTCGCGGCGCTCACTCGCTTCCTGCGCACCACGGAGAGCGCGCCGCGCGCAAACTCCGAGCCCGCGACATCGAGCGAAGCGCCGGCGATCGACCCTGCCACCATCGCCGGCCTGCGCGAACTCGACACAGACGGAGACAGCGCGATTTTCGGCAAGCTCATCGAGGCGTTCCTGGAAAATTCTCCGAAAGTTCTCGCCGAGGCCCGCACCGCGCTGGACGCTGGCGCCGCCCGCCAGCTCGCGCGTGCCGCGCATTCGCTCAAGGGGAGCTGCAGTAATTTTGGAGCAACACAAATGCGCGATGCCTGCCAGCGTCTCGATGCGCTCGCCAGCGGCGGCAAGCTCGATGGCGCCGCCGCGTTGCTCGAGGAGGTGGAGAAGAAATTTGCCGGCGTCCGCGATGCCCTCGAACGCGAACACTCAGTCTGCGCCGTATGAAAATCCTGATCGCCGAAGACGAACCCGTGTCCGGGAAAATCCTGCACCTTACGCTCGAACACTTCGGCCACGAAGTGATCTCGACGTGCGATGGCCGCGAGGCGTGGGAAAAGTTCGATGCCGAACCAACGCGCGTGATCGTGAGCGACTGGATGATGCCGGAGGTCGATGGCCTCGAGCTCTGCCGCCGCGTGCGCTCCCGGCCCAAGACCGACTACACCTATTTCATCCTGCTCACCGCCATTCACACCGACCGCGAAAACCTGCACAACGCGATGGCCGCCGGCGTGGATGACTTTCTCTCGAAACCGCTCGACCGCGACGCGATCCTCATGCGCCTGCGAGTGGCCGCGCGCATCCTCGATTTCACGACGCAGATTCGCACCCTCAAGGAACTCATCCCCATCTGTATGTACTGCAAGCGAGTGCGCGACGATCAGGATTACTGGCAGCAAGTCGAGGGCTACATCCACCAATGCACCGGCAGCAACTTCAGCCACGGCATCTGCCCCGACTGCCTGGACAAGCAATTGAGCAACATGCAATCCTCCCGCGCCGGGCTCACGTTCGCAGCTACGGGCGCGCCGTAGCGACGAAGTTTGCACTTTCTACTCGGGGTTGCGGCGCTAACGTGCGCGACCGTCCTGAGGCGCTTCGGGTGCTTCGGGACGTTTCGCGTTTTTCCACCTCACCACTTCCAGACATGGCCAATACCATCCTCGTCGGCGCTCAATGGGGCGACGAAGGCAAGGGCAAGATCATCGACTTTCTCACCGAAGACGTGGACCTCGTCGTCCGCTCCCAAGGCGGTAACAACGCCGGCCACACCGTGTATGTCCGCGGCGCAAAGTATGTGCTGCACTTGATCCCGAGCGGCATCCTGCGGCCGGGTAAGATGTGCGTGATCGGCAATGGCGTGGTCATCGACCCCGTGGCCGTCGCCGCGGAGATCGACGGCTTGCGCGCGCAGAAGATAAAGGTCACGCCAAAGAATTTGCTCATCAGCGATTGCGCGCACGTCGTCTTCCCTTTTCACCGCGCGCTCGACGAGCAGCGCGAGAACGGCAAAGGCAAAAACAAAATCGGCACCACCAAGCGCGGCATTGGCCCGGCCTACGGCGACAAGGCCGCGCGCGTGGGCGTGCGCATGGGCGAACTCGTGCAGCCGGATTTGTTTGCCGAAAAGCTCGCGCTGCGAGTGAAGGAAAATAACGCCGTGCTGACGGCTCTTGGGGGGAAGCCGCTGAGTTACAAAGAAGTGCTGGCGACTTACCAAACTGCCGCGAAGAAACTCGCGCCCTTCGTCGGCAATACCGTGCTCGCCCTTCACGAGGCGCTGAAATCGAAGAAGCAGATTCTCTTTGAAGGAGCGCAGGGCACTTACCTTGACATCGACCACGGCACTTATCCTTACGTGACTTCTTCCAACACCACCGCCGGCGGCGCGTGCACCGGCTCGGGCGTGCCGCCGCATCGCATCGACAAAGTGCTCGGCGTGATGAAGGCCTACACCACGCGCGTCGGCGAGGGCCCTTTCCCGACCGAGAACACGGAGCTCTCCGACCTTCTCCACGATCTCGGCCGCGAGTTTGGCGCGACCACGGGACGCGCGCGCCGCTGCGGGTGGTTCGACGCCGCCGCCACGCGTTACGCCACGATGGTCAATGGCCTCGACGAACTCGCGATCACCAATCTCGACGGCCTCGACACGCTGCCGAAAATTCCCGTCGCCGTCGCATACAAGCTCGGCCGCAAGACACTCAGCATCCCGCCCAGCGACCACCGCCAGCTCGCCAGATGCGCGCCCATCTACGAAGAACTGGAAGGCTGGCAGCAGCCCATCCATGAAGCAAAAATATGGAGCGCTCTGCCAAAGAAAGCCCAAGCTTACATCCGCCGACTCGCCGACCTGACCGGCGCGAAACTGCGCATCGTGAGCGTAGGCCCGGGGAGGGAGCAGACCATCGTGCTTTAGGCACGATGGAATGACGAATGACAGAATGACGAATGCCGAATGAACGAAGCCGGCTCCATCGTTTCGTCTGAATTCGCGCGCGGCGTTCGCATTCGTCATTCGTCATTCCCATGACCCCGCCCCGCCACATCGCCATTATCATGGACGGCAACGGCCGCTGGGCGCGCGACCGCGGGCTGCCGCGGATCGCGGGGCACGAGCAGGGGGCGGAATCGGTGCGCGCTGTCACCGAGGCGTGCGTCGAGCTTGGCGTCGAGTTCCTCACCGTGTATGCCTTTTCCACGGAAAATTGGAAGCGACCCGAGGCCGAAGTCGCGGCGCTCTGGATGTTGCTCGAGCATTTCATCGCGCGGGAAATGCCGACGCTCATGAAAAACAATGTGCGCCTCCAGGCCATCGGCCGGCTGCACGAATTGCCCGCAAGTTCCCAGCGCGCGCTCGACGAGGCCATCGCTCGCACCGCGGAAAACGCGGCGACGACTCTCGTGCTCGCGCTCAACTACAGCGGCCGCACCGAACTTGTCGATGCGGTGAAGACGCTGTGCCATGAAGCATTCGCGGGCGACCGGTCGATCGAGTCCATCGACGCCGACGCGATCGGAGAGCACCTTTACACCCGCCACATTCCCGATCCCGATCTCCTCATCCGGACCTCCGGCGAACGGCGCCTCTCGAACTTCCTGCTCTGGCAACTCAGTTACACGGAAATCTACGTGACCGAAAAACTGTGGCCCGATTTTGGAAAAGCCGACTTGCGTGAGGCCATCGCCGACTTCAATCAACGCGAACGCCGCTTCGGCGGCGTTTAGCTCATGGAAAAAACGCAAGCCATCCTCATCGCCGATCCCGAGACGGACTTCCTCGAGTGGGCCGCTCATCAGCTCACCACGCCCAACACGCGCGTGCTCACCGCGACGAAATCAGACGAAGCGCTCAAGATTTTCCACCGCGAGCATCCCGATCTGCTCATCGCCGAGACGCATCTCCCGCCCTTTGGCGGCATGGAGCTGCTGGTGAAAGTGCGGCATCGCGATCCCAATGCCTTCGTCATCCTGACCAGCCAGTTTGGCACCACGCAGGCGGTCATCGAGTCGATGAAACTCGGCGCTTTCGATTTCATTCGGAAGGAGACACTGCCGTTTAACTTCAAAGTCATCGTCGATACCGCGCTCAAGGCTCAGGCCGAAACAATCGCGGCCACCGCGGTAAAGGCGCAGCTCACCGTCGAGGAGCATCAGGAATCCATCGTCGGCAAATCGCTCGCGATGCAGCAGGTCTTCAAAATGGTCGGTCGCGTTTCACACAGCGACGCGCCGGTCATGATCACCGGCGAGAGCGGCACGGGGAAGGAACTCGTCGCACGCGCCATCCATCACTACAGCCAGCGGAGCGCGAAAAGTTTTGTCGCGATCAACTGCGCCGCGATCCCAGAGCAATTGCTCGAGAGCGAACTTTTCGGTCACGAGAAAGGCTCCTTCACCGGCGCGACCGGCCAGCGCATCGGCCGCTTCGAGCAGGGTCACGGCGGCACCCTTTTCCTCGACGAAATCGGCGACATGCCGCTCGCGCTCCAAGGCAAAATTTTGCGCGTGTTGCAGGACGGTGAATTCTCGCGCGTGGGCGGCAACGCCACGCTCAAGAGCGACGTGCGCATCGTCGCCGCTACAAATAAGAACCTCGAACAGCAAGTCTCGCAGCGCGCGTTTCGCGAGGATCTTTTTTACCGGCTCAATGTGGTGCGCGTGCAGCTTCCGCCGCTGCGCCAGCGCAGCGAAGACATCCGCGTGCTGGCCGAATACTTTCTACAAAAAGTCGCGACGCGACAGCACCTGCCGCAGCTCAAGCTGAGCGAGGAAGCCATGCGCGTGCTCGAGACTTACCCGTGGCCCGGCAACGTGCGCGAACTCGAGAACACCATCCAGCGCGCCTGCGTGCTGGCCACCGCAGAGATCCTTTTGGCCAAAGACATCCCGCTCGGCCTGGCCGCCGAGCCCGGGGTTGCGGCCGCGCGAAGCGGACCGATCAGCACGGAGACGGCGATCGAGGTGCTCCTCGGCGTGGCGTCCGCCGACCCGGAAGTGCAACTGCTCCCTTGGCTTGAGCGCGAATTTACGCTGCACGCGCTGAAGGTGACGCGCGGCAATCAGGTGCGGTCCGCGAAGCTGCTCGGCATCACGCGGGCCACGCTTCGCAAGCGCATCGAGCGCTTCGGCATCACCAAAGAGCTGACGATCTCGTGAGGCAGGCGACCGCGGAAACTCTGGGGAGCACACGCGGGACGCGCGTGCTCCCCGGAAACTCCGCGCCGATGACCTCATGGCAGTGGAACGGCGACGTCTTCGTTTCGTGCGACTCCGTGCCGCTGTCCGACCGCGGGTTCCGCTACGGCATGTCGGTCTTCGAGAGCTTGCGCGTGCGCGGCGGGGAGGCGGAGTTTTTGCATCGGCATCTCGCGCGGCTCCTCAGCGCTTGCGCGGAGCGGGAGTTTGCCGTCGAGGAATCGGCGCTTCGCGCTTGCGAGGAAACGTTGTGCAACGGCGGCGACGGCTTCGCCCGTATTTACGTGACCGCTGGAGACGGCTCGCTCACAGCCCCGGCGGGTAAGCCGCGCGTTTTCATTCTCCGCGAAGAGCGCGCGCCGGTCGCCGAGGAATGCTACGAACTCACCTTCCACGACGAGCCGTATCGCGCGCCGTTCGGCGGATTGAAGACGGCCAACTATTGGCCCAACGCCGACGCGCTCGGGAATGCCCGCCGTCGCGGCTTCGACGAGGCGCTGCTCTTCAACGATTTCGCCGAACTCGTCTCCGCATGTTGCGCCAACGTGTTCCTCGTCATCGACGGGAAGATCGTGACGCCGCCGCGCTCCAGCGGCGCGCGCGCGGGCGTGATCCGCGAGTGGGTCATCGGCCGCCGCAAAGTGGAGGAGCGTCGCCTGCGCCGCGAACATGCGCTCGCGACTGAGGAAATTTTCCTGACGAATAGTTGGATCGGCGTGATGCCCGTGGCGACGCTCGAAGGCCGCCCGCTCGGCCCACGCAGCGTCGGCTCGCGCCTTGCGGCAGAATTTATGAGATGAAAGACATCCTCGACCAAATAGGCGCCGCGCCGTCGATGGCGGCGAAGCTCGCGCAAGTGCGCGATGGCGACGAGGCCGTTGTCTTCGAGCACGTCACCGCTTCGGCTCAGCCCTTCCTCGCGGCACTGCTCGCGAGGCGTGTGCCGCGGCGGCTGTGGCTGGTGTGCGCAGGCGTCCGGGCGCAGGAGACCACGCACAACGAGTTGCTCAATTGGTTCCCGGACGCGCTCTTTTTCCCGGAGACGGATCGCGCGCCGGTGGAAGGCGCGATCGCCGATCCGGAGACGGCCGCCGAGCGGCTCGCCATCGTGCAGAAACTCGCGGACACAAAGGGGAGTCACGTCATCGTGCTCACGCGAGCAAGCCTCGGCGACAGCGTGCTCACCGCCGGCGCACTGCGGGCGCTGGAACGCAAGGTCACGCGCGGCGCGCGACTCGATCGCGAACCCTTCCTCGCGCAACTCGCGAAAGCTGGCTACGAGCACGTCGCGCAGGTCTCGGCGCGCGGACAATTCGCGGTGCGCGGCGGCATTCTCGACGTGTTTTCGTTTCATCACACGTTGCCGCTTCGCATCGAGCTCTTCGGCGACGAGATCGAATCGCTGCGGCACTTCGACCTCGATGCGCAGACCGCCGTGCAACAAGTCGAGAGCGCCACGCTGCTGCTCGGCGAAGGCGAGAAGAGCGACTGCGCGCTGAGCGACTACATCCGCGAAAGCGATGTGACCGTCGATGTCGGCGCGGGGTTCGGCGCGGCGCGGGTCGAGATTCTCGAAGGCGCGCAGGGCCTCGATCGCGCGGAGGATTTCGACACCGCATTCTTCGATCACGGTCTCGGTGAATTCGAGGCGGGCGATTTCGTGGTCGATGAAATGAAGCGCGAGCGCTTCTTCACGCAGCTCCGGGAATGGCGCGAGCAAGTCTGGCGCACGCACATCTTCTGCAACAACGAGGGCGAGATCGAGCGGCTGCGCGAGCTCGTGCCGGCGATCGAAGCCGACGCGCTGCACTTCACCGTGGGCACACTCGCGCACGGTTTCACTTTTCCGGCTGCAAAGGTCGCGGTGCTCTCGGATGCCGAGCTCTTCGGCCGCTACCGCAACAACCGCGCGCGCCGCCTCGCGCTGCGCCGCGCCCGCGAGCAGGCCAGCCGCGCGCAGATCGATTTCAGCGAGCTCAATGAAGACGATCTCGTGGTCCATCTCGAACATGGCATCGGCCGCTACGAAGGCATCCAGTCCATTGAGCGTGGCACGGGCGTCCCGCCGGTGCTCACAGGCGGGACGCCTGTGTCACTCTCCGAGCAGGTACTCGTGATCGCCTTTGCCAACGACGCGCGGCTCTACGTGCCGCTCGAGCAGAGCTACCTCATCTCGCGCTACGTGGGAGTCGGCAGAAAAAATCCGCCGCTATCCGCGCTCGGCGACAGCAAGTGGGCCAGGGCGAAGAAGACCGCGGAGAACGCCGTCTTTGACTACGCCGCGCGCCTGCTGGCCGTGCACGCCGAGCGCGAGACGGCGAAAGGCTTTGCGTGTCCGCCCGACAACAAGTGGCAGCACGAATTCGAGGCGTCGTTTATTTACAAGGAAACACCCGACCAACTCACCGCCATCGCCGCGACCAAGGCCGACATGGAGAGCGAGCAGCCGATGGACCGGCTCATCTGCGGCGACGTGGGTTTTGGGAAAACGGAGGTCGCCATCCGCGCCGCTTTCAAAACGGTAATGGCTGGGAAACAAGTGGCGGTGCTGGTTCCCACGACGGTGCTCGCACAGCAGCACTACCAGACTTTCCGCGAACGCATGTCGGATTATCCCATCGCCGTCGAGCTGCTCAGCCGCTACCGCACACCCGGCGAGCAGCGCAAGACGGCGCGCGCGTTGCGGGAAGGCGGAGTCGATATCGTCATCGGCACGCACCGGCTTATTTCGAAGGACATCGCGTTCAAAAATCTCGGCCTCGTGGTGATCGACGAAGAGCAGCGCTTCGGCGTGCTGCACAAGGAGCGCTTCAAGGAAATGTTTGAGCTCGTGGACATGCTCACGCTCTCGGCCACGCCGATCCCGCGCACGCTCTACCTCTCGCTTATGGGGGCGAAGGACATGAGCACCATCGAGACCGCGCCGCCCAATCGCATCCCGGTCGAGACGCTCATCTGCCCGTATGACGAGCGGATCATCCGCGACGCGATCCACCGGGAGCTGGCGCGGCAGGGACAGGTTTTCTTTCTGCACAATCGAGTGCAGTCCATCGAGAAAGTGCGCGACCGCATCGCGCATTTGTGCCCGCAAGCGCGGCTCGTGATCGGCCACGGGCAGATGGATGAGCACGAGCTCGAGGACGTGATGCAGCAATTTGTGAGCGGCCGGGCCGACGTGCTCATCTCGACCACCATCATCGAGAGCGGCCTCGATATTCCGAACGCGAACACGATCATCATCGACCGCGCCGATCGTTTCGGCCTCGCCGATCTCTACCAACTCCGCGGTCGCGTGGGCCGCGCGCAGCACAAGGCTTATGCCTACCTGATGCTGCCGCGCGATATGATGTCGGTGGGCGAAGCGCGCCGGCGCATCAACGCCATCAAGCAATACAGCTCGCTCGGCGCCGGCTTTAAGATCGCGATGCGCGATCTCGAAATCCGAGGCGCCGGCAACATCCTCGGCACCGCGCAGAGCGGCCACATCGTGAGCATCGGCTTCGACCTGTATTGCTCGCTGCTGCGCCAAGCCGTCGCGCAGCTCAAAGGCGAAAAAGTGCGCCCACGCCTGGAGGTCGTGTTGCGCACGGACTTCGTCGCGCTGCGGGAAGCGGATTTTCTGAGCTCGGAAATGGCGCCGGCATTTCTTCCCGCAAGTTTCATCGCCGAGTCGCAACCGCGCATCCAAGCCTATCGCCGGCTCGCCGAGATCTCGACGCAGGAAGCGCTCGAAGCCTTGCGCGAGACATGGCGCGACCGCTTCGGCGCGCTGCCCGAGGCCGCGAAAAATTTACTTCTGCTCACCGAAATCAAACTCGCCGCCGCTGCGCGCAAATTCACCGCCGTGGAAGTGCGCGAAGACAAACTCATGCTCACGCGCGGCGGCGATCTCTTGTTGCTCGGCGGAAAATTTCCCCGCCTCACCACGCCCGAGCCGAGCGCGCGGCTGCACGAAGTGCTGGGGATGATCCGGATTTCTGAGCGGACTCGTAGCTGCGACGTCCTCGTCGCAGGAAGTTCCCGCCGCGCAAACCGCCCGAGCGGCGAGGACGCCGCCGCTACGCAACCGCCGAGACCAACCGCAGGATAGAGGCGCCCCGCAGGTGCCACAAGCTCAGCGCCGGGCCGGCTTTTTTTCGAAAAAGGATCCGACGAGAAAGAGCGCGACGGCGATGCAGATGAGCGAGTCGGCGACATTGAAGGCGGGCCACGGATGGGCGAAGCGGACGTGCAGATCGAAGAGTAGGAAATCGACCACCGATCCGAGGATGATGCGGTCGGTGAGATTGCCGAGGATGCCGGCGAGGAGCAGCGCGACACCCCAGCGGCTCCATGCGTCGCGGAACACGCCGCGGGCGTAAGCCACGAGCAGGCCGGCGAGCGCGGCGAGGGAGAGGAGGATGAAGAAAGTGTTATTGCCCGTGCCCATACTGAAGGCTGCGCCGGTGTTGCGGAAGTGGCAGAGATCGAAAAAATCCTCGATGACCACGCGCTGCTCGAAGGGCGCGAAGTTTTTCACGATCCACCACTTCGAGATTTGATCGAGCGCGTAGAGCGGGAGCACCACGGCGAAGAGGGATTTCATGCGACGACTGCGGCGCAGCGGTCGCACAACTCATTTGCGCCGACGCTGGCGCGATGCCGCCAGCAGCGCGCGCACTTTGCGCGGCTGGTGCGGACGAGGGACGCGCGGGTCTCCGATCCGCCGACGAGTGTGAGTTCGCTGAGGATGATGAATTCCTCGAGCTCTCCGACGCGAGATTGCAGTGCTGTGAGGTCGAAGGGCGCGGAAACTTCCAAGGTCACCGCGGCTTCGAGCGCATTGCCGATGAGCTTCTGCTGGCGGGCGGGCTCGATGGCTTGCGCGACCACGGCGCGGAGTTTCAACCAGCCATCGACTTCGGCTTCCACCGCTTCGTCGCGCAGCGCGGCGTCGGTCTCGGGGAGCAATTCGAGATGCACGCTCGCGGGGTGGCCGGCGAATTGCCACGCCTCGTCGGCGGTGTGGACGAGGATGGGCGCGAGCAGTCGTGCGAGAGAGTCGAAGACGCGCCCCATCACTCGCTGCGTGGCGCGGCGGCGCGGCGAATCGGCCGCATCGCAGTACATGCGATCCTTGGTGATATCGACGTAGAGCGCGCTGAGATCGACGGTGCAGAATTGGTTCAGCGTCTGGAAGACTTTGCGGAACTCGTACTCGGCGTAAGCCGCGCGGCACGTGGCGATGACCTCCTGCAACCGCGAGAGCACCCAGCGATCGACCGTAGTGGCGCAGGCGTCCGCGCCTGCGGCAGTCCCGCAGGCATCCTTGCCTGAAGGCTCGGAAACGCTGGAAGCCTCGCCGACTGCCGCAGGCTGGAAGCCCGCGCCACGCTCGTGCTCGTGCAGGTTCGCCAGCAGGATGCGCAGGATATTTCGAAACTGCCGGTACGCATCGCCGAGCCGCGTAAAGGCTTCTTCGCTGAAGGGCACCTCGTTCTGGTAGTCCACGCTCGCCACCCACAGCCGCACGAGGTCCGAGCCGTATTGGCCGACAAAATGTTCGGCGTCCATCGGCTTCTTGTAGCTCGAAGACTTGCTGATTTTCCGGCCGTCGCGGTCCACCACAAAGCCGTGCGTGATGACGGTGCGGTAAGGCGCGGCGCCGTGCAGCGCCACGCTCGTCATGAGCGAGGACTGAAACCAGCCGCGATGCTGATCGGTCGCCTCGATGTAGATGTCCGCGGGCCAGTGCAGCTCGGGATGCTTGCGCAGCACGGCTTCGTGCGACACGCCGCTGTCGATCCACACATCGAGCGTGTCGTGGCGGCGCGTGGTGTCGGCGGGAAGCGCGAGCTCCTGCGCCCACCAAGCGTCATCTTTTTCAAACCAAAGATTCGTCCCGTGTTTCTCAAAGAGGTCCGCCACTTTCCGCACGAGCGCGGCGTCGAGAAGTGGCGCACCCTTGGCATCGTAGAAGACCGGCAGCGGCACGCCCCACGAACGCTGGCGCGAGATGCACCAGTCGGGCCGCGATTCGACGGTGGCGCGGATGCGGTTACGCGCCCAGCCCGGCAGCCACGTGACGCTGTCGATCGCATCGAGCGCGCCGGCGCGGATGGCGTCGATGCGAATGAAGAACTGCTCGACCGCGCGAAATACCACGGGCGTCTTCGAGCGCCAGCAGTGCGGATACGAGTGCCGGAAAATTTGCTCGCCGAGCAGCGCGCCCTTTTCGCGGAGATGCGCGATCACGTCCGCGTTGGCGTCGAAGACATATTTGCCTGCCCACACCGGCACGCCGACCTCCTCGGTGAAGCGTCCGTGTTCATCCACCGGTGAAAGAATCGGCAGACCGTTTTGCACGCCCGCGGTGTAGTCGTCGGCACCGTGGCCCGGCGCGATGTGCACCTGGCCCGTGCCCGTTTCCATCGTCACGAAATCCGCGGCGATGATGCGCGAAGTGCGGTCGAGAAAAGGATGCCGCGCTTCGCTCCCCACGAGCTCCGAGCCGAGAAAGCCCGTCAGCGCATGATCTCCGGCGCTCTCGAGCAGAGTGTCGCTCACTTCCGCGCGCGGATACGCCACTTCCTCAAAGCCCGCGGCTTCTTCAAACGCGGGCAGCAGCGCTTCGGCGATCACAAAAAGTTCCGAGTGCTGCGTCTCCTCGCCCTCCGCATTTCGCCGCAGCGCCTTCACGAGATAACGCTGCGACGGATGCACCGCGATGGCCACGTTTGCCGGCAAGGTCCACGGCGTGGTGGTCCAGATGACCATGCTCGCCTTGCCCGCGAGCGGTCCGCTCACGATCGGAAATTTCACGAAGATCGCCGGGTCCTCGCGATCGGCATATTCCACCTCCGCCTCTGCCAGAGCCGTCTGCGCGCCGGTGCTCCAATAGACGGGCTTCTTCGAACGATACACGAGCCCCTTCTCGACAAGCGCGGCGAACGCGCGGACGACCTCCGCTTCGTAGCCCGGATCG
>JBBRXP010000102.1:0-20079 GCA_038238555.1 Chthoniobacterales bacterium | reverse complement strand
CCACGACTAACTTGCCACACTTATTAAGTGGAATCTTTTTGGCTTCGCAATACTCCGTCATCGCGCGGTTGCCGGCACGGGTAAGCTTCGCCTTGAGGCTGTCGGCCGAGTAGTAAAAGCCGGCGTGAATGACGCCGCTGTTGCGACCGCTGGCGTGAAGTCCACAGGCAGGTTCCTTTTCGATCAATGTCACCGTGGCATCGCGATGGCGCCGCTTCAGTTCACGGGCGGTGCTAATGCCGACGATGCCGCCGCCGATGACGAGAAAATCCGTGGTAATCACGAGTAAGCGAGAAAGTAGTCATGGGCTTCAGCCCGTGACGGCGGCGCCAGTGCAAAAGATCGCTGCATCACAAGAGGCGGCTGTGCGGGCTAAAGCCCGGCACTCCGTTGCCATGTCGCGGTCCTCGCGATCGCTTCCTCCAACGGGATGGTTTCGCGCAGCCCAAGTTCTTCCGCGGCTCTAGCTGTCGAGGGGACGTAGCGCGCCGGCGGGCGATTCGGATCTGGCGCCCGGGCAATGTGCACGATCAAGGAAGTATCGAGTAAGTCACGCACCTTGCAGGCTAGGTTCGCAATGCTCACGCCTTGTTCGGAACCTACGTTATATGCCCGGCTGCTTGTTCCCCGGAATAAGATAGTCCACAACCAAATCGCGAGATCGGCGGCGTGGAGATAGGAGCGAACCGGTGTGCCGTCGCCACGGACCATGAGCGGAACTCCGGCAAGCGCGTCGCGGAGAAAGTTACCGATCGCGAAATGGGTATCGAGCGGCAGATGCGGGCCGACGAAGGCAAAGCAACGCGCAATCTTTGTCTCGAGGGCATATTGCCGGCTGTAAGTCGCACATAGTAACTCGGCAACGCGCTTGCCTTCGCCATAAGTTGAGGTTGGCTCAGATAAGTCGGGTGCGCCTGGGTAGGTCTCGGTAATGTACGTCAGGTCCGGAGGCTGCCGGCCATAGACTGCGCCAGAGCTTGTGAACAGGCACTTGCTTGCACCGGCGGCCACGGCGAAGTCGAGCACGCGGCGCGTTCCCCCAAAAATGGTATCGAGCATTTCCAACGGCGGCACGGGAGTGCCCGAAGTAGCGGCAGCGTGGATAACGTGGGAGAACTCGCCCGGCGGAAACGCAAATATTTTCACGTCGCCTACCAGCATCTCGATAGCCGGATGCGATGTAATGTGCGGCGCCTTGCGAGCAAAGGCAGCAGGATCCCGAGTAAGTAGCACGGCGCGCGCGCCAAGGCCGAGTGCGGCGTGGGCAAAGAGAAATGTTTCCACCAGCCACATTCCGAAAAAGCCGGTGCTACCCGTAATGAAGATGCGCCTGCCCCGTAACTCCTCCCATAGCGGCAGCGTCCGATCGAGCACATGCTGCAAGTCTTCGCGCGGGAGCGGCGGCGTCACTTGGTTTTTACGAAGTCGTGGATGCTCTCGGCGATGTAATCGAGCATCGCGCGCGTGAGCCCTGGATACACGCCAACGAAGAGCGATTCATTCATCAAACGGTCCGCGCCCGGTAGGTCGCCGATTACACGGAAAGCACCCGGTCTTTCCTGCGCGAGCTGCATGAAGGCGGGCTGGCGCACGAGGTTGCCACCGAAAAGCATGCGGCAGCCGATCTTCCGCGATTCGAGGAAGCGGGCCAGGCCGGTGCGGGTAAAGGGTGCATCGGCCTTGCGCAGCAGCATAAAACCAAACCACGACGGTCTGCTACGCGGAGTGGGTTGCATGAAATCGAAATACTCTTCGAGAGGCGCGAGGCTCTGGCGCAGGGTTTCCCAATTCTCCCGCCGCGCCTGGATGAAAGCGGGAAGCTTCTTTAACTGCGCGCGCCCGATGGCTGCCTGTAAGTCGAGCGGCTTCATGTTATAACCCAAATGGCTGTAGATATACTTATGATCGTATCCCTCGGGTAACTCGCCGAGCCGCCAGCCGAAGCGCTTGCCGCAAGTGTCATCCTTGCCGCTCGCGCACCAGCAATCGCGGCCCCAATCCCGGAAGCTCTCGACGAGCACCTTCAATTGCATATTGCGCACGATGTTCACCGCGCCGCCTTCGCCGAGAGTAAGATGATGCGGAGGGTAGAAGGACTGCGTGCTCAAGTCGCCAAAGGTTCCGGTGAGGCCGTAACAGGGTTTGGCGTCCATGGAAGACACGGAAGGAGCGATGACTTGCGGGCCTGGACCTTCTCTGCGCGATTTCATTTCAGTGCCTCCTGTGTCTTCCGTGGATAAATCATTGGTTCCCTTGAGATACTCGGCGCCCAGCGCGTCGCAGTTATCTTCGACCAGCCAGAGATTGTGGCGCCGGCAAAAGTCCGTGACCGCGCCGATATCGAAGGGATTGCCGAGCGTGTGCGCCATCATCACCGCCTTGGTCTTGCCCGGTGTGTAAGCTTCTTCGAGCTGTCGCACGTCGATGTTCGACGTAAGAGGATCGCTGTCGAGAAACACGGGCACCGCGCCGTTTTGAACGATCGGCGCGACTGTCGTCGGAAAACCCGCGGCGGCGGTGATGACTTCATCGCCCCGTCTTACTCGCCGTTCCGGCGGAAGCTTCACGCTGGTGAGCGCGGAAAAGGCGAGCAGATTGGCAGACGATCCCGAGTTGGCAAGTATCGAGCGCTTGATCCCCAGGTAAGTGGCGAGCTCCTTCTCAAAGGCATCGCCCTCCGCGCCGAGAGTAAGCCAGAAATCCAGCGACGAAGCCACGGCCGCCTCGACTTCATCGGCATCAAACACGCGGCCGGCGTAAGGGATGGAAGTAACTCCCGGCGCGAACTCCGAGTCCGCGCGCTGCGAGCCGGGAAGCGATGCGCGGTGGCGCAGCCGGGTATATTGCCGGGTGAGGCGAGTTATTTCTTCGCGAAGTTTTTCAGCGTCTTCCATTCGGTGAGGCCCACGGTAGGTCCAGTTCGCCGGCCTTGCGAGTGTAGGCGGCGATTTGTTTGCGCGTGATGGCCGGCGCGTCGGCGGCGCGATACCATTCGACGGTGGCTCGCACGCACTCCTCAAAGCTCCACACAGGCCGCCACTCCAGCAACCGCGCCGCCTTCTCCACCGAGAGCCGGAGCAGCCGCGCCTCGTGCGGGGCCGATGGGTCGGAAGCATCGCGCCAGCTTCCCGGCCAGTGAGTAAGTATCTCTTCCACGAGTTGACGCACAGTGCGCGTGGATTCCGCGCCGGGTCCGAAATTGAATGCCGAGCATAACTCATCTTCCTGCCGACATAGCAATCGCGCGGCGAGCAGCAGGTAACCGCTCAAGGGTTCCAGCACATGCTGCCAGGGCCGGGTCGAGCGCGGATTGCGCACGGAGATTTCCCGTCCCTCCGAGAGAGCGCGCACCGCATCGGGCACGATGCGATCGGCCGACCAGTCGCCACCACCGATTACGTTACCCGCGCGCGCCGAGGCCACGGCGATCTTACTCGGGTCGGCAAAGAAGGATCTGCGGTAACTCTCCACGAGTAACTCCGCCGCCGCCTTGCTGGCGCTGTAGGGGTCGTGCCCACCGAGCCGATCGGTTTCGCGAAACGGATGATCGTTCTCCAGATTCTCGTAGCACTTATCCGTGGTAACGATAACCATCGCGCACGACTCACTCCGCCCACGCAAAGCATCGAGAAGATGCACCGTGCCCATGATATTAATGGCGAATGTTTCCACAGGCGCGGCATAAGAAGCGCGCACGATCGGCTGGGCCGCGAGATGAAAGATGCATTCGGGAGAGAACTCGCCAATCGCCTTCGCCAACAGGATGGGGTCGCGCACGTCGGCGATGCGATGGTGCATGCGCGTTTCCAACCCGAGTCGCTCGAAGAGCGCCGGGGTGGCATCCGGCGCGAGGCTGTAGCCAGCCACCTCCGCGCCGAGGCCGAGCAACCACTCGCACAGCCAGCCCCCCTTGAAACCGGTGTGGCCAGTAACAAAGATGCGCCTCCCTTCAAAGGCCGAGTGTAATAGCGAAGCTTTCACGGCTCAATTGCAATGATAGTCGTGCCACGGAGCAGGGAGAAACACCCAAAGTCCAACATACAATGCTGTCGGCGCGACTTGCTTATAGACTCGTCGAAAAGAGAGCCGTGTCAGCTCCGTGGGAGCGGCATGTCTCACCGTCCGCCCAGGATATACCGCTCCTACGGAGCCAGGTGCTGGGGCTTTCTGCGGTTCTATAAACATGGGCCCGCCCGCGGCGCAAAATGAATGGGGAGTCGTTCAATCATTGCTTTGGGGTGAGCGCCATTTGGCTTGAAGACTCCGCAAGTTTCAAGCCCCTCCTCGCGGAACGCCGACAGGGAGTAAGATAAGGGCGTTCTTGCCCGCATCGTCGAGGGAACGCCGGTGAGCTTTCCAAGCATATTGCGCCTCCCTCATCATTTGGAAAATGATTTTCCTTTAATTGGGAAAGCGATGAACTTACGCGTGCCGCTGGCCTCGGGTCCGCAGGAATCTCAGCCGCAACGATGCAGTTCACCGCGGAACGCGGATGTCCGATCCGCGCGGCCAACGGCACTCCATGTCATTGAAACTTGCTCTCACCATTTGGTGGATCCCGGACGCCGCCGCGAAAAGAGCGAGCGCGAGCGGCACAGATTGCCGCCGGCCGCACGGGTCAGAAACCCGCGCTCCGACTGCCTCGTTCCGGCTCAGACTCGTTCCCTTGGGTCAGCCGTTGCGCCGCGCACCAGCGCCGCCGCATGAGCCGGTAGGCGTCTTCCACACTCCGCGCAAAACCCGCCGCATCCGTGAGCGGCGAAGCCTGCATCCGCGCGCGCAACGTAGAGCGCAGCGCGGCGAGCCCGGGGCAGGTCGTGCGCGAGCTTCGGATGGGAGCGCCGGTGGTGACGCTGCCCGGAAGAGTCTCCGGCTTCCCCGGGCGGGACTCAGCCTCTTAACCACCGTCGGGCTTCCCGAGTGTGTCGCGCATTCCGAGGAAGACTATGTGCGCAACGCACCTTAATGCCATTCGGCCCAGCCACCATTCGCCTCAAGTGTCCGCCGAGGTGGCGGGGGGGGAATAGAGCGCACGGTGGGCGGGCGACCCGGCAGCCCCACCGCGAGTTTCCGCGGATATGGGAAAATCAAACCACAATATTGGGAAACGCTTCCATGATATTGGGAAACGCTTCCATGACATGGGGAAATCATTTGCCGATATCGTCCAGAGGCTTGCCGATATCATCCCGCCCTTGACTCACATCGGAGCGCCGCCGTCCTCGTGCGACTTCGCTTGGAGACATGCGCCTCGGCTCGCGCGCGCCCGGCTCGGATAATGTGCGAAATGAATGAAGGTGACTAAGAGCACGCTGGTCCATAAGGTGGGTGGTAGCTCCATTAAGCCAATCGCGTAACTCGAGATGGCTCCGATGCAGACCTCCCGGATGGCGTGGGTTTTTCATCAGGCGACAACGGCACGGCTGGCCTCGGCGGCGTACCCACTGCGGGGCAAATCGGCGAATGGCACCTGACCTTGCGCGCCTACGTCGACAGCGTATCCGCCGGCATCTCCCAAGATTTGAAACTCACCGTCGGCGTTGCACCGGAATTCACGAGCGGGACAAGCGTTACTTTCACGGCTGGCACCTATAAAGAGTTTGCGGTCACGGCCACGGGAGATCCCGCGCCGGCCATTACCGTTGACAGTGCGGCACTGCCCGCCGGAGTTTCTTTCGATATTGTCAATGCAACCTATATGCTTTTTGGCACTCCTGCCCCCGACGCGGGCCGCAAATACACGATCACTTTCAGCGCTACAATTACGGTGGTTCGGTGCGGCAGACTTTCGATTTAACGGTCAATCAAGCCCCACAAATTGTGAGTGCCGATCGCGCGACCTTCCCTCTCGACAAGCAGAGTAGCTTCACAGTTAAGGCGACGGGATTCCCCGCTCCCGCCATCCAAAGAACCGGTAGCCCGCTTCTTGCTGGCATTAGCTTCAATAGCGACATAACTCATAGCCATGGAAATGTCATCGCAGGCGAAGCGTTGCGGTTACTCGGGCGTGCCGGCAGAAAGATCAACACCTACGCGGCGTGCCAGGCGGCTGTTTGCGCGCAATGTTACGACCCGACTATTGGCTTTCCACTGAGCTTTCCGGCAATCCCAACTCTATTTTCCACCGGGCCAACTATGGCCAATGTGTATTCAAATTGGCTTCCGCCTAATGCTGCGGGCGCGCAAACCAAAGTCAATTGTTTCAATTTAAATGACTGAGCATTGAACACCTATATTTGGGAGCTCGACCAGGAACTAAAACCCGATTTCGGGTGGAATTACGTGCTGGGACATTTCATTCGTGCGCCCCTCACAATACTGGACCCCGGCGATCAAAGTAATCCCGTCGACAGTTACGAAATCATGTCTTACGCTTCCGAAGCGCGTTCCCGAGCATTAGGACGGGTTTCTCGACCGGTAGTTGGATTTGCAAGCACGGTAAATATGTCGGGAGTAGTGGTCGGCGGACGTCAAGGGGGGCTTTGGGGTTCCGATCCCCTGGCCCAAGGAGACTTTAGCGACCGCAAATGGCATAGTGGACAGTTCAACTTCACGAACATGCAAGTAAAGGGATTTTGGAGTGCGCTGATGAAAGCGTTTTTCGACAAATAAAACGTGAATAAGCGCTCCATCATAGCTGCCATGCTGACTTTCGCAGTAGCGACGTTTTGTTGGTGGTTGTGGCGGAGCGCTCCAAGTCCAACCGCGGGCGCGGTCCGGTCTTGCGACTCCGGCTGGTACAACTCCGTCGCCCAATCGCGATCGCACCAGACATTCAATTGACTAAGGCAGAGCGCAGGAAGCTACAAAGGTTCTGTAAAGCTCGGAGCAGTTCGATACGGTTGAGGGAACGCTCCGCCATGATCCTGCTTGCCGCGGGCGGTTTCGAGAACCAGGAGATTGCCAAATGCTTGAAGCAAGACCCCGGCAAGGTTGGGCGCTGGCGTCAACGCTATGCTCAGCAGGGATTGGCGGGTCATTTGCAACAACTATGCCACCCATAAGCATGAAAACGTCAAAAGCTGGCTCAAGCGTCATTCCCGATTCCATTTTCATTTTACGCCGACCAGCGCCTCTTGGCTCAATATGGTGGAGCGCTTCTTTCGCGATCTCACGGAAAGGAGCCTTCGCCGGGGAGTCTTCCGCAACGTCACCGAACTAAACCACGCGATCGAAGAGCACATCCGCGTTCATAATGCTGATCCAAAACCCTGCGTCTGGACCGCAACCGCTGCTGACATTCTCGAAAAAGTTAAGCGCGGACGCCGCAACCTCAATAACGTGCAATCTGCTTGACGGTCTACACTAGTTGACTCGACCTACCCCAACGCCTTGGGGTTGCCGCCTCGAGTTGCTTGCAAGGGGGGGCGCAACCTCCACCACTTGCTGAACCAATCGGTAAATGAGTTTGCCTCGAAAAGCCGATTTCCGGCGATTGAAGCGAAAGGTAAATTCTTCGAGGTAATAGTCCAAGTGCTCTGGTCGCACGGCTCCCTGATGGTGCCCAGTAACCAACGCTTGATGAGCGCAGCCACCCGATGCACGCGCGGCAGCAATTGCGTGCCGACGATCACGGTGGTCTGATAGCGAGAGACTGTGCAAACAAGCTTCGCGCCCACCGCAGCGCAGGCAGACAAAACCCTCGGGCCAGCGCAGCGCTGTGAGGTAAGCCCGACACGCTTGGTCGGTGGAAAACCGCCCTTCAAACTCCAAGAGCGTGGCGGGATAATCCTCTGCCATCGCCCACCACTACAGATTGACGTAGGTTGAATCAACTAGATAGCCTTAAGTTAAGCGCAGTTTGGGATGGGCGGGACGCCGGGAAATCCCTGGAGGGACATGCTCCGTCGTGTTCCTGACCCAGAGGGCGGAGGACATCGTCACGCCGTCGGCCACCGGCGATTCCGTCGCTCTCAATTGGGCCAGCTACAATCCGTGGGCCGTGAAAAATGTGGATCACTTGGACAACTGCATTTCGGATACGCGATCACCGACGTGACGGGGGATGACGCCATCCAAAATTGTTGGCGGTGAAACGGTCACCGCCGCCCCCTCACCGGGCTCGCGACGTTTCGGGACCACTCCATCGCCATCGGTGCTGAACTGCCGCGGATAGTTCACCGACGTTTTCCACATACCACGCGAATTGCCGCGCGAAATCTTGGGTGAAGTCGTCGGCCTTCTGAACGTCAGGCTCATCCCCGCGCTTACTCTCTTCTGCTTACAGCTCTGCTTCACCCACCGGCTCCAAATCTTTTGTGGCGAGGAATCCTATGAGACTCGGAGTGGTGAGTTGCAAGAACAGGGGCTTCTCGTTGCGGAGAATGTCTATCACATCGGCAAACTGGCCGAGCCGGTATCGCAGATAGAGAACATCTCTGCCTCCCAGTTGGATCATCGCATTGGGCGGAAGCGGCCCCGCGAGGTCGTGGAAGACCAGCTTTGCGACATAGGTCTGCCCATCAAAGCAGTTGATGGAGGGGCTCTCATTTCCGCCGGTCATGTAAACGACGGAGTAGCGATCGATTTTCGTTTGATGGGTGTTCATGGATGCGGGATCGAATCATTTGTCGGCGCTCATTGCCACTGCATGCTTCAACCCCCCCGCGGCGAGGACGTCGCAGCTACGCGGCTTCGCTCGCGAGGTTGCCGTGCTTTCCAAAAGTCTCGGCGATGCTTGGGCTCGACGGCGAGTTGCTCGTGGCGAGCACGTCTTCTTTTTCCGCGCTGTCTTCGCGGCGCGCGAATTTCACGCCGACGAGTTTCGAGACGCCGTGCTCTTCCATGGTCACGCCGTAGAGCGCGTCGGCCCGCGCGATGGTGCGCTTGTTGTGGCTGATGACTACGAACTGACTCTGCGCCACAAAGCGATCGAGGATTTTGATGAAGCGGCTGATGTTGGATTCGTCGAGCGGCGCGTCCATTTCATCGAGCACGCAGAAGGGCGAGGGCTTGACCATGTAGATGGAGAAAAGCAGCGCGACTGCCGTCATGGTTTTCTCGCCGCCGCTGAGCAGCGTGATGCTCTGGAGCTGCTTGCCGGGCGGCTTGGCGATGATGTCGATGCCGCTCTCGAGCGGGTCGCTTTCCTCGGTGAGAAGGAGGCTGGCTTTGCCGCCGCCGAAGAGCTCGGTGAACATCTCGCCGAAGTTGACGCGGATCTTTTCGAACGTGTCGGCGAAAAGCGTGCGGGTCGTGTGATTGATCTTGGTGATGGTCGAGAGCAGCTCGGCCTTTGCGTTCACGAGGTCGGTGTTTTGCTGCTCGAGGAAGGTGTGGCGCTCTTCGAGTTCGTCGTATTCCTGGATGGCGTCGATGTTCACCGGGCCCATTGAATCGAGCTTCGCATCGAGCTCGCGCACCATCTCTTCCATGCGCTCCCAGTCGAGAGCAAAGGCATCGTCAGTAGGCGGGGCTTCCAAGCCACGCGCGGGTTGCGCGGTTGGTTGGGTGGCCACGTCGGCGGGTTCGCCGCCTTCCGCGCGGGACTCGGAAGTCCCGCCTACTTTGGCGCGCCTGGCCTGTTCGCGCACGGCCACGCGCAGGCCGTGGAGGTCGCGCTCAAATGCGCGCAGGTCGAGTTGGTAACGCTTCTGAATGTGCTCGGTGAGCGCGGTGAGCTTCATCTCGAGCTGAGTGCTTTTCACTTCGAGACGGCTGCGCTGGTCGTGGCATTCGCTGAGCTGGTGGCGCAGGATGCGCAGCGTGTTGCCGAGTTCGTCGGCGGCAGCGGCGAAGTTAGCGCGCTCGTCGAGGAGGCGCGCGACTTCCAGTTCGGCGTCGCCCACGCGAGTGCGCAAAGCTTCGAGACTGGTCTCGATCCCGGCGCTCTCGGCGGCTGTGGATTCGGAGCGCTGCCGGTAGGCGGCGATGTCGAGCTGGCGCTGCGCGATGAGCTCGCTCAGTTCGCCGAGCCGCGCCTCCATCGGCGCGCGCTGATGATGCAGCGACGTGTGGCGCTGGCGCTCGGTGGCGACTTTGATTTTCAGTTCGTTGAGTTCGCCGGCGAGCTCGGCTTCCTGCGCGCGCAAGCTTTCGAGCTGGCTCTGGGCCTCGATCCGCCGGCCGTCCAGCGCGCCGGCCTGCTGCGTGCAGGCGGCGACCTCGGCCTCCAATTTTCCAAGCCGCGCGATGGCTTCCGCGTGGCGCGCTTCGCTGCTGGCGCGTTCGCCGTCGAGGCTCTGGCGTTTGCGCTCGGTGTCTTTGGTCTCGCGTTCGAGCAGGCCGAGCTGGCCGCGGAGGGTCGAGACCAGGAGCGCGGCGTTTTGCTTTTCCTCCCGCGCCTCATCGAGCTGCGAGTGGATGCGCGCGATCTCGACCAGCGCCTCTTCGCGCCGTGCGTTGAGCGTGGCGAGTTGCGCGCGCACCGCCGCTTCCTCAATCGCGAGCGCGGCGATCTGGTTCTTGCGTTCGAGCACGGAGTTCGTTGCCTCGCCCGTCGCGCCGCCGGTGAGGATGCCGTGGGCGGTGAGCACTTCGCCGGAGAGGGTGACGCATTGCCAATTTCCAATTTCCAATTTCCAATTTGCCACGCCGCGCAACGCGGTTCCGAGATCGGGCACGAGCAGCGTGGCGCCGAGCAGACGATCGATGAATGGCGCAACCTCGGGTGACACGTCAACCTTGTCCCGCAACCAGCAGATTGCGCCGCCGGGAACGGTTCCCAATTGGCAATTGGCAATTGGCAATTGGCAATCCCGCAGCGCGAGCACCGCCCTGCCGAGCTTGTGCGCCGTGAGCGTCTTCACCACGGCTTCGGCGACCATCGTGTCCTTCATCACGATGGTCTGGAGATTGGCTCCCAGCGCGGCTTCCACGGCGGTCACGAATTCCGGCGCGACATCGAGGAACTGCGCCAGCGCGCCGAGCACGGCGGGCCGAAAGAAATCCGGATTGTCCAGCCCGCGGAGCACGGCCTGCGCGCCGCCGGAGAAGCCTTCGCCGCCGGCGTTGAGCGCGCGGAGCACTTCGAGTTTCGATTCTTTTTCCGACAGCGTCTTCTGCGTCTCGCGCAATTGGCGATCCACTTCGCCGAGCCCGCTTTGCGCTTCGCGGAGCAGGGCCTCCACGCCGGCGAGTGCGGCAGCGCGAGATTCCCCGTCGGCGATGGCCCGGTCGAGTTCCGCCTGTGTGGCGCTCTGCTGCTCGGTGAGCTGGGCAAAGGCAAAGGTGAGTTGCTCGCACTCGCCGCTCAGCACGGCGAGCCGGGCCTCGGCGCCATCGCGTTGCTGCATCACGCTGGCGAGCTGCCCGCGCAATCCGCTGAGCCTGTTTTCCAGCCGCGCGGTCTCCTGCGCGACTTGCGAGATGGTCTGCTCCGCTTCGGCGCGTTGCGCGGTGAGCGCGGCGGTGGCGGCCTGCTTTTCCTCCATGCGCCGCAACTCGGCAGCGAGCAGCGCGGTGATCTGCTCGAGCTCGGCATCCGTGTCGTGGAGCTGCGTTTCGGCGATGCGCAACTTTTCCTCCGAGCCAGCGACATCGCCGCGGTAACGCTCGACGAGGCTCTGAAATTCGAGCACGCGCTCGCGATTGAATGCGACCCGATTTTCATCGCTCGAGATGCGCGCGCGGATGTCGTTCACGGCCTGGCGCGCTCCGTTGAGCTTCTGCTCCATATCTTCGAGCGCCGCGCGCTGGACGGCCACTTCGCCCTCCTGCCGCTCGATCTCCTGCTCGTGCTCCCCTTGCCTGCCGGCGAGCGCCGCGAGATTTTCCGCGGCCTCGCCGCGTTGTTCTTCCAACGAGTCAAACTGCCGCTTCGCATGATGCGTCTCGAGCAGCCGCAGATCGCCGAGCAGCGACTGGTAGCGTCGCGCCTTGCCGGCCTGTCGTTGCAGCGAACCGATCTGCCGCTTCACTTCGCGGATGATGTCCGCGAGCCGCAACAAATTCGCCTCCGTAGCTTCGAGCTTCCGCAACGCCTCTTTTTTTTGCGCCTTGTACTTCGTGATGCCCGCGGCTTCCTCGAAGATCGCGCGCCGATCCTCGGGCCGCGAGGAGAGGATCATATCGATCTTTCCCTGCTCCATGATGGAGTAAGCGCTGCGTCCGATGCCCGTGTCCATAAAGAGCTGGTGGATGTCCCGGAGCCGGCACGGCGTTTTGTTGAGCAGGTACTCGCTGCCGCCATCGCGAAAGACGCGGCGCGTGATGGTGACCTCGCGCCAGTCCAGCCCGAGCGCTTCCTCGCATTCATCGAAAGTCATCGACACCTCGGCCATCCCCACCGCCGCGCGCGAATCGGTGCCGGAAAAAATCACGTCCGCCATTTCCCCACCCCGCAATGCCTTCGCCGATTGTTCACCGAGCACCCAGCGCATTGCGTCGAGCACGTTGGATTTGCCGCAGCCGTTCGGGCCGACGATGCAGGTGACGCCTTCGTGGAAATTGAGAACCGTTTTTGGGGCAAAGGACTTGAATCCGAAGATTTCGAGCGATTTCAGATACATGGGGCGTGTGCAGACTGCCACAGGCGGAATTGAAGGCAAGCGCTATTCAGAGTGGTCTGGGAAAATATAGGCCACAATATCTTGTGGACATTCAGAGACGAGGTCGTCCTTGCGCTTCACTTCCGAGTGAGGGAACTTTTCGCCTCGCTCCCCACCATGAAAAGATCGTTCCAAAATCTCCTCGTTGCTGCCGTCGGACTTTTCTGCGGAATTTACCTACTCAATCCCGACGCTGGCATTATCGAGTTCATCCCGGATAATCTGCCGTTGATCGGCAATCTGGACGAAGCCGCCGCCGTCTTGCTCCTGCTGCGTTGCCTCGCGCATTTCGGAGTCGATTTGAGCTTCCTCACGCGTTTTCGCAAATCAGCCGCTGCCGCCGCGGTCAAGCCGCCCAGGAGCGAAGCTGGCCAACCGAGAGAGAACGACGTGATAGATGTGTAAGCTAACCTTGTTTAATGCTTCAGGCGTTTCAACCGGCTCGATCCGCTCAGCCGAGGCATTTCCAAAGTGGAAAAGCAATTCCACTGCTCAATGTCCAAAGGCGGGAACTGATCGCTGGTCGGGACAAGGCGGCATCTCTTACCGGCGCGACCGAACGTGCCGGTAGGCTATCGGCCCGCAATCTTGAGGACGATAAATACGAGGACGGCCAAGCCGAGACCTCCGCCGAGCAACCATGTGAGAAACGCCCAACCAGCAGCGGCCAGCATGGGAACAAATAATAGTGGGATCATGGGAGACTTAGTAAGGCTGAAACAACGAGTGGAAGTATGCTTCATATAACATTTCGAGAGAGATAAAAGTGACGGACTTATGAATCGCACGAGCGATCCTCTTTAAACACGCCGGTTTCGGAGCCCGTTTCACTTTACATCCTGACCGGCGGCAATCTCACACTGGCGACTGGCCTCACTGTCGATCCACCCGGATCCTTCGCTCTGGAAAAGCCTTTGCATTGCCATACGCGACTCCTACCTTTCACCCCCCGATTTTTCCTTCGCCAATGATCGACATTCATCCCAACTACGCCGCCGTGAAGCAGGGCCTCATCCCCCTCACGCTGCAGGAAAAGTTGAAGCTCGACAAGGATGGGCTCGATGTCATCCACGACATCCATCGCTACGCTCGCACCGGCTTCGCTTCCATCGACGACGGGGATTTCGACCGCATGAAATGGTATGGCGTCTATCGGCAGAAGCCGAAGGACTCAGGTTACTTCATGCTGCGCACCAAAATCCCCGGAGGCCAGATCACCGCTGCGCAAGCGCGTGCGCTCCAGGGCATCTCGGATCGTTACGCCCACGGGTTTTGCGACATCACCACGCGGCAGACCATCCAGTTCCACTGGCTGCGCATCGAGGATGTGCCGGCCATTTTCGGCGAGCTTGCCGCCGTGGGCATCACCACCAGCGGCGCGTGCGGAGACGATACGCGCAACGTGGTCGGCTGCCCCGTGGCGGGGATCGACCCGCGGGAAATCCTCGACGCCACGGCGGAACTGCGCCTGGTCTCGGCGAAGATGACCGACAATCGCGAGTTCTCGAATCTTCCGCGCAAATATAAAATCTCCGTGAGCGGATGCTGCCTCCATTGCGCGCAGCCTGACATCAATTGCTGCGGCCTCTTCGGAGTGCAGCGCGGCGAGGAGCGCGGCTACGGAATTAAGATCGGCGGCGGTTTAAGCTCTTCGCCAAAGCTGGCGATAGCGCTGCCCGTCTTCATCCGGCCCGGCCTGGTGTGGCCAGTGGTGAAAGCCGTGAGCGAAATCTTTCGCGACGAGGGCTACCGGCTCAAGCGAAACAACGCACGGTTCAAATTTCTCTGCCACGATTGGGGCGCGGAGAAGTTGCTCGCCGAGATCGAAGCGCGCCTCGGTTTTACGCTCGAGCGGCACGCGCAGTTCCCAGTAATCCGCGATCAGGAGGCCGATCACCTCGGCATCCACAAACAAAAGCAGGCCGATCTTTATTGGGTCGGCATCTGCTTCCCAGGCGGTCGCATTCGCAACGACCAACTCGGGCGGATTGCTGAACTTGCCGCGAAATACTGCGCGCCCGGTCAGGACTCGATCCGGTGCACCAACAAACAGAATCTTCTCATCGTCAATGTGCCCGAAAAAAATCTGCCGGCGCTCAAGGCCGACCTCGACACATTCGGCCTCGACTACAAGCCCTCGAACTTCCGCCAAGGCTGCGTGAGCTGCACGGGCATCGAGTTCTGCAACCTCGCCGTGGCCGAGACCAAGAACCGCATGATCGAACTCCTCGACCAACTCGAAACGCAGAGCGGCTGGTATAAAGGCAAAATCCGCATCCACTTCAGCGGGTGCCCGAGTTCGTGCGGGCAGCATCAAATCGCCGACATCGGCTTTCGCGGCGCGCGCACCAAAATCGACGGCACGATGGTTGATGCCTACGACGCCTTCATCGGCGGACGCCTGGGGGAAAACCGCCGCTTTAACGAACTGCTCAAAGGCAAGATCATCGCCAAAGACGTGCATCTCTTCATCGACAAGCTGCTGAAAATCTACGACGCAAAAAAGCAGGGCGAGGAGACCTTCGCCGACTTCACTGACCGGGTGAAGAAAGACGAAATCCTCGCCGCGCTCGGGTGAGCCCTGCGCGGAAGGACTACGCTTTTGGTGCTGGGTCTCCCGCGCTGAGTTCTCGCACCGCGCGCTGGAGTTGATTGAAATCCACCGGCTTGATCAGGTGCATGGCAAAGCCGGCGTCGCGCGAGCGGGCGAGATCCTCTTCCATTCCGTAACCGCTCAAGGCAATGCCTCGCAGGCCGTGGGTGTCCCGCAGCTTTTGCATGAGCTCCGTGCCGGTGCCGTCGGGGAGGCCGAGGTCGGAGATCACCAGATCGAATGTGCCGGCGGCCGCGGCGGCCAGCCCATCGGCCACGGAGCTGGCGGTCACCACGCTGTGGCCGGCGCGGGCGAGCAAACGGGCGAGCACCTGGAGAGTCGGCGCGTGATCTTCCACCAACAACAAACGCAGGCCGGGGCCGCCGCGCTGGATGGGAAGCGGCGAGGCGCCGGCAAGCAGCGGCTGGGTGCTGGCGGCAGTCACGCCCGAGGGCGGCTCGGTCGCGCCGGGCAGTTCGACGACGAAACTGGCGCCGCGGTCTTTGCCGGCGCTCTCGGCGTGGATGGTGCCGCCGTGCAGATCGACGATGGCGCGCGCGATGGCCAAGCCCAGGCCCATGCCGCCAAAGCGGTGCACCCCCGTGAGGCCGGCTTGCTCGAAGGGCAGGAAAATCTTGTCGAGCGCTTCGGGTGCGATGCCGATGCCGGAGTCGGTGACCTCGATGCAAAGCCGGCCCGGTTCGTCGTCGGCGGCGGCATCGCGCGTGTGGATGGCAATGCGGCCGCCGCGCGGAGTGAACTTCACGGCGTTGCGCAACAGATTCCAAATGACCTGTTGAAAGCGCGCCGGGTCGGCGAGCAGGCCGGTGCGGCGGGCGGTGAGATCCAACTCGAGAGCGATCGACTTGGCCTGCGCTTCATCGCGCACGATCTCCACCGCCAGGCCGATGAGCGAGTGGGCTTCGCACACTTGCGGCCGCAGCGGCAGCTTGCCCTTGGCGATGCGCGTGAGATCGAGCAAGTCGTCGATGAGCCGCGCCTCGAGGGCGATATTGCGCTCCATCATCCCGAGCTGCTCGCGCGCATCGGCGGGCAGCCGCTCGTCTTCGCGCAAAGCCGCGGCCGTCATAAGCACGGGCGTGAGCGGCGTGCGCAGCTCGTGCGAGAGCGCGGCGAGAAAATCGTCCTTCGCTTTCGAGGCATCCTCGGCCTGCTGTCGCGCGCGCTCGGCATCCTGCTCGGAGCGCTTCACATCATCGACATCCGTGTTCGAGCCGATCCACATGAGCACGCGGCCCGCGGCATCGCGCAGCGGCCGCGCGCGGCTCAGGTGCCAGCGCCACGCGCCATCCGCGCGCCGAAACCGGTGTTCGATTTGAAAGGATTCGCCGGTGTCGATCGAGTGCCGCCAGCGCTGCACGTTGGCCTCGAGATCCTCGGGATGAATGAACTGCGTCCAGCCCCAGTCCCGGATTTGCTCGAAGGAGAGGCCCGTGAATTCCATCCACTGCTGATTGAAGTAATCCACTTCGCCGGTGGCCTTGGCGGTGAAAATTTTCTGCGGCATCGTCTCGGCCATGAAGCGCAGCCGCTCCTCGCTGGCGCTCAGCGCCGCCTGCGCCAGCTTTCTTTCCGTGATGTCGCGCACAAATCCGGCGAAGAGCGGCGGCTCGGTGCCGGGAATGTGGCTGATGGAAATCTCGCACGGAAATTCCGACCCGTCGGCGCGCAGCGCGGGTAGTTCGTAGCGCTTGCCGAGGATGCGCCCCTCGCGCGTGGCCACATAGCGCGCGAGGCCGATCCGGTGCGCCTCGCGCAACCTTTCGGGCACGATGGTGTCGCCCAGCAGGCGCCCGATCGCCGCCGTCCGCGACATGCCGAAGATGCCCTCGGCGGCGGCGCTCCACGCCGCGATCCGGCCTTCATGGTCCATGAGGATCAAGCCATCGAGCGAAGTATCAATGATCGCCGTCTTGAGCGTCTCGCTCGAGTGGAGCTCCGCCTCGGCGCGCTTGCGTTCGATGCACAGCGCGATGCCGTCCGCGATCGGCGCGAGATCGCCGAGCACCGCTTCGGAGAGCGCGCGGCGTGAGAACACGCCGAGCACGCCCAGCACGCGGCCTCCAACGAGAAGCGGGTAGCCGGCAAAGGCGGCCATGCCTTCGCGCCGCGCCCATTCCGGGTCGCCGATATTCGGATCGTGCGCGACGTCGTTGGTGAGATGCGGTTGCCGGCTTTGCGCGATGCGGCCGATCTTGAACTGGCGCACGGGCACGCGCGCGTGCGGCCCATCGAGGTGCGTATAAAGGCCGGCGCTGGCTTGCAACTCGAGCACCGGCTCCGTGGCGCTGAGCGTCCACACGCGCGCAAACGCGGCGTCGAGATACCGCACGAGCAGCGCGCAACAGTGCTGGAGGATGGCATCGAGCCCGCCACTGGAGGCGAGTTGCGAAGCGATGTCCGCCCTCAAGGCGGCGAGCAGCGCGCGCTCGCGCAGAGCCTCCTGTGCCTGCCGCTTCTCCGTCACGTCGCGGAAGACGAGGATCACGCCTTGCACCTCGCCCGCGTCGTCGAGGATGGGCGCCGCGCTGTCTTCGATGGGCGTCTCCCGCCCATCGCGCGCGCGGAGCACGGTGTGGTTGGCGAGGCCCACCACCACTCGCTCCCGCAACACGCGCGCGACGGGATTCTCCGCGGGCGCGCTCGTCTGCTCGTTGAAGATTTGAAACACCTCCGTGAGCGCGAGGCCCTGCGCCTCCGCGGTCGTCCAACCCATCAGCCGTTCCGCCACGGGATTGAGCAAGACGACTTCGCCCGCCGCATTGGTCGTCACCACCGCGTCGCCGATCGACCGCAGACTCACGCGCAATTCGCTCGCGCGCTGCTCCGCCGCCGCGAGATTGGCGCGATACGATCCGCTCAGCCGGCGCAGCAACCCGCGCAGCCCGAGGATCGCAACGGGCGCGGCCACGGAGACAAAGAGTGCAATGGCGGCAAACAGCGCGAGGCGCCCCCGGTCGAGAGCCGCCGCGCGCTGAGTGCGCAGATCCTCCTCGACCATGATGATCCCCGCGATCCTCATCCGTACGACCTCCAGGTGCGCTTCATCGCCGGCCGCAAACCAGGCGGCCATGCGCCCGCGCAGAGCGGCGACGGCGGCGGTCTGCCCCGGATTATCCGCGACCAGGGCCGCAAGCGCATCGACTTGCGCGCCGATCCGCTCGCGAGCGGTCGCGAGTGCCGCCTCGCCCGCGAGCCGATCGCCGCGCAGCTTCATCTCCAGATCGACCATCCGTCGTTCCACGGTGCGCGCGGCGGCGATGACTTGGCTGGTGTGATTCACCCACCCCGCCGAGTGCAAGAGGAAGAGCACCAGTCCGAGCAAAACCAGCCCCGGCAGCCCGAGCGCGATCGCCAGCCCGAGCGTGGCGCCCCGCAGCGTTCGCTCGAAAATCTTCTCCTCGGACGCGCCGCCCGGTGAGGTGGCTTCAGAAGGAGTGGCAGGAAAGCGCATGATGGGCAGGAGCCGAGTGTCGAGAAATGGGATTCAGCACCGTCCGCGCGACATGTCTATGGAATCGTTGAAAAAAGAGTGGCACTTTCACCCGGTCGGAATACGTCGCCCACAGATTGTTTCCCACTCTTGGTCTTGTTCCGGCGACAACGCAATCAACGCCGCCTTCGAATCCAACGCCCGCGACGTGGCCCGCATCGGAGGCGGCTAGCCGAAAGAACCAGCGGTCCGTGTAATTCGGTGGGCAACGTGAGAAGGCCCCAAAAAAACAAAACAAAATGTGGAGAGCAAGAGTCGCGACTGAAATCTCGACGCCGCATCTCCCCCCAGACAATGCGCACCCAACTCGAAAGTCTATTAGTCAGTACTAGCGTCGGAGCGTCGGGTGTAACGCCACTAGGCTGGGTCAAGTCGAGCCTGAAATTTCAGCCCGCTGGAGCGCGCCCCGTAGCTGCGACGCCCCCGTCGCAGGAAGTGACCGCGGCGCCCTCGCCGCGTTTCCCGAGCCCCACCATCTCGCAGCTTGTCCCCCCGCAACTCATCCGCCGCCATTCCGCTCGATGACGCCCCCAGTTAGCCTTCGCCTTCACCGTCTCGCCCAATATCAGTAACCACCGGGTAACAGTCACCACCCCATCCGGCGAAGTAAAGACCCTCGAATTCTGGGCCGGCCCGCCACCTGTCCTGATGCAAGCAGCGCAGTAGGAGGGGCGATTTGCAATCGCCCAACCAGCCCGCTCAGCCAATCTTCCAGCTAATGCCCGCCGTTTCCCTGTCAGTGCCTAATTATCCCAAAGCCCCCCGGCTGCGGCCTACTTCCACCCACTCTCGGCGATTGCAAATCGCCGTTCCTCGTTACCCGTAACTCAACCCAACCCTCTTCGCAGATGACCAGCCCTGCGGCAACCAGTCCTCCGACTGCGACTCCGGTTCGTGCGATGACTGTAATCAAGGAGGCGGGGATGAGGATGAAGCAGCAGCATGCCCTGCGACGCCGGATGGCCCGAATTCTTTCTCCTCTTACACGGGCAATGCGTGCCGCACCGTCCTCGATCTTTCCGTGTTCGGTTCGGTGGGTAAGAAGCCGCTCCAGTTCAGCCGTTACAGCAACACCCGCAAAGCCTAGGTTCAACTTTGAAGTGCAACATTGGTTAGTAGCGAAGGAAGCATTCATTGGGTGTTTTGTATCCATGTCTTTTTCTCGGGCGGGTGTTTAGTTGTTCGGCGATTAGGTCGCACTGGCTCTGGGTTACTCCGACCATCGATTGACCTTTGGGCAGATACTGCCGGATCAGTCCGTTGGTGTTCTCATTGGTCCTCCGCTCCCAACTATGATGCGGCGTGGCGAAGTAGAACCGCACGGGATGCTCGGCTTCGATCTGCCCATACCAGTGGAACCCGGTGCCATTGTCCGCCGTGATCATTTTTACACGCCTGGGGTGCCGCGCCAGCAACTCCAGCAGCGCCCGGTTGGCTTCGGCCGCCGTTCGGGCCTTGAGTTTCCCGATGAGCACGTAGCCGCT
>JBBRXP010000101.1:0-20136 GCA_038238555.1 Chthoniobacterales bacterium | reverse complement strand
GCTGTGCCGGAGGCTGTGAAAGCTCAGGCTGCTATTGGCCCGCCCGTCTGCCGTGTGCGCGTGATCTTCCCCGCAATGCCCGCCCGCGCCATGACGGCCGCAAACTGCCCGCTCAAGCCACTCTTGCCGCCCGTGCCCTTGCCGGCGAGCGCCGGGAAAAGAAACGCCTTGCCGATACCGGGCGCTTTCAAGAGCTGACACTCCAGTTCGCGATGCAGCGGGATCGTCACCGGCTTCTTGGTCTTGCTCGGCGTGAAGGTGAGAAGCTTGCGCTCCAGATCGATCGCGCTCCAGCGCATGTTCGACACGTCGCCCAATCGAGCGCCGGAGAAGTAGCCGAGCATGATCGCGCCTTTCCAGTCGCCTTCCGCTGCGTCGATGAGCCGGGCCATTTGCTTCGCGGTGAACGTCCCACGTTGCGCCGTCTCTTCCAGCAATCCATCGAGCGCCGTGCAAGGATTCGCCGCGATGTAGCCTTGCCGCTGAGCCGCATGGAATGCCGCGCTCACGATCTTGACGGAGAGGTTCGCCGTCTTCGGACTCTTGCCCGCCGCAAGCTCCGCGTCCCGGTAAGAGCGAATGTCCTTTGGCGACATGCTCGTGAGGGAAAGTTGTGCGCGGGCGCCCAACGAGGCCGTGAAGTCGCGCACCACCTGCCGATAGCGTTGGCCCGAGGAAGCGGCCTTCGTCTGCACCTTGCCGGCGAGCCATTCCGCGAGCCACGATTTTACATATGAGGATGGTTCGATTCTCAGTGGTGAACTTAAATCCGGGTTCGATTCCCGGCGGGGCCACGAATCGAGTTTTTCAATGCCTCCCGCCCTCCTGCCAGGCGCTTTTTTCTCACGCTTTGGCGTGGATCGCGGTCGGCGCGAGGATCGCGTCCTTCATGCCGTGCAAGAGTTTTTTGTCGGCGGGGCAGATGGTGGCGAGAGCGCCGCGCAGCGCGGCCTTTCCGTCGAGGATGAAGTAGTACGGGCAGAGCCGCACCCGGCCGCGCATCGTGTCGATCGCGCCGGTGGCCGGATCGTGAAAGGGCTGCTCGACGAGCCGCCCTTTGTGGAAGCGCTGGAGCAGGAAAGGATGCGCCGGGAAGGAAGCGAGCGCGTGCTCGATGGCCGCGCGCCATTCGGGCTGCGGGGTATCGGAGCCGAGCACCACGCTGCGACTGCCCCACGCGGTTTCGTGGAAGCCGCTGATTTTCAAAATGAGGTCGCGCTGCTTTTGGCTGAACTCCTTGAGCTCCTCCCACGATTGGATTTCAAGCCCGGGGATCACGGCGTGTGGCGGCAGCGGCGTGGGATCGAGCAGCCACGTGTAAGGGATGTGCTTCTGCAATTCGAGAAAGTGCCGCTCGCCCAATTCGCGCCGCCAGAATTCGCGCAACGGTCGCAGCCAGAAAAGGGCGAACCACATTTTCTCCTCGAGATACGGCTTGAAGGGCGGCGTCACCCGCACCTCGCCGCGCGCCGCCGCATCCATGACGGCGCGAGCGGCCGGGATGTTCGGAAGGTCGAAGAGCTCGAAGAAACGGTAAAGGGAACGCGGAACGCGGAAGGCGGAACGCGGAAAGAAAGACTCCGCGTCGTGGACGTGGATGGACTCGTGAGGCTCGTCTTTCCGCGTTCCGCCTTCCGCGTTCCGCGTTTCCCCCGCGAGCCACTGCATCTCGGGCTTGTAAGTGGCCGCCTCGCGCGAGACGAGAACGTCGCCGGCGCCGCCGAGGATGTCGCGGAAGCCGTCGATCATCCCGCGCGCGCCGCCGAGGATGTCGTGCGTGCCAAAGCTCGCGTAGGTCTGGTTGAGCCAGCCGGTGAGGCCCATGCCGCCGGGCACGTTGTCGAGTTCGGCGATGGTGAAGCCTTCGTCGGTGAGCACGAGATCGGGCCGCAGCACGAGCGGGATCTCCGCGCGAAATTCCCGGCGCCGCGCAAACTCGACAAGTTCCGCGGGCTTGCCACGATCGAGGAGCTCGGCGATCCACGCGGGCTGCTTGCCGGCGACGCTGCGGTGGTACAGCTCATTGCAGGCGCGAACGAAGAGCAGCAGTCGATGGCCGAGCTTTTCGAGGTGTTCGCCGAGTTTTTCATCGATCGCAAAAGGCTCGGGAGAAAGAAGGAAATCCTTTTCGGCGAAGAAACCCTCGCGCGGAAGGGCGGCGCGGATGGCGGCGACTCGGGCGGCGGCGCTCCTCCGCCTTCTGCGTTCCGCGTTGGAGTGGCCGTGGTCAAATCAACAGCTTCAGCGCTTGCCGCACGAGTTCCTCCACCTCGCGTCCGCCCCGCTCCCACGCTTGTTTCACGGCCTTGTGCGCATCGACTTGCTTGTAGCCGAGCGAGATGAGCGCGAGCACGGCGTCGTTGACTTTCCGTTCCTCCGGCGTCGGCGCGTGCGCGGCGCTGGCGGCTTCCCACGCGGCAGCGATGCCGACTTTGTCTTTCAACTCGACGATGATGCGCTCGGCGGTTTTTTTCCCGATGCCCTTGGTCCGCGCGAGGAGGGCCGCGTCGCCGGCCACCACGGCGGCTTTGAAATTTGCAACGGTGGTGCCGCTGAGCACGTCGAGCGCGGTCTTCGGGCCGATGCCGGAGACGTGCGCCACGAGCAGCCGGAAGAGATCGCGCTCGGCCTGCGACATAAAGCCGAAGAGCACGTGGGCGTCTTCGCGGATTTGGAGGTGCGTTAAAATCTTGATCGGCTGGCCCACGGGCGGGAGCCTGTCGTAACTCGAAAGCGGAACCAGCACATGATAGCCGACCCCGCCCACGCCGACGACGACATGCGTGGGCAATGCCTCGACCAGCGTGCCTTCGAGAAAGGTGATCATCGGCGCGACGATGCGGGGGGGATTGCCAACTGCCAATTGCCAATTGCCAATTGGATCGCGGCGGTAGCGTGGCTCTGGCTCGGAGCGTTTGCGTCCGCGGAGGAAGCGGCGTGGCGCGTGTGGCTCGAGCCGAAATCCATGCGGCCTCCGGTGGCGGAGGCCATCGCCGGCGCGGAGCGGACGGTGCTGGCGGCGGGCGTGCTCGGGGAGGAAGGGCTCGAGAATTTCAGTCGCGCGAAGTTCGCGCAGGAGAAGATCGGTTGGGACCGTTTCCTTGCCCGCGCTCTGGCCAATGCGGCCGCGGATCTCGCCGGGCTGAAGCCGCGCTACGAGCGCAACAAAAACAAGGTGATCAAATTCGCGGCGCTGGAAAGCAACCGGCCGCTGGTGGCGAGCGCGGTGCTCGCACCGGGTTTCCTCGATCTCTTCGGCGACACGCTCGGCGAGCGGGTGCTGCTGGTGGTGCCGAGTCGTTTCACGGCTTACGTCTTCCCCGCGCTCGCCAGCGACTATCGCGATTACTGGCCGATGGTCTTCGAGGCTTATCGCGCGACGGCTTTTCCGGTGAGCGTGGAAGTCTTCGAGGTCAGCGCCGCGGGGCTGCGCGCGGTCGGTATTTACGAGGAACCGTGAGGGGGAAGTTGAGTGGTTAAAAGAAGCAAGTTCATGAAAAAAATCGTCGTCGGTCTTCTCGGGCTCGCCGCCGTGATTGCGGGCGCATTTTTTCTCCGCACGCGCGAGACTCCGCACCAGCCGGGGGCGGCGGAGTTTGCGCCGCCGGAAGCGATCGTCTTTGCGCACTTGCCCGATGTGCAGCGCAGCTTGCGGCGTTGGCGCGAGACGGCGCTTTTCCACATCTGGTCGGAGCCGCAGGTGCAGGCATTTCTCGAGAAGCCGCGGCGAAAGGCGCCGCTCCTCGCCGGCCTGAGCGAGAGGCTTGCGCGGCTCGATCGCGCCGGTCTGCGCGAGGCGTTTGCCGCGGTCACTTCGCTCGATGGCGCATTGCCGAAGTGGGTCGCGGGATTTTCTTTTTCCGGCAGCAGGGCGGATCTCGAAGCGCTGCTGGCCGAGCCGCGCGCGGCGCTCCGCAGCGCGTGGCCGGCGGGTCGCTCCGCGGTGGTGCGCCACGGCGCGGGAGAGATCGAAACTTTCACGCAAGGCGGGGCGACCGTGGCCCAGGCGTTTCGCGGCGGCTGGTATTTTGTGGCGACCGATCTCGCCCTGCTGGAGGCCACGCTCGACCGCCGCGCAAGCAAGGCGGCTGCAGGGTTGGCGGGCGACGACATTTTCAAGCGAGCCACCGCGCCGCTGCCGCCGGAGGGCGACGAGTTGTTGTTTGTGCTGCCCGGCGCACTCACCGGAAAGCTCGGAGAACTGCTGGCGGCGGCAGGTCGGCAGCCGGCCGCGCATCGAGCGCTGGCGATTGCCGCGAGCACGAAGTTCGAAGGCGTGCAAATCCGCGATACGCTCTTTGTCCTCGCGCCGGGGAGCAAGCAGCCTCCGCTGCCGGGCGCGACGCTCGCGCTGACCACGGCCGACACACTGCTCTACTACGCGATGACGCTGCCCGAGCAGATCGCGCCACCGGAAGCGCTCGCGCCGCTGCTGTCGCCCTTCGCTCCCGGCCTGGCGGCGATGGGCAAAGACTTGGGCAACGTGCAGTGGCCGGACTTTATCCGCGCGTTTGGACCGGAGGCAGCGTTGCTCGCGGCATGGCCCGCGGAGGAGGAGACGCCGGCAGTCCTGCTCACTCTCGATGTGCGAGACGCGGCTAGGGCGAAAGAATTCATCGACACCCTCACCGGCGCGGAGTGGGTCCGAGAGGAACGCGGCGGCGCGACTTTCTACCAAGCTCCCGCCGGGGCCATTCCGCTCTTCGCTCCCACCATCGCGCTCACCGGAAAATTTCTGGTGCTCGGTCTCAGCGGCAGCGCGGTCGAGGCCGGGCTCGCTCGCATCGAGAGCGGCGCGTCACACCTCGACCAGAGCGCGGAGTATCGGGCGCTCGCCGCGCAAGTGGGCGAGCCGACGGCGGGCTTCGGTTACCTGGATCTCCGGCCGCTCTTCGAGCAGGCATATGGCATGACGCGCCCCTTCCTCGCGATGTCTCTCGCCTTCTCGGGAGACGCCGGAAATTTCATCGACGCATCAAAGCTCCCGGCCACCGACGCCATCGCAAAGCACCTGGCTCCGAGCGTGTATGCGCAGAGAGCGACGGAAAGCGGCACCCTCACCGAGTCCGTCGGCGCCATCACATTCCAGCAAGCCGTGCTCGGGCTGCTCGCCGCCGCGGGCGCATCGGCGGGCTCCATGGATGCCCTCACGAAAGCAAGCGGGCTCTTTCATCAAGGCCAGCAACTCCGCCTCCCCGGCACAACGCCCGCGCCCGCTCCTCGGTGAGATAATTTCCGGGCGCGGATTTTTCTTTCGTGCAAAGCGAGCGGTGTGCTAGCCTCCCCGCCCTATGCCCATCCACAAGAAAACCGCATTTTCGCGCAGGCTTCCTGATTTGGTAACAGAAGAACTTGCCTCCGTGCTTTCCTCGCGAAGCACGTATGAATTCAAGGATATATTTGAGCTCGTTCACGAGAATCTGCGGAACCGCAATGCCGCCAGCGGCGGAGAAGAAATGCTCCGACTTCGCGCTTACGAAAAGCTGCAAAATCTGGTCGCCCGCGGGATGGTGAAAAAGGACGGCAAGAAATATAAAGGCATCCCGAAGCAGCTCGCGACACTCCAGACCGTGCCGCCTCCGCCACCAGCGCCGGCCGCGGTGCTCTGAGGCGCCCGCCCTCATCACGCGGACGTTCGGGAACATGAAAGATTATCTCCCGATTCTCTTGCAGGTCGTCGTGGCCATCGTCTTCGCGGCCTCCGCGCTTCTCCTCAGCGTGGTGCTCGGCAAGACCTCGCGCCGCAACGCCACCAAAGACACCGCCTACGAGTGCGGCATGCCCGCCGAGGGGCCGTCGCAGCCTCGGTTTAGCGTCAAGTTTTACCTCGTGGCGATGCTCTTCATCCTCTTCGATATCGAGGTCGTCTTTATGTATCCGTGGGCCGTCATTTATCGCGACTTCATCGCCGCTCACGGCCCGGGCATCTTCTGGGATATGCTCAGCTTCGTCGCCATCCTCACGGTGGGCTATGTGTACGCGATTATGAAAGGCGCCCTCGAGTGGAAACGCTGAGAAAGACTGCTCAATCCATCGGGTAAGAGCGGTATCCCTTCCGCGCGCGGCTCCGAGGATGTTAAATAAGTCGCTCGCGCGCCGCGTCCCACCGGGACGAAAGTTAGCCGCGCGCTTCAGCCCACGGATCGCTGCCGGGAAATGGTGCGCGTCGCGGAGCGACGCTTGGGAAACTTCGACCTTTTCAATTGTGGCTCCGCGACACGGGCTCCTTCTCTCGATGACCGTGGGCTGAAGTCCACGGCTTCTCGCTGGGACGACATATTTCAGAGTCTCGAACGGCAGCCCTGCGATTAACTCCGCAATTTTATCCACAAGCATAGGTGGACTTAACACAGGTGGGCTCCAGTGGATTGATACTAACTACCCCGACGAACTAACTGCAAGCACCCTCACGCAAACAGGAGACACCTTATCGACGAACAATGGGACACTTACCACGGTCGGTGGTGGCGTATTGACACTCCTGAACCCGATCACCATTCCAGTGGGCGCGGTCAGTGGCGGAGCTGTGAGTAATGGAACATCGATAGGTAACTCGGGCACAGCTGTAACAACTGGCGGCGCGCTCATTGTGAACCCTTCGCTCTTCAATGGCAGCGTTCTCCCAAGCGGGATGGTCGGCGATGAGATGACGTTAAGACTGCAATAGTCCGCGCGCTCGAAGCGGTGCCGCAACGAGACGGATATTCGACGTTGCCACCCCTCCGCGTTGCCAGCAGCTTCCCCCCATGCTCCGCAAGCCGCTCGTCGCAAAAGCTGAACCAGTGCCGTATCGCTTCACGGTGAAGGAATGGCACCGGCTCGGAGATTCCGGACTCTTCGACGAAAGCGACCGTGTCGAATTGCTCGACGGAGAAATCATCATCATGTCCCCCATTGGAAACCGCCACGCCGCAGCCCTCGCCAACTTAAACGAAATCCTGGTCGAGCTATCGAAGAGACGTTACCTCGTTTGGCCCGGCAATCCGGTGGAGGCGGACAACTTTTCCGAACCGCTCCCGGATCTCACGATCACTCCGCGCTCGCAAAAGAACGCCAGGCGGCATCCTTACTCGCACGACACGCATTTGATCGTCGAAATCGCCGACAGCAGTCTCAAGCATGACCGCGAGCGCAAGCTGCCGAAGTACGCAAAGACGGGCGTTCCTGAGTACTGGATCGTGAATTTGAAGCAGGACGTCATCGAAGTGTATCGCTCGCCCAAGAGTAAGGATTATCTCCAGCAGACCATCGCCAAGGCCGGCGACAAAATTGCGCCGCTCGCCTTTCCGGATGTCGTGGTGAAGGTCGCCGACATCATTCCTCCACGCTGAGTGGGACTGCGCTTGCGGCAAAAACCGACGTGACTTTCAAACGCACGCTCTTTGTCAATCCGCCCTCGTGGCAGGGCTTCGATGGCGGGGCGGGATCGCGTTATCAGGCGAGGCGCGAGGTGCGGTCGTTTTGGTATCCGACTTGGCTGGCGCAGCCGGCGGCGCTCATCGAGGGCTCGCGGCTCGTGGATGCGCCGCCGCATGATTTGGGAACGGAAGACGTGCTGCGGATCGCGCGGGATTACGAACTGGTGATCGTCCACACAAGCGCGCCGACTTTGCGCGGCGACGCGGGGTTGGCGGAGGCGCTCAAGTCACGGAACCCGGATGTGCAGGTCGGTTTCGTCGGCGCGCATGCGGCTGTGTTGCCGGAGGAAACTTTGCGCGCGAGCGAGGCGATCGATTTTGTCGGCCGCAAGGAATTTGATTACACCTGCCGCGACGTGGCGCTCGGGCGGCCTCTCGCCGAGATCGAAGGGCTGTCTTTTCGCCGCGATGGAACGATCGTGCATAACTCGGCGCGCGCGCTCATTGCCGACATGGATGAACTGCCAAGCGTGATGGACGTCTATCGGCGCGATCTCGAGATCGAGCGCTACTTCATCGGCTATCTCAAGCATCCCTACATCTCGCACTACACGGGCCGCGGTTGCCCGGCGCAATGCACCTTTTGCCTGTGGCCGCAGACGGTGGGCGGGCACAAGTATCGCGCGCGCTCGCCCGAGGGCGTCGCCCGCGAAATGGCTCTGGCAAAGGATTTGTTCCCTCAGGTCAAGGAGTTTTTCTTCGACGACGACACCTTCACCGCCTACCAGCCGCGCGCCCGAGAGATCGCAAAACATCTCGGCAAACTCGGGCTCACCTGGAGTTGCAACGCCCGGGCCAACGTCAATCGCGAGACGCTCCAGACCATGCGCGACAACGGACTCCGCCTCCTGCTCGTGGGTTACGAGAGTGGCGATCAGCGCATCCTCGACAACATCAAGAAAGGCATCCGCCTCGAGCAAGCGCGCGCGTTCACGCGACACTGCCGCGAGCTCGGCATCGCCATCCACGGCACCTTCATCCTTGGCCTTCCCGGCGAAACGCGGGAGACCATCCGCGCGACCATCGAGTTCGCGAAATCGCTCGATGTCTTTTCCGTCCAGGTGAGCCTCGCGGCGCCGTATCCCGGCACCGAGCTTTACCGCCAGGCCTTGGAAAATGGCTGGTTCGCGGGCGACGCGCGTCTCGTCGATGCCCACGGCCAGCAGAGCGCCGCGCTCGAATACGACGGCCTGAGCCGCGACGAAATCTTCCGCTCCGTCGAGCGCTTTTACCGCGCCTACTACTTCCGCCCGCGCCCAATTGCCCGAATGCTCGGCGAGATGCTCGGCGACTTCGACGTGATGAAGCGTCGTCTGCGTGAAGGCGCCGAGTTCCTTCATTTCCTGCGCCTGCGCGGCACTGCCAATTAGCGCCGGGCGGGTGCCCGCGCGGCGGGGACGCCGCGGGAACTTCCGGCGACGGGACGTCGCCGCTACGCGGGCTCGGCCTCGGGCTCGGCGCTGTCTTCTCCGGGCTCCTCGACGAGTTCGTGCTCGCTGAAGAAATGGCGTTTGCGCTTGTTGGAGGGGAGCGGCGCGAGGGTCATGGTCACGCTCTTGCCCATGAGCTTGGGCTCCTGCTCGACGTTGGCCATGGTCACGAGATCGACCTTGATCTTGCCCATGAGTTCCATGCCGAGTTCCTGGTGGGCCATCTCGCGGCCGCGATACTGGAGTTGCACGCGCACCTTGTTTCCCTTGTCGAGAAATTCCTCGGCGTGCCGCAGCTTGGTCTCGTAATCGTGCTGGTCGATGTTCACACGAAACTTGATCTCCTTGAGCTTCGAGCCCGCGCTCCGCTTGTCCTTCTCATGCTTGGAAGCCTCGTATTTGAACTTGCCGAAATCCACGATCCGGCAAACGGGCGGCTCTGCATTGGCGGCGATTTCGACGAGGTCGAGACCGAGTTCCTGCGCTCTTCGAATGGCGTCGGGCAGCTTCAGGATGCCGAGTTGTTCGCCGGTGGAGGCCATGATCACGCGCACTTCGCGGGCGCGAATCCGGCCGTTGACACGATTTTGGATTTGAATAGGGGACTGTCTCTTTTCGGCGCGGGCGTGGAGCGGCGCGCGCGCGGTGGTGACTCTGTTCTTCGCAGGATTTCGAGGGCTCCGACATCGCGGCGCTCGGGAGGCGATCTGCGATGAGGTCCGCGATTTTTAAGGCCGCAAACCCGCGGAGGTTGTAGGCGAGCTTTGCGCGCCGGGCAAGGTTAAATCTATCCGCGCTTGGGATCGAAGGCGCGGCGCAGCGAGTCGCCGAGCAAGTTGAGCGCGAGCACGAGGCCGAAGAGCGCGGCGGTCGCGCTGGTGAGTGTCCACCACACGGCGGGTTCGCGACTAAGTTCGCCGCGCGCGCCGTCGATCATGTTGCCCCAGCTCGCGGTGCCAATGGGCGAGCCGACTCCGAGGTAGCTGAGCATCGCCTCGGCAAGCACGAGATTGGAAAAGCCGAGCACGAGATTGATGAGCACCAGGTGCATCACGTTCGGCAGAAGATGATGGATGATGATGTTCCAGTGGCTCTGCCCCAAGGCGCGCGCGCCGGCGATGTAGGGCCGCTCGGTCTGGCGCATCGTCTCGCCGCGGATGAGCCGGCAGAGGCTCACCCAGGCGGTGATGGAAAGTGCGAGCGACATTTTACCGAGGCTCTTTTCTCCGAGCACGAGGAGGATCGAGATGAGCAGCAGGATCTCGGGGATGGAATAGAGGACCGTGTAAGTGAACTGGATGACGTCGTCGATCCACCGCCGGAAGTAGCCGGCGAAAATGCCGAAGAGCGTGCCGAGCGGGATGTAGATGGCGCTCGTCATTCCGCCGATGATGAGCGCGGTGCGGCAGGCGCGGAGAGTTTGCACCAGCACGTCTTTGCCGAGCGCGTCGGTGCCGAGCAGGTGCCGGCCGTGGAGCGGCTTTGGCTTTGCCAGCGAGAAGGACGTGCTCGCGAGCGGCGCGCTGTAAGTGTCCTCCGCCGGAATGCCGCGCAGCAGTAACGCGAGGATGGTGGCCGAGCCGCCGGAGCCGGTGGGAATCTGGATCATCTCGAGCGCGCCGATCGCCAGATAGAGCGCGATGGCGAGGCCAGCGACGATGCCCACTTTATCGCGCCGAAGCCGGCTCCACGCCCGCTGCCAGCGGTCGCTGCGTGAGCCGTGCATGACGATCCACACGACAAAGCCGATCCCCGCGACAACCAAAAAATTCTGAGCCCAGTCGCTCCAGTTCATCAGCTCAAGCGGATGCGCGGATCGACCAGCGCGTAGCAAATGTCGGTGACGGTGAGCCCGATGATGTAGAGGATCGAGGTGAGGAAAGTCGTGGCGCGCACGACGGCCAGATCACTGGTGTGGATGGCGTTGATGAGCAAATTGCCGAGCCCTGGAATGCCGAAGAAATTTTCCACGAGCAGCGAACCGAGGATGAGCAGCGGGAGATGCGCGACGACAAAAGTGATGAGGGCGATCATGCCGTTCTTGAGCACGTGCACGAGCAACAGGCGCGAGTTCGAGGCGCCCTTGGCTTGCGCGGTGCGCACGTAATCCTGGCCGATCTCTTCGAGAAACACGGCGCGGTAGAGCCGCGTGTCGTGGCCCAAATTCATCACGACGATGAGCGACACCGGCAGCAGGAGAAAGCGCATGGAGCTCCAGTCTTTGAGCTCAAATCCGAAGGCTGGAAAATAATTGAGCGAGAGCGCGACGACCGCCTGGCCGAAGATGATATAGACCATCGCCGGGATGCTCATCAGCGCCACGCAGACGAAGACGCCGGCGGCATCGAGTGCCGAATTCCGCACGAAGACGAGATAGAGCGCGAGCCCCGTGGCCATGAAAAAGCCCGCGACGTAAGCCGGCAGCATGAGCAGCAGCGAGGGCAGCGCGCCTTCACGGAAGACTTCGTTGAGCTCGCGGCCCGAGACATCGGACACGCCGAGATCGAAGGTCGCGAGCTTCCACATCTGATTGAAGAACACCGTGTCGAAAAGCCCGCGGCTCGCGAAAGGATGGCCGTCGGGCGCGCTGCGCGTCTGGCCCACGTTGAAGAAGAGCGGCTTGTCGTAGCCGCGCTTGTGCAGCCAGTCGTAGGTGGTCTGCGGTGTGGCGCGTTTGCCGAGGATGTTGCGCGCCATGGTCTCCGGCTTCTGCACCACAAAGAAGAGGAGGAAGGTGATGAACATTACGCCGGCAATGATGAGCGGCGCGTAGAGCAGACGGCGGAGGAGATAGTTAAACATTGCGGCTGCGATTCACATAGATGCCGCAGCCGAGCGCCGCGCCGACGAAGCCGAGTGCGGCCACGAGCGGCCAGCGCGAGACGGGATTCCACTCGTGTCGCTTCTTCTCGCGGAGCGCTTGATCGATCGGCAGATATTTGAAGCCGCCTTCGAGCATCATGTTGAGATGCGTGAGCGGCGCCCACGGTTGCGAAATGAGGTAGTAGGCCTTGTTGAAGTGCAGGATGATCGGGCATTCCTCGATGAGGAGTGCGTTCATTTTTTTCACGAGCTCGAGGCGCTCCGGTGAGTTCTCCATCGTGGCCATCTGCGCGAAGAGCCGATCGTATTCCGCGTTCTTAAAGCGGCTCGTGTTTTGTCCGGCGGGCGGAAAGTTGGTGCTCGTGAAAAGGAAAAAGAAATTCTCCGGATCGGGATAATCCGCGCCCCATCCGCTGCCGGCGCCGATCTGGAAATTGCCTTGGTCGAGCTTCTCGGTCATGCGCGCAAAAGTGTTTTCGATCACGCGCACGCGCACGCCCACTTGCTCGAGTTGTCGCTGTTCGTACTCGGCGAGCTGCCGCTCCTCGGCGCCGGCGGCCACGGTGTCCATGGTGATCTCGAGCGGCTGGCCGGTCTTTGGATCGCGCCCGTCGGGATAGCCCGCCTCAGCGATGAGCCGCCGGGCTTTTTCCAGATTGAAGCCGTACGGATTCTGAAAGTCTTTTTGAAATCCGAAGACGCCCGGCGGCACGAGCTGCCGCGCGACCGGCGCGACGCCGCCGTAGAGCAGGTCGATGAAACCCTGCGGATTGTAAGCGCACGAGAGCGCCTGACGCAGCTTCTTGTTCTGGCCGAGCAGCGGATCCTGCATGTTGAAGCTCATGTAAAACGTGCTGACCTCGACGGCCTTCTCGAGCTTCATCCCGCGCGCCGCATATTCCGGCGCGAGTTCGCTGGCGGAGGTGACGACGGAATTGACGGCATCCTTTTGCACGCCCATGCGATCGAGGTAGCCCTGCCGCGTGAGCAGCCAGATGGGCAGCAGCTCGCGGAAGATCGAGAGCTGCACTTCATCCACCAGCGGCAGCGCGTGGCCGGCGAGCGGAGCGTCCACCGCCGCGCGCTCCGGCGGCCAGCCGCCGCTGGGAAAGACCGTGGTGTGATAGCGCTCGTTGCGCACGAGCCGGAAGCGCTGCCCGCGCTTCCACTCGACGATTTGAAACGGGCCGTTGCCAACGGGATGAAATTTGAAAAGCGGACGCGTGCCGGGCTCGCCGGCGTGCTCCTTCCCGTCGTAATACTCGACCGCCTCGCGCGCGACTGGCGCGGTGAAGTGCATCGCCATCCAGTAAAGAATCTGCGGATACGGCTGGAGCAGGTGGAGCTTGAAAGTGTGCGCGTCGAGCACTTCGACGCCGCGCACTTTCATCGTGTCGTAATCGAACGCGCCGCCGTTGGCTTTCGCCGCCTCGGCCGCTTCTTTCATGCCGGCTACATACTCCGCGAGGTTGGCAAAGACGGGACATGCATTGCGCGCGTCGCACATCCGCTGGAAGGAAAAATGGATATCGCCGGCGACCACTTCGCGCCCAGGTCGGCCGAAGCACGGATCGTCGTGAAAGAGCACGCCGGGCTTGAGCTTGCAGAGATAGTCCACGGTGCCGTCGGCGTTGAGCGTGCGCTCGGGCATCGCGGCAAGCAGGCACGGCACGACCTCGTAGGGATCGGTCTTCATCACGTGATACTCGAGCAGGCAATCCTGCACCGGCTCGAGCACCATGCGGCTCACCATGTCGTAGGAGACTTGCGGATCGAGCGAACGCACTTCATCCGGGAGATAGGAGTAACGCACCACCCACGGCGAGCCATCGGGCCGAAGAGTGTGCAGCGGCGCGGAGTGGGGATCGTTGCTGCAGGCGGAGAGAAGGCAAACTCCGAGCGCTCCCACCAAACTCCGCGCGCGGAAGTTTGGAATTTTCTTCACCGCTTCCGTGCCGTCATCGCCGCGATCGCATCGCGCAATTCCGCCGCGCGTTCGTAAGCTTCCGAGGCGATTGCGGTGTCCATCTCGCGCTGCATCTTTTCCAATTTGCTCACCGGCTGTTTGCCGCGCACTTCTTCGAGCCATTCGCCGAGGAAGCCGAGTTCCGGGCTGCTGGCCGCGGCATCGGGGCCGCCGTGCTCTTCGTAGAAGCCGCGGATTTTTCCCATCCCGCGTTCGATGGCGCGCACGGCGGCTGCGAAGTCTTCGCGCTCGATGTCGATGGAGGCCCGGGCCCGCGTGTTCATCATGAGCACATACGCGGTGAATTGCTCGACGGACTGCGACAGCTCGCCCGGCGCGTGATCGGCGACAAACTGAAACATATCGAGATTGCGCTGCGTGTCGCGCAACACACCAGCGTAATCGGAGAGCTGAAAGAGCGAGATGTAGCGGTGGTAATACTGGATGCCTTCCTGCTGGAGATCGCCCAGTTCCTCGGCCGAGAGCGTGTAGCTGTCGCCCTTTTTTTCCGCGCGCCGGCTGCGTTGCTGGTGCCATTCGAGCAGGCTCTCGCACTCGTGCGGACGCCGGCCATCGGGGCGGCCGACGGTTTCCATTTGGATGAGACCCAAGTCGATGCGGAGTTGGATTTTCTCCTTGCCATCGGTGCCCAGAATCTTGCGCACCTTGAGCATGCCGGGTTCGTGAGGCCAGTCCCGCAGCAGGTCGTTCAAATCAAGACTCATGTTGCGGGCAGTATCGAAACGAGGGGGTGGTTTGTCAAAGAAAGCTCGCAGCCTGCGCCACGCTCGCCGCCCATTCCGTCGTGGCACCTGTTCTGCTATTTCCGGACTGCATGCTCACCTTCGCCTACCAGGCCCGCGACGCCGCGGGCAAGACCATCTCGGGAGTCCAGGAGGCCATCAACGAAGACAACGCGATCAACACTCTCATGTCGCGGGGCCTCATGGTGCTCTCCATCCAGCAGAAAGCTGGCGGCAAGGCGCTGCGCAAGGCGGGCAAAATCAGCGAGACCGACCTCGTGCTCTTCACCCGCCAGCTTGCCACCATGGTCGATGCGGGCCTGCCGCTCGTCACCGGCCTCACCGCGCTCTACGAGCAGGCCGACCCCAAGAAGCAGGCCGGCCTGCGCCGCGTGGTGGGGGAAGTTAGCGCCAGCGTGCAGCAGGGTGATTCGTTTTTCGAGTCCATCACCAAGCATCCCGCTGTCTTCTCGCGCCTCTACACCGCCATGGTAAAGGCGGGCGAGAGCGGCGGTCTGCTCGCCGAAATTCTCGACCGGCTCGCCTCCTTCCTCGAAGCCGCCGCGCGCCTCAAGAAAAAAGTAAAATCCGCGATGACCTACCCGGTCATCGTCATCCTGATCGCCGTGTCGATCACCACTTTCCTCATCGTGCGCGTCGTCCCGGTCTTCGGCGAAATCTTCGCGGACTTCGGAGCAAACCTTCCCGCTCCCACCCAATTCCTGCTCGATGTCAGCTCCTTCATTCGCCACAACTGGTACTTTCTCGTGGCCTTTTTCGGCGGCACATACTATGGCATCCGCACCTTTCTGCGCACGGAGAAAGGCCGCCAGCTCTGGGATAAGTGGAAGCTCAAGCTGCCGGTCTTCGGCCCACTCGTGCATAAGATCTCGATGACTCGTTTTGCGCGCACCTTTGCCCAACTCATCCGCTCCGGCGTGCCCATCCTGGAAGTCATGGATATCGTCGGCGACACCGCCGGCAATTACGTGGTCGAAGTCGCCATCTCCCACGTGCGAGCCGACGTCGAGAAAGGCGATCACCTCACCAACGCGCTGTCCCGCGAACCCATCTTCCCGCCCATGCTCGTGCGCATGGTCAGTGCCGGCGAAGCCACCGGCAAGATCGACGCCATGCTCGAAAAGATGGCTGACTTCTGGGACGAAGAAATCGAGGCCATCCTCGACGCGCTCACCTCGCTCATCGAACCGCTGCTCATCGTGGTCCTCGGCGTCATCGTCGGCGGCATCGTCATCGCGATGTTCCTGCCCATTTTCAAGCTCAACGACGTAGTCTCGCAGTCGAAGTAGGCGCAGGAAAAAGAGGACCGACGCCGCAGTTCACGGTGCGGTTGCGAAAATGCGCGGAGACCCAACTGCGCGCTCCAGTGCTGGAAGCCAGCGCCACTGCGCCATCCATTGGCGCGGCGCCCGCGGCTCTGCTACACCGGAGGGATGCGCGCCGAGATCGAAGACTTCATCCTCTACCTCGCCACCGAGCGCGGGCTCTCGGATAACTACCAACTCTCCACCCGGCTCTCGCTCGAGAGGTTCTCGCAGTGGCTCGAACGGCGACGCCTCATCGAGAAGCACGGCGAGACCGCGCTCACGCAGATGCTGGAGGCTGGCACGCCTCCGCCGCAGATGATCTTCGAGCCGCGTGATGTCACCCACCAGCTCATCTCCGACTTTCTCGCGCACCAAAAACGGCGTGGACTCGCGGCGGCTTCCATCAAACTCATCGTGGTGGCGATCCGCATCTTTTTCCGCTGGCTCGTCGGGCGGCGGCGGCTCGAGCGTGATCCGGCGGAAGTGCTGCCGCTGCCCCGCATCGAGCGCTATCTGCCGGAGACGCTCAATGAATTGCAAGTCGAGCAGCTGCTCGAAGGCATCCCGACCGATGCGCCGCGCGGCCTGCGCGATCGCGCCATGCTCGAGCTGCTCTATGCCAGTGGCCTGCGCGTCTCCGAGTTGGTGAACCTTACTCTCGACCGCCTCGATTTCGACAACCGGACCGTGCGCGTGACCGGCAAGGGCGGCAAGACGCGGATCGTCCCAGTCGGGAAAAAAGCGCTCGCCGCCATCAAGCAATATCTCGACACCGAGCGCCCCGCCGCGGTGAAGAAACGCACCGGCATGGAGGCCTTCCTCTCCGCGCGCGGCACACGCCTCACCACGGTGCGCGTGTGGCAGATCGTGAAGACGATCGCGAAGAACGCCGGCCTCGACACCAACGTCTATCCCCACTTGCTGCGGCACAGCTTTGCCACCCACCTGCTCAGCAACGGCGCCGACTTGCGCATCATCCAGGAGCTGCTCGGCCACGCCGACATCGCGACGACGCAGGTGTACACCCACATCGATGCGCAGCGGCTCAAGGCCGTGCACCACCGCTTCCATCCACGAGCGAAGTAATGCCTTCAAGAAGAGGCGACACTCCTATCGCCACCGCGTTCCGCGGCACGCATGCCAGTGAGAACGCGCGCCCCTTCAACCTAACTCCGGCTCGGCCTGTAGAAAATGTACACGACGCCCCCGATGAGGCTCACCACAAGAATCATTGAAAACGCCACGATGGAAGCCGCAAGAGCGCGCTCCCTCTCCACGTGTCCCAGCACGCCGAGGAAGAGCACGAGCAGATACTCCCGCACGCCGAACCCAGCGATGGTGATGGGAACCGCATTGGCCGCCAGCAGCACCGGCACAAAACTAAACCACGCAAACAACGGAACACGGATGCCCACCGCGGAACCCGCGAGTGAGAACAGCAGACAGACAAGTAACTGCGTGCCAATCGCCGCGCCGAGCACTTTCGCGATAGATGACCTATTGGCCGATAACAGCGTGGTGATCCGCATCAGTTCGCCGTGGAGTCGTGAATTGAAAATACACCCAAGAGAGCCCTCGACGATTCGGAACACGAAACTCTGGCTTACAAAAAAGTAGCCTAATAACGCTATTCCAACGGCGCTTCCGGCAACCATCATTACCACGCCAAGCCAGTAAGTCTGTGGAGTAACAGATAGCAGGCGCCACTGGGCTGGAATGCACAACACGGCGAGAAGTAAGATGCTGGTCAATCCGATCAACCGGTCGAGCACCACACTCGTGCAAGCTTCGCCGATCCGGCCTTTGGCGATCCGCGAGATATAGAGCATCCGTGTAAGATCGTCGCCGGCGGGTCCGGGGAGAAACATCATGAAAAACTGGCCAATCTGAGCGATGCAGATCAGCGACTTCAGCGGCACATGGATCTCAAAAACTCCGAGCAACCGATGCCAGCGCCAGCCTGCGATCAGCACGAGAGACCAGCAAAGAAAGCTGCCGCCAATAAAAGTGCCGCGATCCGCTGAGAAGACACTCTGAAACACGCGACTCGCATCCACCTTCCGAAAGAGCCATGCGAGCACCACGAGAGCAAATATCAATTTGCCCGACAGAAACGCTGCCTGTCGCCTGGTCACAATCCGGGAAGCTTCACGTCCTTGCAAGTCTTGCCAATGACGGAACCGCAGCCTCGGTTCGGAGTAACCTGGATCAAGATGATTTCTTATCCGGACTGCGATTGGACAACGGCAAGAGAGCGGCGTTATCCGGACGGCGCATTTCAAAGGCGAGATGCACCACATCTTTGAATACCTTGAGAAGGTTCTTAAGTTTCAAAGCGGAGGAGCAGGCGTTTGCACTGGCCGTGTGGTAAACCCCCACCTTGACGTGAGAACTTCCTGCCTTCATTAGCTTCACCACCATCTCGGCAAAGAAGGCATATCCATTGCTCGTAATGTGAATCTCGTCGAGCAGTCTCCTCCGAAGCACTGCGCCGTTATAGTAGGGCATATGGAACCCGGAGAGGACATTGATAACGGTGGTGAATGCCTGGGAGCCAAGCCGACGCCGGAGACTCCTGATTTCTGGGTTGGCGGGATAGGAGATAATGATGTCCGCCTCACCGAGATGCGCGATCGTCGCCCGGATGCTCTCCGCGGGAGCCGCATTATCTCCAGCTATCACCATCAAATACTCACATCGGGCCGCAGCGGCGCCCCGTTTATACGCGCCGCCAGGGCCGAGGTTCCTTTCGTTATGAACGGCGGTGATTTGCCCGTCGGGGGAGGCAAGTCGGTCCATGATCTTACCGGTATTGTCGGTGCTCCCGTCGTTCACGAGCACTATCTGGTAATCTCCGACGCCAGCCTGCTCTACAGCCTCGCGAATCGTTTGCACCGTGGCATCCACGTGCGCCTCCTCGTTGAGGGCGAGGACGATAAATGAAACGGACGACGGGGGAAGGCTTGTCATGGGCAAAGGTTTGTCCAACCTGAATGAATGAAGAAATGGTGCGACGCGAAGCTTATTCGCGCAAACACTAAAATGAAATCTCGTTGACGGGCGCCATTGCGTGTGGCGCCCTGAATTTTTATCCTCCTCCGATGAGTGTTGCCCTTGAAGATCGTCCCTGTCCCACATGCGGCTCCCAGGCGGAGACCTCTCCTTGCGCCGTCAAATCTTTGCCGCCCGGAGAATCTTTTTCTTTCAACGATCTCAAACCGTACTGGAACAAGACGCTCAAGGACCGAATCTTTCTCTCCTATCACCGTTGCAATCGCTGTGGCTTGCTGTATTGCCCCCGATACTTCAGCCAGGCGCAACTCAATGAGCTTTACGCAGGAATGCTCGATAACACGGCCGGCGTTTCTCTGGATATCCTTCGCCAAACCCAGAAAGGTTATTTCGATGTCCTGAAGAAGTTCAGTCCACTCCACGGAGACTACTTGGAAGTGGGGCCGGACATCGGCTTGTTTGTTCAGTATTGTGTGAACGAGGGCAGCTTCGAGAAGTTCTGGCTCTTCGAGCCAAACACAAGCGTCCAAGACGCATTGAGCAATGCAGCAAGGGGAAAAGACTTTCACATTGTCCCGTCGATGCTCAATACAGACTTGGTTCCGGACCAGCGGGTGTCGGTCGTCGTAATGGTTCATGTTCTTGACCACTTGCTGGATCCGGTAGGCACGTTACGAGCCCTGCTAAAAAAACTGCCGCCTTCCGCGGTGCTGCTCTTTGTCACCCACGATGAGTCGTCTCTTCTGGCGCGGGTCACTGGAAGGAGATGGGGCGCCTACTCACTCGAGCATCCCCAGTTACTCAATTCGAAGTCAGTAACTCACTTGATGCACGCGGCTGGTTACAAAGTCTTGACCGTTCAAAAGACGCATAACTATTTTCCCCTGTCGTTTCTGTTTAACTACCTGATGCACATGCTCGGCTTGCACTCGACGCGATACCCATTCACTCGGGATCATACGCTCCGTCTTAAGCTCGGCAACATCGTCACAATTGCATCCCCTCGCTAGTGTAGTGTGTCGTAAATGGCTTTCACTTTGTTGAGCTTGGCGAGAATGGCGTCGGCCGAGGCGGTCCAGACAAAGGGTTTGGCTGCTTCTTTGCGATGACTTTACTGCTCTTGCCTTGATGAGCCATCAAAATGATCCGGCTTCGCAATGCCACCCCCTGCGGAGTATTGCTTGCTTTAACCCAACCTTGAAGCTGGGTGACCTGCGGCGGTGTGCCTTGGATTGATAACATCCCACTTCTTAGCAGAGAAAGAACATCATCCACGCTATTTGAGACACACTACACTAGTGTGGTGTTCAATAAATGAGTGGACATAACGTCCGGGCGTCTCCACCATCCGGGCATGTCCAGACCCATCACCGCCTTGGAAGTTGATTCCGCGCAACGCACCACCCTCAAACGCCT
>JBBRXP010000100.1:0-20719 GCA_038238555.1 Chthoniobacterales bacterium | reverse complement strand
GCGCACCCGTCCCGGGTGCCGGTCGCGGCGTCCCGCCGCAACGAACTTTCGAAACGCCTGTGCAAGATTGAAGCCCTCGATCCGTCTCGACCGTTTTCAAAAGTTCGTTTCGGCGGGACGCCAAAACCAGCGCCCGAGCCGGGCGCGCTCCCCGGTTCATTCCGTGCGCCTCCGGTGGAAGAGCCACCACTCGAAGGTGAATAGCGCGAACGCCGCGAGCGCGAGATAGATCCACGGCGGCCACCCCGCGCGCAGCGCAAAGGAGAGCGCGGGCGGCGCGGTCTCGGCGAACGGCGTGGCGGCCTCCGCGCGGAGATTGGATTCCGCTTCGCTGAAAGTATTCACCGCGATCCAGCGCGAACCCGCAGCTTGCTGGAGAAGGTAAAAGCCATTTGCGAGCGGTTGAAAAAAATCGTGCGCGAGCCGCGCCGGATTTGGCTTCACATCACGCACAAATTTCGTCTGTGGCTCCGTCCACAGGGTCTCGCCGGCGCCGAGCGCGATGGTCTCGCCAGCGGTGAAGGCACGCGATGTTTCCGCGGTGTCGCCCGCGAGCCACTCGATGGTATTCGCGATGAGCAGCGGGAAGGACACGCGCAGCGGCAGGTCGGATTCCGCCACATCGAACGCGAGCGCCGCCAGCCGCCGGCCGGCCTTCTCGCCGGTGATGAGCAGCGGATGATCGAACGACCGAATGGGCGCCTGCCACCGCCACCCGTCGGTGTCCGCCGGCAGTGGCATCGAGGCCGCGCGGATTACGGTGACGTTTTGCAAATTCACCATCCGCAGCGCGGGATGGCCTTCGTCGAGATCGGTGATGAGCGGTTGCTCGATAGTCTCCGGTGCGCTCGCAAACGGGGTCTGCCGGAGGAAAAGAAAATTGGCGCGCGGGTTGGCAAAGTCGAAGCCTTCGACAGGACAATTGTCGAAGATCACCACCTCGAATTTCGCCGCCAGCTCCGGCTTGAACGCGTCGGGGCCTAGAAGCTCGAAGCTCACTCCCTGATCCGCCGCGAGTAGCTTCTCCAGGAAAAAATTCCCGCGGCTCACGAGCAGCACTCGGCGCACGGGAGGCGCGGGCAGCACGGCGTAGGCGACGTTGTCCGCCGCGAGCGCATCCGCCGCATCGAGCCGCGCCGTAAGCCAGCCGCGCGCCCCCACCGATTTCCGCGGCACGCTCGGAGACACCTCGATCTTTCGCGCACCCGGCGCGAGGTCGAACGGCTTCACATCCAGCGCCCGCCCGTCGAAACTCAGCTCCACATTTCCCCGCGCCGGTGTGCGTCCGAAGTTGCGCAACTCGATCAGCACCTCGCTCGTCTGCCGGCTCGCCAGCATCGGGCGCGCGGCCAGGCGCGTGATGGCCACGTTGTCCTGCGCGCCACCACCGGTAAAGACGACGATCTGCTTCGTGCCGGTGCGCGAGGCGAGCAGGTCTTCGGCGAGTTGCCGCGCGGCAGCGAGATCGCCCGCGGCGTCGGTGACGGCGAGCGCGTCGAGATTTTCGCGCAGCGCGTGTTCGTCGGCGGTGAAAGGCGAGATTACGCGCGGCGCCGCATCGAGACTTAAGATCGCCATCTGCCGTCGCGCGCTGGCCTGCCCGAGATAGGCGGCAGCGCTGCGCCGGGCTTTGGCAAAGCGCGTCTCGCCGCCGTCGAGCGCCTGCATTCGGGCGCGCGCGTCAAGGATGAGCACCGTCGATGCGCCGTCGTGCACGAGGCGATCCCACACCGGCTTGCCCAGCGCCGCGAGGAGCAGCGCGAAGATCGCCAAGTGCAGCAGCAGCGAGAAAAGCTGGCGGAGCTTTTGAAAAAAAGCGCGCCGCCGATTTTCCTGCAACACGCGCTGCCAGAACAGGAGCGTGGAAACCGGCAGCGGCCGCCGCTTCAGCTTCAGCAAATAAAGAAGCACGATGACCGGCGCGAGCGCGGTGAAGGCGATGGCCCACGTGTTGAGAAAGGTCATTTCAAAATCATCCCATCCCGCAGCACCCGCAGCACGAGGTCTTCAAACGCCACTGTCGTCGAAGCGTGCGCATAGCCGATCCCGCGGCGCACACAAAAGTCCGTGAGGCCGGCGAGGAAGCAATCCACCTCGGCGTGGTACCTCGCGAGCACTGCCGCGCTGGCCGTGATTTCAAGCGGCGCGCCGGTCTCGCAGTCCACGAGGCGCAGATCGCCGGTGGCGGTGGGACGCAGTTCGGCGGGATCGAGAACGTGGATGACGTGCGCATCGAAGCGACTGAAGCGCAGCAGCCCGAGCGCTTCTTCGCAGCCCGCGGGATCGAGGAAATCGCTGAGCACAAAGACGAGCCCGCGCCGCTTGAGCCGTTGCGTGAAGGAGCGCGCGGTGGCGAGCAGATTCGTCGGGCCGTCGCTTTTCGGCGCGCGCCGCAGGAAGTCGAGCACGCAGTGAAACTGGCTCTTGCCGCGCACGAGGCCGAGATCGGCGCCGAGCGTCGAGCTGAACCAGAGCACGTTGACGCGATCGAGATTTGCCAGCGCCACATAGGCCAGCGCGGCGGCGATGCGCCGCGCTTGATCGAACTTTTCGATGCGCTCGCTGCCGGATGTCCAGCGCATCGAGGCGCTGGCGTCGATGAGAAAGTGAATGTCGAGATCCTGCTCCTGCTCGAAGAGCTTGACGAAGAGCCGGTCGAGGCGGCCGTAAATGTTCCAGTCGATCGAGCGCAGATCGTCGCCGAAGGAGTAATTCCGGTAGTCGGCAAACTCGAGGCTCGACCCCGTCTGCCGCGAGCGACGCTCCGCGCGATGCTGGCCGCGGAAAAGTTTTTTGGAGAGGAGATAAAGCTGCTCGAGCTTGGCGAGAAATGCGGAATCGAAGAGCAGCGGGGCGGCGGTATCCAAGGCAGTCGCGGACTGTCCACAGATTCGGAACGGGAGGCGAGTGACTTGTAAAGGCGCTTTCCGGCACCAAGTCCCAACCAATGCAATCCATTCCCACGGCGCGACCGCGACGGCGGCGCAGAGGCCTCAGACCTCGATGGCGGTTCGACGTTCGGAGTTTCATCGGTGGCGGCGTTGCGGATCGAAATGGATCAGGCGTGCCATCGTAGGCACGGGGCTTTCTCACAACAAAGCGGACGCAGGCGGGTTGTTCTCGCCGATGTCAGCGGCGTCGGAAGATGACGCGCCGCCGCGCTTGCCGTTTCTTCTTTCCCGCCAATACTCACGCCCATGCCGCTGACCTCGCCTCCACCCGCCGCGCCGCTCTCCTTCCCACGGCCGGTGCTGACGCAGAAGATTCGCGCGCCGAAGAAAAACATTCCGCAGACGCCGATCGAGCGGACGCACATCCTGCACGCGGTGCGGGCTTATGTGGCGGAACATCGGCCCGTGCCACCGATGCCGGCGGCGGAGCTAAAGGTGCACGCGGACCGGCTCGCGGCGCAGCTTCGGTGCGAGCCGATCTATCGCGACTACATCGGCGTGCTCATGAACAACGAAATGTGGCGCGAGCCGCTGGCCGCCGTGCCTTTTGAGCGCCGGCTCTTGCTGCTGCCGAAATGCTTGCGCGTGGAAAGCAAGTGTCCCGCGCCGTTTGATGAATTTGGCCTGCTCTGCAAGCAGTGCGGGCTTTGCTCGATCCAGGATTTGCAGGTCGAGGCCGAGCGGCTCGGCTACGCGGTGCTGGTGGCGGAAGGCAGCGCCATCGTGATGTCGCTCATCCAGACAGGAAAGATCGAGGCCATCGTGGGCGTGAGCTGCTTGAGCGTGCTCGAGCGCGCATTTCCCTACATGGAAGCGGCGGCCATCCCGGGAGTCGCGGTGCCGCTGCTGCAGGACGATTGCATCGACACCAATGTCGATCTCGACTGGGTCTGGGATTACATCCACCTCACCAGCGACGACCAGACGCGCCGGCTCGACTTGAGCCAGCTCCGCGAGGAAGTGGATTTCTGGTTCACGCCGCTGCACCTCGACGCGATCATGGGCGCGGCGCAGGGCGAGACGGAGCGGATCGCGCGCGCATGGCTCGGCAGGGCCGGCAAACGCTGGCGGCCTTTTCTCACCGTCTCCACGTTTCAAGCGCTAAGCGTGACACGGGCCTCCGGCCTGTGTTCCGAAGACGATCACAGGCCGGAGGTCCGTGTCACGCTGCCCGACGATCTGCGAAAAGTCGCCGTCGCCGTCGAGTGCTTTCACAAGGCCTCGCTCATCCACGACGACATCGAAGACGGTGACGCGCAGCGCTACGGCGAGGCGACTTTGCATGAAGAGCACGGCATCCCTGTAGCGCTCAATGTCGGCGACCTGCTCATCGGCGAAGGTTACCGCCTGCTCGCATCGTGCAACGCCAGCGCCGACCAAAAAGCCGCGATGCTCCGCGTCGCCGCCGAGGGCCAGCGTGAACTCTGCCGCGGCCAGGGCGCGGAACTCGTGTGGGCGAGAAAACCCGCGCCGCTCGGCTCCCTCGACGTGCTCGATATTTTCCGGAAGAAGACTGCGCCCGCATTTTCCGTGGCGCTGCAACTCGGCGCCATCTACGCCGGACGGCACGAGGAACACGAAGAGGCGCTCGCCGCATACAGCGAAGCCCTCGGCATCGCCTACCAAATCCGCGACGACCTGAGCGACCTCGGCGCGAGCGGCGAGACCAATGACATTGCCGGCCTGCGCCCGAGCCTGCTCCTCGCCGTCGCCCACGAGCGCGCGCTCGGCGGACAGAAGCTCGCGCTCGAAGCCCACTGGCGCCGCCTCTCCACCGCGAGCCCCGCGGAGATCGAAGCGCTCTATCTCGAACTGCACGCCGACGAGCGCTGCCGCACGTTGCTCGAAAGCTACAAGGAGGAGGCTATCCGCTCCTTGCGCGATGTCGAAAACGCGAACTTGAAGGGCCTGCTCCGCCGCGTGATCGGAAAAATTTTCAACGACACCGAGATCAAAGGTTGGTGCAAGGAATTCGAGGAAAAGAATCTCGCCGCCCTTGCAGTGTGAAGCACGTGGGCCTCGGCGAGAAATCCGCAAGCCGGTCGGCCGCGCGCACTTGCGGTGTTCTTACAAGGTTCCCTTGGTGATGGGCATGTAGCGGTAATAGACCTCGAGCATCAGGATGCACAGAGTGGTGCGGTAGAAAGGGCCGGCGCCGGCGGGGTCGTCTTGAGGTCCTGGCGTTTTAGCGCCTGCCACGGGCCATGATCCGTCCTTGCTCTGCACGTCGCAGATCTCGTCCTGGAAGAAACGATTCCAAGTGCTCCACACACTGCCGCCCACCATGAGACAAGCCTGGGTGTGGTAATACCAGGCATATAGGTCGGCCTTGGGTCCGTTATACTTCACGGGGTTATCGGTCCGGGTTTTCTTAATGATGAAGTCGGCGCCGTCGCGGACCATCTTATCCTTCTGTTGTTTCCAAAAGTAAGTGCAGAGCACACCCACTCCGGTAAGGCTGTACCTATCCTCCGCGACGCGATAACCAAAGCCGCCTTCCTTACCCTGCACCCTTTTGAAGTTCAGCATTGCCTTATCCATGGTCGCGTCGATTCCCGGAATGTTCAGTCCCGAGAGATGCGCGGCTTTAAGCGCCTGGACTTGCCATCCAGTTACCGACGTATCGCTCTGCGTCTTGTTATAAGAATACATCCAGCCGCCGTCCGGCCCCTGCCCGTGGATGATGTGTTCCACGGCTTGTTTGAAAAGCTCGGTTACTCGGTCGTCCTTGGTCATCGAGTAATACTCGCCGAGGGCATAAGTCACGATCCCGTGCTCATACACGCCGCTCTGCGTGAACTCGGCGGCCATCGAAAGCCGGCCTTGGAATTTCTCCCCGCCACTAAGTATCCAGTTGATGGCCTTCTCGACCGTGGGGCCAAACTCCGGCGAAGTGGGCAATTCGCCGTGACCGAGAAAACAAAGCACTGCAAGCCCCGTCATGCCGGCGCGAAACGGCGAGCTCCACGATCCGTCGGGATTTTGATTTTTCACCAGCCAGCGCAGCCCCCGCAAGACGGCCTCCTCGCTTTTCTGTTTGCCGCCCATCTTCTGCATCATGCCCATGCGCGTGCCTCCGCCGAGCCGCCCAGCCATCGTGCCCGGCACTCCATTGGGCGCGCCTCTTACCGTGCTCGTGACGTTTTGCAGCGCCTTGCTGATCGCGTCGCTCGGCAAGGTCTTTACCTGGGGCGCGATGGTGGCGACCTGGAAAGTCGGCGTCTGGATATTGGCCGTGTTGATCGCCTGCAACTGCGGCGCCGCGATCTGCGGCGCCTGCGGCGTAAACTGTTGCTGGGATAAGTCGGGCTGCGCTTCCGGCGGCGCCTGGGTGCCCGCGTCGGGCGACACAAGCCCATCGGAGGACTCGAAATCCGGCGGGTCGATCGCCCTCTTGATGACGACGACACTCCCGCCCACCATCACGATGACCGCGTGGAGCAGAAGCGAAAAAGTAAAGAAACGCGAAGCCGCGAGGTGTGCCTGGAACCGCTTGAGGAAGGCAATGTGAGTGGCGGGGGATTCCATGAGCGTGTTAGGAATACGACCGGCGAAAACGAAGTCAACGGACAGCCGGCCCTTTCATTTTTTCTTAACCGGAAACTCCGCGAAGGCTGTCTCCGAAAATTCCCCCCAGCGCTGTTCGAGCATCTCGCCGGGCGGCACGCCGGCGTGGACGTATAACCCGTAACGAAGCCGCAGCGGCTCTCCGGCTCGAACGGTGAGCGGTCCTGGAAAGGTGAGCGATGCGCCCATCCAGCCATCGTTGCGGACGTGGAATGGCACGGGATGATGCGGGTTCATGGGATGATCCATGAGCGTGATCCCTTCGTTTGCACCGGGCGCGATCGGCCCCGAGTAATCGCACCAGCGCGCGGGCTTGCGAAAGCATCCCGCCTCATCCACGCCGCCCTCCGAATTGCGGATCGTGCCGCCGCCGTCATTGACGCCGATGGTCTTCGCCATGCGCACACCGAGCAGGCCAAACGCGCTCTGGCCCAGAGTTACTTCCGCGGCCGGCGCTTCCATTTGAATGTCGAGCAGCAGCAGCCACTCACCTCCCGCGAGAGTGCGCACGCCGGTGCGGCGCAGCTCGCGCAGCAGCGGCTTACCTTCTTTGTCGAGCCATTCGTTTTCGACTTCGATGAATGCCGTCTCCTCTCCGTCCTCCATCCGCAGCATGCGCCGGTGCGCGATCCGGCCGCCGCGATTGTCCGCCCAGAAATCCGTCCCGTTCACAGACGCGTGGGAAAGCCACACGGAGTTGTGATGGCTGTGGGACTGCGGATCGCGCGGATGCCCCATGCGAGTGAGCGAGCGCCCCGCCGGCCCGATGAGCGGGAAGACAAATGGCCGCGCCACATCCGCTCCGAATTGATACCGCGCGATCTCGACGCCCTCGCGTTGAAAGGAAACCTCCGAGTGCGCCAGCGGCACCGCCTGCACCCGCGGCACAGGCTTCGCATTTGGAAGAGCAACCTCGGCAGCCACCGCGGTGGACGAGAACAAGACCACCGCCAAAAAGATGGAAGACATGTCTGTATGTAGAAGAGCCACACAATCGAAGTCACGTTCAACGTCCCTTCCGTCCTCTGCGTCCTTTCGGTCCCTCGGAAAAAACAGGAGGGCGGAGTCCTGCCAGTTGGCGACTCACTGTTCGCCTGACCTGGCCGGAGCCACGCCCTCCCGCAACACCATGAAGAAAGTCTCAGCGGATGCCCGGCGACGTGCGTTCGCCGTAGCGAAAGGGATCAGTGCTCAACGCGATGAGCACACGCTCAGCGGCATTTTTGAAATCAAACGGCGTCGCATAGCCGGCCCCTGGCGCGGTGGTCGAGCCGGCTCCGCCTGTGCAGCGGCTGCCGCCGGCGAGATCGAATTCATACACCACATTGCCATGCTTGCGGCCGAGGCCGGCGTCCTTGTCGTCGCTGGCGATGTAGCGGCCCCCGACATCGCTGATGCGCACATGAATCTTTACTTTCGAGCGCCCGATCCGCAGCGGATTGTCCGGGCCGGCGAGGAAACGCAGGACTGGCTTGCCGGCGTCGATCACGTCGAGCGAACCTTCCACCAGCCAGCCGGTGGGCGCGTGCTCTCCGTCCTTAAGCACAGTGGTGGGCGCGAGTTTTTCCAATTCCTCTTTCAGCGCGAGCGACCACTCGGCGGGAGCCAGCGATTGGCGGATCGGGTCTTCGCCCGCTCCGCGATGGTAACCGGAGAAGCGGGCATCGGACACATCGAAGGGCCGGATGTAGATGGCGCGGGGATGGGTCGCGCCGCTGGCGACTTGAGTATCGGCCACACGCACGCCCGCGCATGCGCTGAAGATCAACAGGGCTCCGAGAGCGAGGAAGGTATGTTTCATATGCGTTTCCCCGGCGTGCGTTGCAGGTTCCATGCCGGGGTGAGAAAGGGGAATCGCAAACCCTCCTGCGGGCTCTTACATTGCGCGGCACATGCGCGTCCTTGCCATCGATCCCTCGCTCCGCGGCACCGGCTACGCCATCCTCGAGAAGACCGGCACCCGCGTGCGTGCGGTGGAATTTGGCGCCATCCGAAATGCGCCGGCGCTGCTCGCTTCGGGTTGCCTCGTGGCCATCCATGAACGTGTCGCCGATCTCATCCGCGCGCACGAACCGGAGTGCGCGGCGTTCGAGGGTGTCATCTTTGTACAAAGCTACCGCACCGCCATCACACTCGGCGCGGCCCGCGGCGCGGCCTTGCTCGCGGCCGCCGGGCGCGGCCTGCCCATCTACGAATACGCGCCGCGCCGCGTAAAGCAGGCCGTGGTTGGCCGCGGCGGCGCGCAGAAGGAGCAGGTGAGCTTCATGGTCCGCGCGCTCCTCGGCCTCACCGAGACGCCCGCGGCCGATGCCGCCGATGCGCTCGCCATCGGCCTCACCCATTTCCAGGTCGCCGAGACCGCCTGCCGCGGCGTCGGCACGCTCCAGCGGATATGATTGAAAATCTCGACGTCCGCTGGCTCGGCCGCGTGCGCTACGAGACCGCGCTGGCGATGCAGGAAGAACACGTCGCGCGGAAAATCGACGACCCGCAAGCTGCCGATGTCCTGCTGCTGCTGGAACACGAACCGATCTACACCATCGGCCGCACACCGGATGCATCGAGCCTCGGCAACGAAGCGCTTCTTCCGCATCGCGTCGTGCGCATCCATCGCGGCGGCCAGGCTACTTATCACGGGCCGGGGCAGTTGGTCGGTTATCCGATCGTCGATCTTCGACGACGCGGGCAAGACCTGCACCGCTACCTGCGGGCGCTCGAAGAGTTGCTCATCGAAGTGTGCGCGCACTTCGGAGTAATCGGCGAGCGCCGCGAGCGGCTCACCGGCGTGTGGGTCGCGGAGCGCAAGATCGCCTCGTTCGGCGTCGGCGTGCGCCGGTGGATCACCATGCACGGCTTTGCGCTCAACGTGTGCGGCAACCTCGCGCCGTTTTCGTGCATCACCCCTTGTGGCATCGCGGGTGTGGAGATGACGAGCATGGAACGCGAGACCAGCGCCCCCGTGGATGTCGCGTGTGTGGCGCAGAAAGCCAGAGAGTGCTTTGTGGCACGGCTCGGTGCGGTGCTGCCGCTGAATTGAAGTTTGCCGCTGGCGCCGGGGCGATTGGGACGGCTATCGTGCGGTTGAAACTTATGTCCACCGAAGCCGCGCCAGCTTACAGCTTCAAAAACCCATTTCCCGCGCGCCACACACTCAACGTCAAGATGACCGGCGCCGGCTCCGAGAAGGACACGCGGCATCATGAAATATCCATCGCAGGTTCCGGCATTACTTACTCCGCGGGAGATGCACTCGGCCTGATACCCACTAACTGCCCCGCTCTCGCTGATGCACTCATCGCCGCGCTTCGGGCTTCGGGCGATGAGCCGGTGCCCGGACGCGATGGCCAGCCCAAGCCGCTTCGTGACGCGCTCATCGCCGATTACGCGATCACGTTTGCCGACCGCAAATTTCTCGAAGCCGCCGCCCAACGCGGCGCCGAAGCCTTGCAGCCACTCCTCGCGCCTGAGCAGGCGGATGCGCTGCGTAAGTATCTCCAGGCAAAAAACGAAGGGCGCGATTACGTGGATGTCCTTTTGGAATATCCCGAAGTTACTTTTGCGCCCGAGGAATTCGTAAAGTTACTCGGCAAGCTCAAGCCGCGCCTTTACTCCATCGCATCGAGCCTCCGCGCGCATCCCGAGGACGTGCACCTCACCGTTGTCACGGTGAGTTATAACATCCGCGGCCGGCTCCGGAAAGGAGTCGCCTCCACCTTTCTCGCCGAGCGCTGGCCGGAGGAGGCGCGCGCCGGAGTGTGGATTCAAAATCAGCAGAAACATTTCGGTCTCCCGGCCGATCACGCCACGCCCATCATCATGGTCGGCCCCGGCACCGGCGTCGCGCCCTTCCGCGCCTATCTCGAGGAGCGTCAGGCGCTCGGCGCGCGCGGCCGGCACTGGCTCTTCTTCGGAGAGCAACGCCGCGGCAGCGACTTCTTTTACGAGCCCCAATTTACGCAGTGGGAGAAGGAAGGATTCCTGCGGCTCGACACCGCATTTTCGCGCGACCAGGCGCACAAGGTCTATGTGCAACACCGCCTCGCGGAGCGTGCCAGGGAAGTGTGGGAATGGCTTGAGGAAGGCGCGGAATTCTTTGTCTGTGGAGATAAGGAACGCATGGCAGAAGACGTGCACCAAGCTTTGCTCCAGCTCATCGAGAAGGAAGGCGGCAAGACTAGCGCGCAAGCCGGGGAATATGTGGAGGCGCTTAAGAAGACGAAACGTTACAAGCGCGACGTCTATTGACTTACTTACCCATGCACTTACTCCGCACACTATTCACGGTCCTCGCCTTCATCGCGCTTCCAGCCATCTCGCGCGCCGGGCAGGCATCGCTGCAACTTAAAGATAACGACGTGTGGGTAATGGCCGGCGACAGCATTACCGCGCAGCGGATGCACACGAATTACATCGAGGCTTATTACCGCACACGTTACCCGGCTCTGCATCTTCACTTCCGCAATTCCGGCGTTGGCGGCAATCGCACCCATTCCGTGCTCGCGCGCTTTGACTACGACGTCGCCGCGTGGAAGCCCACGATCGTGAGCGTGGAACTCGGCATGAACGATGTGAGCGGCGGCGACGATCCCGCCGCTTATCTCCAGGGCATTCGCAACATTGTGTCGAAGATTCGCGCCGCGCACGCGCAGCCGGTGCTCATCTCATCGAGTCCTGTGGACGATGGCAGTAAGATGAATGATTGGAAATCCGAACGCTGCCAGCGCCTGCATCCTTATACCGATGCGCTCAAGAAACTCGCCGCCGAACTCAAGGTCGTCTTTGTGGATCAATATCACCCGCTCATCGATCTCTGGGGCGATAACCGGCAGCGCGGCGCCGAAGCCGCCGTGAAGGCCGGCACGCTTCCGCCGCCCGCGTTGGATGGCAAGGCGCCCCTGCCTCCGCCCTCCTTGATCCCGCTCGGCGGCAATCCCGTGCATCCTGGCCCGGTGGGCCAATACCAGATGGCAGCCGTGATCCTCACGGGACTAAAGGCGGAGGGCGAGGTAAGTGCCGCGACCATCGGGGCGGACGGCGTGGTGGCGGAGGCAAAGGGTTGCAAGATCAGCGACACGAGCGCAAAGGACGGCAAACTTGGTTTCACGCGGCTCGACGAAGCCGGTCCGTGGCCGATCCTTCCCGCCGCAAGGGACGCAATAAAGTTGATGCCCGATATCTTAAAGCTCTCGGAGTATCTACTCCGAGTTACTGGTCTTCCCGAGGGTAGTTATCGAGTAACTATTAATGGCAGGCCCGCCGCATTACTTGAGGCAAAACAACTGGCCAAAGGCTGGAACATGACCGCCGCCTTCGATGGCGCGCTCGGAGAACGCGCGACGGCCATCCTCGGGCTTATCGGTAACTTACAAAGCAAACTTAACATTGCGTGGCGCGACGCCAGTAAGTCGGGAGATGCCATCAAACTTGCCGAAGCGCAAAGGTCCATCCAGCAAAGCGAGGCCGAACTCCACAAGGCATGCCAGCCCGTGCCGCTGCGCTTTGAGATCGAGAAAGCGAGTAACTAACGACTAACGAAATACCCGATGACTTGCTTCTCCCGCCTCCTTGCTGCGTTTGCTTCCTTGTGTGCGACTTACGCCGCCGAGCCTTTCTTCAAACCCGGCGATGTGGTCGCGCTGGTCGGCGGCGAGGACATGGTGGTCGCCAGCGAATATGGCTATCTCGAGTTACTCCTTACCCGCGCTCTGCCGGACCATCACTTGCGCTTTCGCAACCTAGCCTGGGAAGGAGATACTGTCTTCGAACAACACCGCGACTTGAACTTCCCGATGTGGGAGGAGCAACTCGATAAGGTCGGCGCCACCGTGGTCATCGCGCAGTTTGGGCAGATGGAAAGCCTCGCCGGAAAAGAGAAACTGCCGGAGTTCATCGCCGCATATGAGAAGCTGCTCGAGCGCTTCAGCGGCGGGGGGAAAAGGTGGCTGGTTCTTCTCGCTCCATCCCCTTTCGAAGGTGCAGAGGGGGACCCGCAAAATGAGCAACTCGATCTATTCCGAGAAGAAACTGCGGCGCTCGCCCGGCGTCTTCATTTCCGTTGGATCGACGCGTCTCGTGCAATAATGAACGACGGTCCATCCCATCGACGTGCGGTCGCTCAACAGAAGGATGCCCCACTTACGGCGGGAATTCCTAACGATGTTGCGGAGCGAATCCGCGATAAGTTAGTAACTGCGCTGGAATCTCTGGCCGTTACCCATCGGGATTCGGTCCATCTCTCCGAGAACGGCCACCGACACTTCGCACGCGTCGTTTCCTACATCCTTTATCCGCGTGCGAGCGCGCCCTCGGATCCCAACCAGGCACCTCAGAATAGAGTCACCGACAAAGACGATCCGCTGCGCTCCCTGATCGTCGTCAAGAACCGGCTGTGGTTTGATTACTGGCGGCCGCAGAACTGGGCGTTCCTCGCCGGCGATCGCACGGAACAGCCGTCGAGCCGCGACTGGCGCGACCCGAGCATCCGTTGGTTCCCGCCGGAGCGCGAAGAATTCCTGCCGCTGATCGCAGCGAAGGAGAAACAAATCTGGGACATCGCCGCGAAACTTTCGAAGCCATGACGATAACCAATCGTAACCGTCGCATGTTACTCGCCGTGTTAGTTTGCTCGCGTGTTACTTTCTCAATGTGGGCCGCCGAGCCCGAGCGCGACTCGCCGGAAGCCGAGCGCGCCTCTTTCAAACTCGCACCCGGCTTTGAAGCGAACCTGTGGGCCTCGGAGCGCGACGGAGTAGTTAAGCCCATCCAGATGCGCTGGGATGCGCGCGGCCGGCTCTGGTTAATAGGCAGCACTACTTACCCGCAACTGAAACCCCGCGAGCAACCCAACGACAAGGTGCTCATCCTCGAAGATACCAAGGGCGGCGGTTATGCGGATAAGATAACTACCTTTGCCGATGGGTTGATGATCCCGACAGGATTGGAGATCGCGCCACCGGATACCCAGCACTCAACTTCCTCCGCTTGTTATGTAGGTGAAGGGCCGAAGCTGTGGCTGATGACGGATACCGATGGCGATGGCAAGGCCGACAAGCGCGAGGTGGTGCTGCGCGGATTCGGCACGGGAGACAATCACCAAAACATCAATTCGTTTCGCTGGTCACCGGGCGGTGAACTGGTGTTTTGCCAGGGGCTGCACGCGTTTAGCCGGGTCGAAACGCCGCATGGCGTCGTGGCCTTGGATCAAGCGGGGCTCTGGCGCTATCGACCGCGCGAGCAGCGGCTCGATGCGTTCTTCGGCGGGCCGAATGGACCGCAAAATCCCTGGGGCTGGACCTTCACCCGCTGGGGGCAGCCCATCGTCGTGGCCGGCAATGGCGAGGGGATGCATTATCCCGCTCCCGAGTTGATCCGCGGCTGGCAGAAAGGCCGGCGGGATTCGATCTGGGAAAAGAGCCGCGGGCGCAAAACGAGCGGCCCCGAGATCCTCGAGAGCGCGCACTTTCCCGACGAATGGCAGGGCGTGCTGCTGGCGGGCGGATATATCAACAACTCGGTGTGGACGCTGAAGCTCGAGCAGGATGGAGCGGGCTTTAAGATCACCGATCACCCCACGCTGCCGCCATTGGTGCAGAGCACGCACGGGAGCTTCCGTCCGGTGGATGTGAAACTCGGGCCCGACGGCGCGCTTTACCTCTGCGATTGGTATAATCCGATCATAGGTCACTATCAGGCGAGCTTCCGCCACCCGGATCGCGATAAGACGCATGGGCGCATTTGGCGAATTACTTATAAAGGTCGGCAGTTACTTACTCCGCCTAAGATCGTGGACGCGGAGTTAGCGGAACTTTTTCAGTTACTACGCTCTTCGAATCGTTACTCGCGCGAGCAAGCCCAGCATAGGCTGTTGGGCGGCGATACGGTGGAAGTAACCAATGCCCTGCGCGCATGGTGCGAGCGGCTCGATTCGAATGCACCCGATCTCGACTTCGCGCTCATGCATGCGCTCGGCATTTTCGAGGCGCACGAGACGGTCGAGCTTCCCGTGCTGCAGCGCGTGCTCGCCGCGAAGGCACCCGAGGCTCGCGCTTACGCCGTCAGCACTCTCGCTCGCTGGGCTGGTCGCTTTCCGCCGGACTTCGATCCGCTGGAACGGATCGCCGAATTTGCGCTCGACGCTGATCCGCGCGTGCGCCTCGCGGCGATCGTGGCCGCTGGAAATATCCCGCGCGCCGAGTCGATGGTCGTGGTCTTGAGCGCGGCGGGCCAGCCGCGCGACAAGTTCATCGACATCGCGCTCGTCGCCGCCACCACGGTGCTGAAGCCGCAGTGGGCGCCGATCGTTGAAAAGGGCGCTCCGGGATGGAAGCAGGGCTGGACCGAACTGGCGAAGACTCTCGACAAGCCGAAGACGAAGGCGCTGCCCGCAAAGAAAGTCGCACAGCAAATCGGCACGCCCATCGTACCGATCTACGGACGCCTCCGCGCATCGCCTTTCGTGCAGGGCAGCATCGCCGCCGAGGTGCTAACCCACGGCGATGCGGGGCACGGTCGCGAAGTTTTCCACCGCCCGGAACTCGCCTGCCTCACCTGCCACCGAGTCGGCGAGGAAGGCGGCAACATCGGTCCCGCGCTCGATTCCGTGGGCAGCGCGCAACCGCTCGAGTTCCTCATCGGCACCGTCATCGAGCCGCAGCGCGAGGTGAAGGAAGGCTTTGAAACGCTGCGGGTGACGACGAAGAAAGGCGGGGAGATCATCGGCATCGTCGCCGCCGGCAACGATGCCGAGCTCGTGCTCCGCGACCCGGCCGGCGTGGAGCACACCGTGGCGCAAGCCGACGTGGCCAAGCGCGAGATCATTGGCTCGCTCATGCCTGCCGGCCTCACCGACAATCTTTCGCCCGAAGACTTGCGCGACCTTTTCGCCTACCTCACCCAGCTCGGGAAAGCCCGGTGACCTCGATCGTCCCGGACATCACGACGATGGGGGCGCGACGACGGCGACATGGATCTCTCCTCCGGCCGACTTGCCATCGCTCGGTAGGGAAAAGTGAATCTTTGCGGCGATGGGCAAGCCCTCGGTCGGCAGGTCGGCGAACCAGCAACCCAGCTCGGTGGATTGCGCGGTCGCGTCGCCAGAAGATCCCTCGCTGCAACTCCACAGGATTACTGCCGGGCCAGGTGTGATGATGCGCAGCGTCTTGCCGGCGGGGATGCGCGCGATGCGGTGCGTGGCGCTCCACATCTCGTGCTTCGAAGCGGGCCGCTGCCGCACGTAGCGCTCGTAGGCCGGCGCGAGGCGCTCAAAGGGGACGCCGTCCGCCGCGCCGCGCACCAGGGCGATGTATTCGGCGTGCGCCCAGCACAGCGGCATCGCGGAGCCGGTGGGCTCGCCGCGCTTTACGCCGGGCAGATCGTCGCCACACCACACTTGCTCGGGCAGCATGCCGCCGGCATTGGAGAAGCGTTCCATGGCTTCGATGAATGGTCGCGAGTCGCGCCCGGCGGAGAGCTCGTAGTGGCCGCGTTCGCCGGTGAGCAGCGGCCAGCAACCCCCGGTCCCCGAGCCGTCGAAGGCGCTGCCGTCCTCCTTCTGTCCGTAGCCGTCGTGATTGTAGCGCCGCCAGCACGGGCCTTGCGGGAGATCGTGTTTCAGCACGGCGTCGATGACGGCGACCGAATCGACAATGAGCGGATCGTCCCACGGGCGAATGCCGAGCCGCACGAGCTGGAGAAATTCGAGACTCACAACGTTGCGCGCGGGCCAGTCGCCGCCGCCGTTCACGATTTTCAAAATCGCGGTGTTCGGCTCCGCGCGCGCGTGCGGATCGCAAGCATCGGCCGGCGTGATGCGGATGAAATGCCGCGGCGTCTCCGCGACGAGTTCACCGCACGTGGTCACCGTCCATTCCTCGAGATGCGCCTCGAGCCAGTCGGCATATGCCAGCGCAAAGTCCGCGGTCGCAGCATCGCCTCGATCGCGCGCAAATTCCGCGACACACACCAGCGCGCCGATGCTCGCGCCGAGCGTGGCCGGCGAGTAACCGCTCACTTCCTCCCACCGCTCCTGCATCGTCACCGGCCCATGCGCGATGAGGTAGCCCGCGGCGCGCGACACGAGCACCCACGGATCGAAATCGCCGAGCATCCCCGCCTCGCGCAGCCGCCACGCGAGCAGCACCGGCGCGGCCACTTCATCGAGTTGCAGGCCGGTCCAGAAGGCCTTGCCATCGATCCACGAATTCTGCGGCAGCTCGCCATCGTGCTCCTGCAAACAAGCCAGCCAGAGGAGCGCGCGGCGCGGAGTACCCGTCTGCCCGGCGGCGAGGAGAGCGGTGGCGCTCTGCACGAGATCGCGCGGCCACACGAGATGGTAGCCGCCGATGTCCGCGTCGCCTCGCGTCTCGCCCCACGGGATGCTCATGGATGCAACGATCGCTCCGGTGAAAGTCTTGTCTTCATGCGCCAGCAGGATGCAGCGGCTGAGTCGGAAAAGGCTGCCGCCATCGCCGGTGTGCTCCGCGCGATCGGGCGCGGTGCAAGCGCGCTGCCATTGCTCGACGAACTTCTCGCGCTGCTCGGCAAAGGGCCGCGCCAGTGCCTGGAGCACCTTTGCCGAAGCGCTCTGCTGTGAGAGGCCAAAGCCGAGCGCGACCGTGAACTCGAGCCCCTGCGTGAGATCGATCTCGCCCGTCAGCGCGATGTTGCCGTCCTCGGCCGCGGGAAATTCCCAGTCCATTTCAAAATCCTGCAAGTCCTGCCAGCCATCGCTGGCGCCCACGTAACCCACCGAGCGCCGCGTGAAATCGGGCATCGCGCCGAAGACCAGGTGAAGGTCTTCGGAAGTCGGATCGTCCTTCGCGTCGGCTCGCTCCGCGTGGAAAAAGGCGCGTCCGGCGATGTTGCAGATCGCCGCGGAATTGTGCGCGCCCATGCGATTGAGATGCGGCGCCAGCAGCGCAAAGACGCGCAGCTTTCCGCGCAACGACTCGTCGAAAATTTCGAGCCGCGTGCGAATGAGCAGCACCGAGGAATGCGGATCGGTGGCGACTTCCTTGATGAGCCGGTAACGCCCCTCGCGGTCGGAATTGGTGAGCCGATAGAGCAGCGTTCCCTTCTCGGGATACTCGACCGCGTGATCGAGATCGCGCCGTTCCTCGTGGCAGAAGCTCTCGCCGTCGGTGATGAGAAATTGCAGGTCGCGCGTGTTCGGCCGATCGACGTGCGGGTAATAAATTTCATTGATGATGCCGTGCGAAATGGTGAACCAGAGCCGGCAGCTCGTGTGATACGCGGTGCCGATTCCTTCCTTCGTGCTCCGCGTCCAGCGCGCCTCCGCCCCCGGCGCGCCAAACGCCCCGCCCGGCGCGGTGCCCGTGAGCAAGCGACGCACTTTCGCGCCCACGCGGTGGAGGAGTGAGTCGTCCGCTTCGGGCACGGGAGCGGGGTTGGATGCGAGAGTCATGGAAAGTTCGGAGCATTTCGCCGCGCGATTTATTCCTGCATTCCAGCAACCGCACGCTCACGAAGAAGAGTCATGCACTTCTCCTCTCCCGGCCGCGCGCAAGCCGCACTCAACCGCCGCTCGTTCCTCCGCGCCGCCGCGGCTCCGGCAATAGCATCGAGGGCCGTTGGCCGCGCGGATCCGATATCCGGCGCTGCCTCAGCGCACTTCGCGCGCGAGGGCGGCTCGGGCGGCGTGGTGGCCGCACATGCCGTGGACGCCGCCGCCGGGCGGCGTGGAGGAGGAGCACAGATACAGGCCGCGGACCGGCGTGCGATATGGCACGGAGCTGAAGATCGGACGCGCGAGGAGGTGCCAGAGATCGTTTGCGCCGCCGCAGATGTCGCCCCCGTCGAGGTTGGCGTTGTTGCTTTCCAACGCGGCGGGATTGCTCACGTGGCGCATGAGGATGCGCTCGCGGAAGGCGGGGGCGAAGCGCTCGATCTGCGCTTCGATCGCGCCGGTGCAATCGGCGGTGCAGCCGCGCGGGATGTGGCAGTAAGCCCATGCGGTGTGCTGGCCGGCGGGAGCGCGCGTGGGATCGAAGAGGCTCTGCTGCGCGAGCAGCACGAAGGGGCGCGACGGCAGCTCGCCGCGCGCGACTTGCCGCTCGGCGGTTGAGATTTCCTCGAGCGTGCCGCCGAGATGCACGGTGCCCGCACGGTGGCACGGCTCGGCTTTCCACGGGATGGAAGCGGCCAGCGCATAGTCGATCTTGAAGACCGAGGGGCCGTGCGGAAAATGCGCGAGGTGGCTGCGAAAGCCCGCTGGCAGACGATTTGCGGCGATGCGCGCGGTCTGCCACGCGGTAAGATCGAGCAGCACTGCGCGCTCGGTTTCAAACTCACGCACGTCGGCGACGGGACGGTTCGTTTCGATCGTTCCGCCGAGCTCGCGGAGATGCGCGGCGAGTGCATCGCTGATTTTTTGCGAGCCGCCGCGTGGCAGCGGCCAGCCGACGGCGTGGCCCATCATCGCCAGCACCAGGCCGAAGCTCGCGGAGCCCGGCGCTTCGAGCGGCAGAAAAGAATGCGCGGCAAGTCCCGCAAACAGCGCCTGCGCGCGCTGGCCGCGGAAATGCCGGCGCGCCAGGCCCGCCGCGGATTGCAGCGCCAGCAAGCCGAAGCGCGCCAGGAGCCACGGATGCCGCGGCACATGCAGCATGGGCCGGAGAAATTCCGCGGTGAGCTCTTCCCAGCGCAGCATTAGTGGGCCGAGGAGTTGCCGGTAAGCGCGCGCATCCTCGCCGAGCGACGCGCACGTTTCCTCCATCGAGCGATCGAGCACCGCGGCGGAGCCGTCGTCGAGCGGATGCGCCAGCGCGATGCCGGGTTGAATCCATTCGAGGCGGTGCCTCGCAAGCGGAAGGCTGCGGAAAAATGGCGAGCCGATCGCCATCGGATGAATGGCCGAGCAGCGATCGTGGAGAAAGCCCGGCAGCGTCAGCGCCGCCGAACGCGCCCCGCCGCCGAGCGTGGGCTGCGCTTCGAGCACGCGCACGCTGCGCCCCGCGCGCGCGAGCGTGATCGCGGCTGCGAGACCATTCGGCCCCGAGCCGATGACAATGGTGTGAGACATGGTTTTGCGTGGCGCTGGCTTCCTTGCCTGTGATTAGTTCCGCAGGCTTCCAGCCTGCAAGTGGATGCCACGGAATACAGCGCTGCCCCGCTCGCTCCACAAAGAAGAATGCACCGTCTCGTTTTCACACTCGCGCTCTGGTCTGCTACTCTCGCGCCCAGCGGTGCGGGACCGCCGGCCGGGCGCGTCCACATCGAGGAGCGCGTGCTGCTCGGCGGCGTGCCGCAGTTCATCGTGATCCGCGGCGAAGATCGGCGCAATCCGTTGCTGCTCTTTCTCCACGGCGGCCCGGGGATTTCGGAGCGGCCGTTTGCGGGGGCAAACGCGGAGCTCGAGCGCGACTTCGTCATCGTGCAGTGGGATCAGCGCGGCAGCGGCAAATCCTACAGCGCGGACATCGCGCCGGCCTCGCTGCGCGTCTCGCAATTTGTGAGCGATGCGGAGGAGCTTACCCGTTTTCTGCTCGCGAAATTTGGGCAGCGGAAAATCTATCTCGTCGGCCACTCGTGGGGCTCGATGGTGGGGCTGCTTGCCGCCGCGCGCGCGCCGGAGCTTTACCACGCCTATGTCGGCATCTCGCAAGTCATCGACGTGCCGCGCTCCGAAACCGCTCTCCACATTCTCGGCGAACGGCGGGCGCGAGCGGCTGGCGACACGCGCCGGTTGCGCGAGTTGCAGACCATCGGCCCGCCTCCTTACCGCACCACTGAAGACGAACGGCGCGTGAACAAGATCACGCGTGAACTCCGGCCCCCGTTGCCGCATGGGATGAACAATTGGCGGTGGCTGGGCCTCGCTCTCACGGCGCCTGATTTTTCGGTGTCGGAAATTTTTCAACTCAAACGCGGCATCCGTTTCACCGGGGAAAATCTGCGCCGCGAACTTTTTGCCACCGATCTCGCCGGGCGTGTCTCGACGATCCGGGTGCCGGCGTATTTCCTCACAGGCCGCTACGACACGGTCATCAGCTCGGAGCCGCTCCTGCATTGGTTTCCCGGTCTGCGCGCGGCAGCCGGGAAACACATCGTGTGGTTTGAAAATTCAGACCATTGGCCGCATCTCGAGGAGCCGGCGAAATACGCGCGCGTGCTCCGCGATATCAAGGCGTGTAGCGGCGACCGCACCCGAAGGCGGAATTGGCCCGCCCCCCCACCCCAAGCCG
>JBBRXP010000099.1:0-21325 GCA_038238555.1 Chthoniobacterales bacterium | reverse complement strand
GACGGTGGCGACGGGGATGCGACAAAGCAACCCATCGGCGCCGATCCATTTCACACTGGAATCGTCGACTTCGAGGCGCCCGTGCTCGAGATACAAAGGCGTCCAGCGTTCCCTCGCCGGTCCAAGGGTTTCGAGCGGCGGACGTTCGAAGAGGGGCATGGGATCAGTCTTCGGACTCCCCGCCCCTCCGTAGCCTGACCCTCCGGGGCGCGAATTGCCTCGGATCGGCGAAGGTGATGGGGCTGTCGTTGAACGTGTCGGTCCCGCCGGCAAAATTCGCGGCATCGCGTTGGCGAGTGAAGGCGCTCAAGGGCTGATCTCCGAGGAGGGCTGCGAGCGCGGCATCTTCGGTCGGGTGCAGGCTGTGAAACACCGGCGCGCTGGGGAGGCAGGCTTTGCGCCCTAGCCAGACGCCCCAGACCGGATCCTGCAGCGCATCTCGCAATTCAGAGAGCGCGCCAGCATCGCCCGTCAGCAGCCCGGCGAAGCTCGCGTCGTTCAGATAGGTGCGATGCGTGATATGCGTCTCCTTGATTTTGCCGTCAGCGGTACGCGTGTTTTGCACGGTGTGGAAATCTTCCATCCGCCGGATGCTCCATTGCTCGCGGGGAATGGCGATGATAAGGCAATCGAGGGCGTTCAACCGCGGCAGCCAAAGCTGTTCGCGCTCGGAGCCGCGCGCCGCGCCGAGAGCCGCACAGCAGAGCCCGAGGATGCCGCTCTTGGTCGGGAGCAGCCCCGTCTTGCGGCGATTGAAGCGGTCTTCGAATCCCCAGGATTGAAGCGGCCCTTCGAGCCGGAGAACGAGGCAGGCGCTAGATGACATGGGCGGTGAGGCGCTCGATGAATGTCTTCAGATTCACCCACTCGGGGATATCTTCGCTTGTGAGCTGGCGTCCATCGTTTGCCCCCGCGGAATCGACCGCTGGCTTCAGCATTCCGGTCGCAAGCACGGGGTCGTTGACGCCGTAATAGGTGTTGAGCCGTTGGCGTTGGAGCAGGAGTTCGCGCGCCGAGGTCATGCCGAGCCCATTGGTGCCGCGCACCGGTTTTTCGAAGGCGTTCACCAACTGCACGGGCTGACCTCTCTCCTTCACCACGCCGAGCACGTAATCGGCGGGCGTGTTGGCGTTCATGCTGTTTTTCCGCGCCTTGGGCACGGCGTCGAGCGTGGCTCTGATGAACGCGGCGAGGACCTGCTTGCGCTCACCAGGCGTCATCGCGGCAAGATGATCCGCGTCAGCGAGCATCGTAAGATTCACTGCGGCAAACCGGTAGTAAGTCGCGGCGTTGAACTCGGTGGTGCCCATGTGCCCTGAGCCGCTGTCATCGGCCGGGTTGAGATCATCGACGGCGGTGAAGAAATCGATTTCATTGTCCACTTTGTGCGTGGAGAGCGCGTGGCTGAACATCGCCGCCCCTTCGAGGGTGAGGCTGTGATCGGCTGCGACCATGCGCCCGAAAATCGCCACATCAGCGGCGTCTTTGAGGTGCTCGGGCTTGAGCGCTTTGATGGCTTTCTTTACGTCCTTTGACTCAGTGTAAGCGGCGGCGAGCGCTTCGATTTCGGCGGGTGAGGTGAAGAAGATGGTCTTCACCTTGAGCGTGCCGTTCTTCTTCTCGTTCTCCTTGTCGTAAGTGGCGAGCGCCTCAGCGATCTCGATCGCTTTGGCTTTCGCGTCAGTCTCGGAAAATCCGCGCGTCTGCAGCGCATCGCGCAACGGACCGACGATGAGCCGGGTGCGCTCGCCTTTGAAGTGCGGGCTTTCGGCAGCGGCCGTCTTCCGAATCGCGCGTTTCCAACATTGGCTCGAGACACGAGCGCGTTGAACGCCGCCGAACGTCGCCGTTTTGGGCGAGTTCATGTCGTCGCGGTTCAGGCAGGAGACGGGGAACGATTGGAGGATGTGGAGTTCGATTAGTTTCATGGGTTTTGGTTTTGAGCGGTTGAGAGAAAAAAGAGAGCGGGCTAACTTTCCGCCATGAGCACCGTGGAAGAAATCGAAGCGGCCATTGTCAGCCTGCCCAAAGACGAATTCTGGAAGTTGACTGATCGCCTGATTGCGTTGCGCGAGGATGCATGGGATCGCCAGATCGACGCGGATGCTAAGTCCGGTAAACTGGACAGACTTTTCGAGCAGGCTGACCGGGACTTTGAAGCGGGCCGCTGCACGGAATTGTGAAGCACTTTGCCAGCCCGGAGTTCTGGAAGCGCTACCATCATTTGCCCAAAGAGATTCAGCAGCAGGCGGACAAGGCTTTTGCCCTGCTCAAGAAAGATCCACGGCATCGTTCTCTCCGGTTTGAAAAGAAAGGAAAGGGCTGGTCCGCGCGGGTCTCTCGTGGCTATCGCGTGCTCGCGAAGGAGCGTCCTGAAGGTTTGGTCTGGTGCTGGATTGGTCGTCATGACGAATACGAGCGGGTAATCGGGTTGTTATAGAGGCGCGAGAACGAGCAGCCCGAAGCCGAAGGCTTTGGCGGTGCCGAGTCCTTTTGAAAAAGTGTTACTCAGAAATAGCGGGGAATCGGTGATCTCGACGACGCCGGAGAAATCCACTGCCGCGTGCACGCCGCGCTGCCGGATGCCATCTGCCTGGCGCTTCTCAAAACGCTGTGCGTCGCGCCAGATTTGCAATTCCACCCCATCGCAAAGGCGGAACCCGCCGGCTTCCCCTTTGCGCCGGAGCCACGCGGTGAGCTCGGCGTCGCCGGTGATCGCGCGGCGTTTGCGCTTTTTCGCGTCGGCGATGTATTGGCCGTCCTGATCTTTCACCGGCTTGTGCGTGGGATTTGCCCGGAGCTGAAAACGGTATCGGCGCGCCTGGAAGTAAGCCGATGGAATGGGCTTCGATTCCCACGCGTCCGCCGCGCCGAGCCAGTCGGGTCTGCGCGGCTCGACCGGTGAAACGATGAGCAACTGCGCGCCGCCCGGTTTGTCATCCAGCCGAGTGAGGAAATCGCGGGTCTTGCCGTCGCGGCCGGGAAAGGCCTGCCAGACCATTTGATGCCAGGTGTAGGCGTCGCGGATGCCGCGCTTGAACAACATGCGCGGCGTGATGATGGCCCGCGTGAGCCAGCAAACCGGTGCGTCGCTCATGCCGCGGCCTCCGCTGTTACGGCAGGGATTTCCTCTTCCGTGGCGCCCCAAAAGTCGGCCGCCCATTGCGCCTTCGCATGATCGGACCAGCGGAGGAGATCGGAATGGAGACGATTGAAATCGAGAGTCGCACCGGCGCCATCGAGGCGGCGTCCGAGCTGCCGCACGCGATCGCAGGCTTCGCTGCGCGTGGCGGCGAGCAAATGCTGCATCCGCCGCGAGACGGGGCCGGGCTGCTCGGCTTTGTGCAGAGACTTGCGCTCATCATCGCAGAGCAGTTTTCGGCAGGCTTTGCCAAAGCTCCCGGCATCCGCCGCATGGCGCAGCCCCGGCAGAGCCAGCAGCCCTGCGACCGCGCGCACGACCTCCGCGCGGTGCGGATCGTCGGACGGAATGCCGCCAAAGCGGGCGAGGACGCGCCAGGAGCGGATTTGGCGTTCGCCGGAATCAGTGAGCGCGCCGCGCAGCAGGGCGAGCGTGCCGCGGTCATCATCGCGTTTGAGCGCCAGAACGAAGCTGACGACGGCGAGGTCTTTTGTTTCTGTGGTCGGTGGGGGGTTCATGCGGGTTGGGGTGTCGGTGGTTTGCGCTGGCTGGAAAACAGCGAGCGCAGAGCCAGCGCATGGGCGCGGCGCTGGCGCGGAGTTTCATTTGCACACGCGGAGTGAAAGGCTTCCCGCGCGGTGCTCCAGAGCGCGGCGCGCCAGCGAGCGAGCGCCTCGGTTTGTTCCTCGGAGCCATCCGCCGCGCGGAGATAGGTGTGAAGCAGCGGCAACCGTTGCTCTATAGCCGTCCAGTAGCGGCGGAGCGCCACGGATTGCTCGGGGTAGCCCTGAGGTTTGAGCTCGAGGTGCTGGCGGTAGGTCTTGCACGCATCGCCAAGTTTCAGCGCGACCCGTTCGCTCTCCTTCACCTCGTCTTCGTACGCGCGACGGCCCGATTCATTCAGCATCCGCGCCGGCACGGGATAGACGCCCTCGACCGTGTCGAGGATATCCGCTTGTCTTTTGGGATTGGTAAGGAGTGCTCCAACCCAGAGGTCGAATGACGCCTCGTCCGTGAGTTCGGTAAACACCAACGGTCCGCCCGCGCCGTCGTCGCCGAGCCGCTTTACCACGACCGCGGGCAATTCGCGCCATAGCGCCTTATTGCCTGCCCCCACCAGCGCGTAACCGGACTCGTCACGTTTCTTCACGATGCTGGCCGAAGGCTCGGCAGGGAAATCCGGTGGCGTAGGATAATCAAGCCCATTGGCGAGGAGGAGCGTCTTGCGGTCGGGCCGCAAGAGGATGGCGCGTGCGAGCGGTGTGAGGCGTCCAAGATACGTGGTTGTGGCATTCGCGATGGCTGCAGTGTCCTGGAACGACTCCGGCATTTGCTCCCAAACCGGCCGACCCCAATCACGCCGGTAGTTCTTCGTCACCGATCTTTTGGCGAGAAGGTTTGCGTGAATGGTCTCGATCAAACTCGCGCGTCGCACGAAGGCGTGGAGCATGGAGGAAGGCGTGCAGGGCGCATGACCGCTACTGCTGATCATCCCGTTGGGAAAAGTTCCCGGTGTTTTCTCTCCGCACCACAGTGCTGCACCGATCGTTCCGCCGGGTGAAAAGCACTGAAAAGTCAGGAGCATTAGTGCGAGCTGCTTTGCTTCAAACACGCGCTCTTCATCGCTAGCCGCGCCGTGATCGAAGAGCGTCGTATTGGCTCCCGTAGCGAGAGCGAAGTCTAGCTTGCTGGCGGCGGTGCCTTCCGCTTCCTCCTCGATCGGATCAACGCCCACGGCCTTATTCGCCTTCCTCTTCGCGGACTTCGGCGGCTTCGCGAGCCCGGGCAATTGAAGGAACGGTTTCGTCGGATGGAAAAGGTCAAATTGATCTTCCCAATCGTTGAGGTAACGCGAAGCGGCATCGGGCAATTCGTTCGCACAGCTCTCCAACGAGTCGCTGTCTTCTGGTCCCTTCAGCGCCGCTTGTGCGATGCAGATGAGCAGTCGCATCAGCGCCACTCGTTCGTGCGGACGAACCGCCAAATCTTGCAGCGAAGCTCCTTCAGCAAAAACACCGCGCAAACTGACATTGCGCGCTTCACCTTGAGCGTCAGTCACTGGAATCCAGGATTCAGTCGTAAGATTCATTGTCCTCTTCGTTCCATGTTGGGGTGGGTGTTCCGGGAGCGGCGTTCCGTGACAAGCCGCGGTCGGGATCGTAGTCGAGCGTAACGGCTTCGCCAAAGCTGTCAGCGCTGATCGTGTTTCCAGCAACCACCGCTATCTCGACCTGGCCGCGCATGTGGAGCGCCACCATGTCGGCCACAGCTTTGGGCACGGATTGGAGGCAGTGCTCCTTGTGCGCAAACCACCAGGCGGGTGCTTTCACCAGGTTCCAGTGCAGCGCCCGCGCGGTGGCGTAATCGAACCGGAAGGACTGAACCGGAATGGGGGGGCCATCGAGCGGCGTGACGCTCTCCGACGTCGCGCCACGAACGAGGATCAGCGGAAGCGTGGGGCATTCGTTGAGGCGCGTGCCGACGCCCTCCTCATCGCGCAAAGCAGGGAGGTTCCAAACATTCTGGGCGGTTTCGGCGCGGCCGGTGTGGTCACGGCGTTTGGTTTCGAGATCGCCGAGCCACGCTTTCCATCCCGGGCGTTGGTCTTCTGCGCGAGGCTCGTAAGTCGCTTCGAGGAAGGGGCGGATGTCGGCGGGCAGATGCACGCGCGTTTCGCCGTGCCACTGCTCGAGCGTGCGCAGCAGCACATACGGCGCGTAGACCCGAGCTTTCTTGCCGAGCAATTTGCGAAGCGTCTTCCGGTCTGGTTCGCTGCGGAGAGCGTCGAGCGTGGAAGATTCCTCGATGATCCACATTTCGGGCTGGGAAAGCGGACGCACCTTTTCCTGCGGGTGCCGCCAGAGTCGGCCGAGGCGCTGGAACAGCATGTCGGTCGGCGCGAGTTCAGTGATCAGCAGGTCGGCGTCGAGATCGACCGATTGCTCCACGACCTGCGTGCCGATGAGAAGGCAGCCGTCGGGCCGATGTTCGCGATCTTTCCCGAGACTGCGCATCCACATCTCCTCCAGCTCCTGACGGCGAAAAAACGGGAACCGCGAATGCAGCAGTCCGACGGGCGGATCGCCTTCGCAGCGCTCGCCGCAAGGCGACCGATACGTCGCCTGTGCCCGGTCGACGGTATTACAAATCCAGAGCACGCACGCGCCGGCACGCGCCGCGTTCACCGCGTCGGTGAAGATTTCGGTTTCGCCTCGGAAACGGATGAGCACAGGCGGATTCGAGGCTCGCACCTCAATGGGTCGCGGCGGAATCGCGTTCACACCCGCAACGCCGGTGATCTGCGCGAAAGGCTCCTCTTCGCTGTTCGGATTCCGCTGCGCGCTGCCGAGGAGCTTCTCGCGACGGGCGCGGGTCAGCGTCGCCGAAAGAATGATCACGGTGCAGCGCAGCTTCACGAGCGCCGCGATGAGCGCCTCGATCAACGTGCCGGTGAAGACGTCGTAGGAATGGACTTCGTCGAGCACGACGACTTTGCCCGCAAGCGCGAAGTGCCGGACGAAAAAGTGCCTTACCGCGATGACGCCGAGCAACGCCTGGTCAACCGTGCCGACGCCGAACGGCGCGATGAGAGCGCGCTTGGCGGACGCAAACCAATCGCGCGCGGTCCGGCGTTGATCGTCCGGCTGCGCGGCGGCGAATGATGGGAAGCGCACATCTTTTTCCAGCAACCAGGAGCCGCTGTGAACCAAGCGCGGCCCGCGAGTTTCGATGCGCGCCAGAAAGGTCGTGACGCGCTCGTGGATGCGATTGCTCGTCGCCTGCGTCGGCAGCGCAAAGTAAAGGCCGCTCGCGTGCCCGTCGCACATCAAATGATACGCAGCCGCGAGTGCCGCCTCCGTTTTGCCCAGGCCCATCGGTGCCTCAATGACATAAACGCCGGGCCCGCGGATCACTTCAAGCGCGGCAGATTGCAGAGTATTGAGAGGAAAGCCGAAGAGTTCCTCGAACGAAAGGCCCGCGGTGAATCGAGGGGCCTTCATCCCGATCCGCTCCAATGCTTGCCTTGCGGCCGCTCGCGTGGCTTCCGGCTGGGCGGGGACATCATCCCGTGCAGGCGAAAAAAACGTCTCATCCGAGCCGATCCAATCCGCGACGGTCACCAGCCCCGCCGTTTCCCAGAGACGAGAAAAGTCCTCCAACTCCACATGCGGAAGCGGACCAGGCGAGCCGAAGACCGCTGCCAACTCCGCAGCCAGTTCCCGCCGGCTTTTTTCCCACTCGTCGTCGGCCGGAATTCCGGATCGCGCGGCCGTCTTCCATTCTCCACGCCAATGCGGCGCGCCGTGATGCATGCCGACGGCTGCAGCCCAAAACGCGGCGTCACTCGAGCCGATGCCAGTCTGCTCCCGGAAAACGTGCTGGAGCGTGAACTGGCTGACCTTCGAGTGATCCGGTTCCGCGCGGACCCACCGCGCCGTCTGCGCTGCCGCGGTGAGATTCTGCTCGACGACCCACGCCGCGCATTTTCGCTGAAACCCAGGCGAGATTTTTCCCACATCATGCAGCGCCGCGAGCGTGGCGGCGCCGGACGGGAGAAGCGCGCGGAGTGATGGCGGAAGCGCCGCAATTAGCGCCTCGGCCACGCAACCGACATTGAGACAATGATCGCGCACGGAAATGCCCGGAATCATCCCGCCTCGGTGATCATTTATTGTCTTCGCCCAAAACTCGATCACCGGAGGCGGTGGATCTGGAGAGCTACCCGCACCCGCGATCATTGGAGAATCGGCATCGCATTCGATTAGCACCGGGGTGCTGCGCCATGGTCAAGACCTAACGGTGGGTTCAGAGCACTGGCCGATGCCGTATTCCGTTTCGATGCCGAAGACGCGTGTCATCGCGCGCAAGATAGGCGCGCCCAGGTGCTCCGTCGAAAGTGCCCGCATTCTTGCGTCGGGCTTGTCATCGGGACAAAACTCGCCCAATCTCGCTGCGCTTTCCGAAAACATCGCGAGGCACATGCATTTTCGCCGTCAACATCCCGCCAGCGGTCAGGTTCTTGTCCTCCTGGTCATTCTCCTGGCGATAATGGGCGGCGGATACTGGTATATGAACCAGTCGAAACAAGCTAATGAGAAAGCCGCGCGCGCTTTCGCCCAAGAGGCCGCAACGCGCATTGTCATGCAGCAGGACGATCGATTCCTCGCTTTCGCCATCGCTCCGGAATCGCAGATCACTTACCCGCCCTCCTGGCGCTACCGGCTATTCTCGCGGCTGCACGATTTGGGTGCGCCCGCGCCGCCCATCGAGCTGGATGGGCGGGTCACGTTCACCTCCGGCTTCTTCGAGCCGCGAGGAGATTTTCACGCGAAAATCAACTTCCCGGAAGGGCCGGCGTTCCTGGATCTGCAGGTTTCGCATCCGCGGGCACTCTGGCAGATCGATGCGATCAACCTAATCTGGACTCCCAAGGTAGAGCCAACTCCTTCACCCACTCCGGAGCCTTCATTACAGCCAACTCCTTCGCCGACTCCGGAGGAAACAAAAAAGAAAAAGCGCCCCTCCGCGACGCCCCCTTAGATCACGCCGGAGCGCGCATGCTGCGCGTCTTTCGCCGCCTGCCTCGCGGGCGCGATCTTGACGACGTTTTCAGGATCGAAATCGATCAGCTTGAACCAATCTTCCGTCATATCGATCGGCGGAAAAATGTCGTTCTCGGAAAACTCCGCATTGAAGGCGAGTTGGAGATCATTCTCGCTGATGCCTTCCTCCTGCTGAGTGGCGATGGCACGCTTGATGGCGGTGGCCTTCGCGCGCTCGACAATCGAGGCGATGATCGCGCCGCTAAGCAAGTCGCTGCGGTAAAGGGTTTCCTTGCGGCCGCTTCGGAGGGTGACTTCGAGGAATTTGTTTTCCTCACGCCGGGCAAACTGTTTTTCCAAGAGTCGCTCGATTAACTGATCGATCGCCGCACCTAGCCCACCGGCTTCTTTCGGAAGCGCTCCATCGTACGGCAGATCGTCGGTGAGATAAATGCGGTAAATCTCACGGGCGCCCGCGCGGTTCGGCCGATGCACTTTGATTTTCCGATCGATCCGACCGGGCCGCAGAATCGCCGGATCGATGAGATCGGCGCGGTTCGAAGCGAGGATGATCACGACATCGTCTAACGAGTCGATGCCGTCCATCTCCGAGCAGAACATCGGCACGAGGGTGGAAAGAATGTTCGAGTGCCGCGAGGCCCGGCGCGTCCCGAGGATGCTTTCCGCTTCGTCGATGAAGAGGAACGGCAGAAAGCCTTCGCGGCGTTTCTCGCGCGCGGTCGCAAAGATTTCGCGCACGATCCGTTCCGATTCTCCTACCCACATGTTCAGGATCTCCGGACCTTTCACATGCATGAAGTATTCCTTCATCTCGTTGCCGGTTTTCTCGCGCAGTTGACGCGTCAAATTGTAGGCCGTCGCTTTGCCGATAAGGGTCTTGCCGCATCCGGGCGGTCCGTAGAGCAGGAAGCCTTTCGGCGTGGCGTGCTGGAATTTCGCGAAGAGTTCGCCGTGAATGAGCGGCAGCTCGATGGCATCCCGGATCGCCAGGAGTGCTGCCTCCTGACCTCCGACCTTTTCCCACGGCAGCTCCGGGACAACGTCGAGATAATGCTCGCGCGACTCCGGATGCGGGATCGCTTCCAGCGCCATGCGATAGCTCGGATCGACGCGGACTTCGTCCCCGGATTTCAACGCAGATTTCGCAAGCTCAGACGAGCGGAGGAGAATGCTCGACTGCAGCCCGTGTTCGCCCCCAACACGCAGACGATCACCGGCCATCACCTCGGTGATTTTTGTCACCGGGCCCGCCGTTTCGAAGCCCAGATCGCCCACGATGACATACGCTTCATTCACCAAGACGCGGGTGCCTTTCCTCAGCTCGCGCAATTTGATCCGCGGATCGACGTTGCAGTAATAATCGGCGCCACCAACGACGATATGTGCCGTGTCGCGCGAAGGACTCCCGAGAAACGTGCCGATGCGGTTCGCCGGCGAAGTGACTTTCTTGATCACCTCTTCCAGCTTTTCGATCATCTCTCGCGCGTCGCCGATTATCTCCTCCTGGTCGGCAATCCCCGCCCGCATCGCGAGCAGGTCAGGCCGCAATGGATCACGCGGCGGGAGGGAAGCGATCATTCCATCGAACGCTTGAAGCACACTCAGCTGTTCCCGGCCAGAGACAGCGCCAAACTTCTCCAGGTTCTCGTTCGGTTCGTCGCTCATTGTTTCAACGGAATCGAATTCTCCACAGCGATTGGAATGTAAGTTTCGCCTTGGACCTGCGCAAACAAGCGTCTCAGCGCGATGAAGATTAGCCTCCGCCGCGGCCGCGTTCGCGCAGGGAAAAAGAGGTTGATGCGAGAAAGGGCGCGACCTACTCTGCTACGCTTTTCGCTAGGAGTCTTAGCTCAATTGGTTAGAGCGCCGCCCTGTCACGGCGGAGGTTGCGGGTTCGAGCCCCGTAGACTCCGGTTTCTCTTCGGCTTTGAATCGCTTAAAGAACTTCTGGCTCGCAGCATCGGCCGTCCTGATCGCTCATTGGGCTCGCGCCAATACGATTTTTCCCACCGCGCCTGGCGCCAGTTGGGAATACGAAATTGCTGAATCTTCTGCTGCAGGCGCGCAATCAGGAATCATCACGCTCGCCATCGTCGGCGACGAACAAATCGATGGCCAAGACGCCTTCACCTTGGAAACACACCGCGATGATATCTTGCAGAAAACCGAGCTCATCGCGGTCGATGAACGTGGCATCGTCTGCCACCGTCGGTCGCTGGCTAATGGCAAGACAGTTTCCTTCGAGCCACCGCAGCGACTAATCCCCGCAGAGTTGAAGCTTGGCGCCAAGTGGGAGCTGGACGGTGAAGTCGCGGGCGCTGAAATGCATCAGCAATTCACGATCGCCGCCGAAGAAGAAGTCGTGGTGCCCGCAGGAACCTTCCACGCCTACCGCTTCGATTGCGAGGACCCATGGCCGATCGCGATTGCCATCCGACGATGGTTTTTTCCCGGGATAGGATTCGTCAAAGACATCACGACCACGCGCGGTCCTACGGGACGCCTCCTTAGTCGCGTGACGATTGTCTTGAAGAAATTCTCGCCGTTCGCGGTTCCATTGCCTAACGATAGCCCGACGCCAGCGCCTCTTCCTTCCGCAGCGCCTTCACCGAAGATAACCCTGGCGGTAGCGAAAGGACGCGAGGGTGAGCCTGCCACCGAGTTCCGTTCGGATGCGCCGAATATTTTCGTGCGTTGGCTAGGCGAACACCTCCCGATCGGCGGCGATGTCCGCGTCGCCTGGATCGCGGAAGACGTGGGCGACGTTGCGCCAGCGAACTTCATTGTCGATGCGATGGAGACAACCGTGAGCGCGCCTGAGTCAGGCGCGCAATTCACGCTCTCGCGGCCGAAAGATGGATGGGCCGCCGGGAAATATCGTGTCGAATTGTATCTCGACGACAAGCTGATGGAGAGCGTCAGCGTGACGATCTCCGATTGAGGGCTCATTCGATCCGGGGAGCGCGGGCGCCTCGCCCGCTGTGTCGTGCGCCTCGCGCGACACCGACACGCCGCACGCAGAGTAGGTACGGAGCATCAAGGAACGTTTTTGGCGAGGCGCCAAAAAACAGCGGGCGAGGCGCACGCGCTCCCCGGAGTTCTTGCGGCGGCAAGTTGAAAACTTGCACTACCAAACGGCGGCGCCTTGCTCTTTAATCGCGACCGAGAGACGAATCGATCACACCATGCGCATCGAAACTTTAGCTGTTCACGCCGGCCATAGCATTGATGAAGCCAGCGGCGCGGTCTCCGCGCCGATTCAGCTCTCAACCACGTTCGAGCGCGCGCCGGACGGCAGCTATCCGCGCGGCTTCGTTTATTCGCGGAGCGACAATCCGAATCGCCACGCACTCGAGCAGGCGATGGCCGCGCTGGAAGGCGGCAGCGCAGCCGCGGCATTTGGCTCCGGCTTGGCCGCGAGCGCGGCGGTTTGCCAGGCGCTCGCTCCAGGCGATCACCTCGTCGCGGCGGCGGAAGCATATCATGGCGCGACCAGACTTTTGCGCGACCTCCTCATTCCCTGGGGTCTCGAGGTGACGTTTGTCGACATGACAAACCTGGCTGCGGTCCGGGAAGCGGTCCGCCCACGAACGAAACTTTTCTGGACGGAGACGCCCTCGAATCCGCAACTGAAGATCACGGACCTGGCGGAGATCGCGCGCATCGCTCATGCGACGGGTGCCATTTGTGTTTGCGACAATAGTTGGGCGCCGATCGTGCAAAAACCCTTCGAGCTCGGCATCGACTTAATCGTCCATTCGACGACGAAATACATCGGCGGACATTGTGATGTGACTGGCGGAGTCGTGGTCGCGCGGACGGATGATGCGCTGTTTCAACGCATCAGGACAAATCAGACAATCGGCGGCGGTGTCCCTTCGCCTTTCGATTGCTGGCTCACCTTGCGTGGACTGCGGACGTTACCCTGGCGGATGCGTGCTCATTCCCAAAACGCGCTCGAGGTCGCGACTTTTCTTTCCAAACATCCGCGCGTAGAGCGCGTGAACTATCCAGGCCTTACGTCCCACCCCAGACATGAAATTGCGGCACGCCAGATGAGCGCGTTTAGCGGAATGCTTTCGTTTGAAGTCGCAGGCGGACGCGAGGCTGCGATGGCTGTCGCAGCAAAGACGCGCATTTTTATCCGCGCCACCAGCCTCGGCGGCGTGGAGAGTTTAATTGAGCATCGCGCGTCGATCGCGGGTGAAAGCCCGGAGACTCCGCAAGGACTCTTGCGGGCCTCGATTGGCTTGGAACACGCCGATGATTTGATCGAAGACCTCGCCCAGGCGCTTGGTTAGCGAGCGCTCCGCCTGCTATCTGTGACCTTATCGAAGTAGCATAGCGTCGTCGCTCCCTACAACGATGGCATCGGATCTCCGTTTCGTTATACTTCACCAATACTAAGAAATGTCCGCACGAGACACACGACGGCCGCTGGAAGAAGATATCTGCATACACATTTTCACGGTCTCGTCAGCGATGGTCGGCGTCTGCCTCACCGTGATCGGGCTGCTCCGGGTGGTAATCACGATCCGCAAAGTGGATACGTTTGCGGACGATTTTCTCGCCTTCGACGCGGTGCTATTCCTGGTCTCGTGCCTTTCTTCCTATTGGGCGATGCGGACGCGAAGTCATCGCAGAATGCATCGGGTGGAGCGCTTTGCCGACCGAGTCTTCATTGCCGCGCTGATTCTCATGGTTGGAATTTGCGGATTGATCACCTACGCGATTTCATTCTCCTAGAAGCCGCGAGCCCAGTGCGTGCTCGTGAATAAGTCTGTAAGGCGCTGCCGCGTTGAACTTACTCCCAAGTAAATACCATGATCGCCGTGCCGGCCTCCAGCCGTTCACCGGGCCGAGCTAAAAGCAGCGCATTCGATTGGGCCAGGCCAAAGAGCGCATGAGATTCCTGCCGGCCGACCGGGGCAAAATAGCCGTCGCACAAATTGCCGCGGATGTAGTGCGGTCGTTCGCCATCATTGTGCACCTCGGTGGTCAAGCGCGCGGCGGCGCGACTCAAAGAAAGCGCCGCGTTGTTTGCACCCATTAACCTCAAGAGCGCTGGCCTAACGAAGAGTAGGAAAGTGACGAACGCAGACACGGGATTTCCGGGCAAGCCGAAGATCGCGCATTCGCCCGCCCGGCCGAAGAGAAACGGCTTGCCAGGTTTCACGGCCACGCGCCAAAGATCGAGGGTGGCTCCGCAGGCGGCGAGCGCTGGCTTCACGAGATCACGCGCGCCGACAGAGACTCCGCCCGTAATAATCATGACATCACACTGCGTCCCGGCGCGGAGGGCGGCTTCGATTTCCTCCGATTGGTCGGGGCAATGCTTGATCGAAACAACGTCGACGCCGCATTGTGCCAGCAGAGTCTGGAGCAGGACGGAATTTGAATCGTAAATCTGGCCGGCTAGCAGCATGGCGCCCGGCGCGGCGAGTTCGTCGCCGGTTGAAATGATAGCCGCGCGGACCTGGCCGCCAACTTCGACTGATTCGAGACCTTGCGCCGCGAGCAACGCGACCATCTGGGGACGGATTCGATCTCCGGCGGAAATCAACTTCTGTCCTTCGGCCACATCGCCACCACGCCGGCGGACGAATTCACCCGCAGTCACCTCCGTGTTCAAAACAATCGCGTCGTCTTCGAGGGTTACGTCCTCCTGCATTATGACGGCGTCCGCTCCCGCCGGGAGCGGCGCACCGGTCAGGATGCGAACGGCTTCACCGGAGCGGACGGTCAGGTGGCGATCGATGCCCGCGGGTTGCTCGCCGACCACGCGCAAGCGAACGCCCCTTGCGTACAAAGCGGCGACCACTGCGTAGCCATCCATGGCGGAGTTATCGAACGGCGGCAGCGAGAGCGTCGCGACAAGATCTCGCGCGGCAAAGCAACCAACCGCGCGTGCGAGTGAAAGCACCCGCGGTGGCAAGGGACGCACGTGTGCTAGAATTCTGGCGAGCGCCTCTTCCGGATCGATCACTGGCGCCACCGTATCGCAGGCCAGCCAGTTTGTCGCCGCGCGAGACAGTATTCGTTAGGCCGGGTGGGCACCTGGCGGCGGCTGGTTGACGACCCTCCGCGTCCCCCCATATTGCAACCCGTTGGTGAGGTGGCTGAGTGGTCGAAAGCAGCGCTTTGCTAAAGCGCCGTACTCCAAAAGGGTACCCAGGGTTCGAATCCCTGCCTCACCGTTTTTTTCTTGTGGACCGTGCGCTATTTCGCCGGCTCGGTCTTCAGGCTGACGGTGAACGCCGGCAGGTCGAGCTGCTTGATTTGCGTTCCGACTTTCGGAACCTCGTCAGTCTTCAGTTGGGCCCATTTCTGCAACTGCTCGTCGAGACCATCGCTCAGCATCTTAAAGACATCGTATTGCGGTTGAGTTGGCGCGGCGTTCGCGCCGTCGATCACGTGACTGAAGGTGTCGAAGCGCTCGTTCAGCATGTTCGGGAAAACGAGGTTCCCCTCGGAGCTTTTCATGTTCACTTGAATGAGCTGCTCTTCGATCGTGGACAGCTTCTTGTTCAAATCATCCGCTGCTTCGAGCACCGATTTGACGCGTGGTTCCTCCCCGAACTTCTTGTGCAACGTCTGGATCTGCGTTTTCACATCGCGGATTTCATTCACGGCCTGATGAAGCTGCGAGATGCGTTCCTTGACCTGCATCGACAATTCAAATTGTTTCTGCACCGCCGCTTCTGCGCCTTTCACACGCGGGTCGATTGCGATGTGCAGGGGCGCGGTTTGCGCTTTTCCGGCGACGGTCAGTTTCACCTGATAATCACCGGACACGACTTTCGGTCCGCGCGGGCCGTCTCCGGAATAGAACGCACCCGGAATCTGCACCGGGTCGTCATAGCGCAGGTCCCAGGCGAATCGATTCATGCCTTCCGCGGCAGGAATTGTCTTTGGCGTTTCGACGCGGTCCGGCCATTCCGGTGGTTGGTCGCTTTCCTTCTTCTCCTTGCTCGAAAGGTGGCGCACCAGCTTCCCTTGCGAATCAAGGACATCAAGCGTCGTCTCATCTTTCGGCGCGGCCTTGAGATAATAATCAATGATCGCACCAGCCGGCGGATTCTCGCCAACCGGCTGACGTTTATCGAACTCGGTCGGGTAGTTTAGGAGCAGCGCCGTTTGCGGCTGGTAAAGAATAACGTCGGCCTGTCCTGACTGCGCGTTGACCTGGCGCAAAGGCGTCAAATCGTCCAGGACCCAGAAGGCGCGGCCATGCGTCGCGACCACGAGGTCGTCGTCTTTCACGACCAGATCGTGCACGGGTGAGACCGGCAGATTCAGCTGGAGCGGCTGCCAATGTGCGCCGTCGTCAAAAGATGTGAAAACACCAAGCTCGGTGCCCGCGTAAAGGAGGCCGCGACGATTCGGATCTTCGCGCACCGCATGCACATTCGCGCCTTCGGGAATGCCATTCGTGATCGCAGTCCACGTCTTGCCTGCGTCCGTTGTTTTGTAGATGTACGGCTTCAGATCATCAAGCTTGTGCCGATCGACCGCCACGTAGGCGGTGTTCGCATCATGCGGCGAGGCTTCGATCAAGTCGACCGTGCTCCACTCCGGCATCTTCGGCGAAACGTTGGCCCAGTGCGCGCCGTCATCAGTCGTTAGGTGAACCAGCCCGTCGTCCGTCCCGGCCCAGATCATTCCCTTCTGTTTGGGCGATTCGGTGAGCGCGAAGACGGTGTCGTAGTATTCGACCGAGGTGATGTCGAGTTGGATAGGACCGCCGCTCGGTTGCTGTTTCGATTTGTCGTTGCGCGTCAAATCACCGCTGATCTGCTTCCAGCTCTGTCCGTGATCGCTCGACTTGAATACCGCTTCACTAGCGGTGTAGATGGTGTCCGGGTCATGCGGTGAAAGGATGAATGGCGAAACCCATTGGAACCGGTGCGGGTTATCGGCCGCGCCGTGTCCGGAGTTGTCGAGCGGCAGCACGCTGATGTCCTGACCTTGCTCCTTCGATTTGTCGTAGCGGGTGAGAAAACCCTCGTTGTTTGAGTAGATGATCCGCCAATCCCGCGGATCGGGAATGACGAAGCCGCACTCGCCGCCACCCGCGGGATACCAGTCCTGTGGCCCGATGATTCCGGTATCGGTACGGCTGGCGATGCAGACGTTCGAGTTGTCCTGCTGCGCGCCGTAGATGTGATAAGGGAACGCGTTATCGACCGCGACATGATAGAACTGCGCAGTCGGCTGATTACCCTGCGTCGTCCAGGTCTTGCCGCCGTCCATCGAAACGCTGGCACCGCCATCGTTGGCGTTGCCGAGGCGCTGCGGATTTTCCGGATCAATCCAAAGCCCGTGGTGATCGCCGTGGCGCGCTGACAAGAGGGTAAATGTCTTGCCGCCATCGACTGAACGGAACAGTCCCGTGTTGAGAACGTAAACCGTATCCGGCGCTTTCGGATCCGCGTAGATCTTGCTGAAATACCAAGCCCGCTGCCGGAACCGCCCATCTTCATTCACGCGGGTCCATTTTTCGCCGCCGTCTTCGGAACGAAACAAACCGCCTTCCTTCGCTTCGATCATCGCGTAAATGCGGTTGGCGTCCGCGCCCGAAACCGCGACCCCGATGCGCCCGAGAATTCCTTCTGGAAGACCGCCGCCCTGCAATTGTTTCCAAGTCGCACCGCCATCTTCCGAGCGATACAATCCGCTGCCCGCTCCGCCGCTCGAGAAATTCCACGGCTGCCGACGCGCCTGCCACATCGCCGCGAAGACGACATTTGGATTGTGCGGATCGGTCACGACATCGATGCCGCCTGTGTTCTCATCCTTGTAGAGAACCTTCGCCCATGTCCTGCCTCCGTCCGTCGTGCGGAAAATGCCACGCTCCTGATTCGGCCCAAAGGCATGACCAAACGCGGCCACGAGGACCACATCCGGATTTTTCGGATCCACCACCACCCCTCCGATTTGCCGGCTGTCTTTCAAACCGATGTTCTTCCACGTCTTGCCCGCGTCCACTGACTTGTACATGCCGGTGCCGTAGGTGACATTGCCGCGCATGGCCGATTCGCCAGTGCCGACGTAAACGATGTTATGATCCGAAAGGGCTACCGCGATCGCGCCAATCGAAGAGATGGCTTCCTTATCAAATAACGGCGCCCAATTCCCTCCGCCATCGTTTGTCTTCCAAACACCGCCGGCGACCGCACCGAAATAATATGTGCCCGGTTCGCCCGGGACACCTTCAATCGCCAATGCGCGACCTCCCCGGAACGGCCCGATCTGCCGCCATTTCATTCCGCCGAAAAGTTTCTGGTCAATCGCGTTCGCAGGAGCAGGCGTTGGATCCGCGGCGCTGGCCAAGCACATGCCGAGAAGCACCAAAACGAAACCGAGGAATGGAGCGCGGCAAAGAACCATCGCATAAGGTGAAAGAGATGCCGCCGGCTTCAATCGAAATGTCTGAAACGCTCAACCAGGGGAGTGATGGAATTATTTTGCTTTCCCAATATTCGCGCACCACGGTTTGTCGGACATCAACCCGTATGAAATCCGCTTACGAACTCGCGATGGAACGCTTGGAGAAGAAGGCGCCGACGGTTTCGCTGACGAACGAGCAGAAAGAGCAGATCGCGGAAATTGATTCCAGCTACCGGGCGAAGATCGCGGAGAAGGAATTGTTTCTGAAGGACCAGATTCGCAATGCGCGTGGCGCGGGAAACTTTGAGCAAGCTGAATCCTTGGAGAAGCAGCTCTCGATCGACGTGCGCCGGCTGCAGGAGGATTGCGAAGAGAAGAAAGAGAAGCTGCGGACTTCGTTCGCGAAGTCGAAGATTTAGGAGAGCGCTTCCGCGCCGCGCCCTACATCGTGGCGCTTCGGTAGATCGGGATCGAGGAAGCCGAGCATGTGCGCGCGATTAATCACACGAGTGCCTTCCTGCTTCTGCAGGTCGGCGATTTGCTGGTGAAAAGATTCCATCTTCGTCCAATGCACTTTTGGGCGGAAATGATGCTCGGCGTGGTAGCCGTTGTAGAAGAAGAGCCAGTTGTAGATTTTGCCGTAACTGCTCACGCCCCAGGCGATCGGCTTGTCCGGATCGGCGCCGTAATGGCGAAAGTAGCCGTTCAAATAACTGAAGCAGTGGCCGAGATAAAAGAACGGCAGAAAGAAGAAGATCACGTAGCGCCAGTTAAACAAAAACATCACGAAGAGCGTGCTCGCAAAAGCGGCCAGCTCGATGTTGCCCCAGAATAATTCGCCCTGGCCGCGCTTGCGGAGTTCGCGCGCGATGGCGGCGGGATTGTCGCGGAAAAAACTCAGGAAGACGTAGCTCCACGGATTCTCCGGCTCGTCGTCGTGGCTGTGCCGGTAGATCGAGAGCCAGTCGATCGTATTGCCGTTTTCGTCCCGACGATCGGAGTTCCCCTTGTGATGCTGCATGTGGACGACATCGTAGTAAGTCTGCGAAAAGCAGCAGGCGACCGATTCAATCACACCGAAGATGCGATTGAGGATCGGCGCGCGGAAGAACGGGTTGTGAATGAAGTTGTGCGCGACGCCGTTGATGTTGGCATTCACCATCAGCGAATAGACAAAGCCCATCACGAGCATCAGCCACAACGGCGTGTACGGGTAAAGGAAGAACATGCTGAAGAAGAAGCCAAGGTGAAATAGAGCAGCCAGCAGCGGCAGCACATCCCAGCGGGTGTGAGCGAAGATTTTTGAGTCAGTCGTGACTCGCTCGACTCTAATCGGATCGGGGTTCATTCGGGTGGCAGACTGGCCATTTTACGATGGCGAATGCCGGGAGCTTGGCAAGCTTGGTCTGCATTCTGTCGCCGATGAGAGGGCCAGAAAATTGACTTCAAAAACCCTCCACTTAAGCTCAGCCATTGGAGATCTCGTTAGCCAAAGCGGAACGCGCCTACCTTAAATTGATCATCGGCGGCCTCGGCGCGCTGGTCGTTTTCGTGCTCCTCTGCTGGGGTGGATTTCGCTTCTACCGTAATTGGCAGGAGGGTCATCTCGTCCGACGCGCCGCGGCCTTCATGAGCGGAGGCGATTTGAAGACGGCGAGTCTGAACGCGAGACGGGCGTTGCAACTCAATCCGGGGAATGCCGGGGCGATGCGGGTGATCGCCGAGATCGCGGAGAAAGCGGGTGATCCCGCGGCGCTTGATTGGCGGCGCAAGGTCCTGGCGTCAAATCCCACTTCGACGGACGACGCGCTGGCGCTGGTGCGCGCTGCGATGTGGTTTAACGATCTGGCCACGGCGGAGAAAACTCTTAACGCTTTTGATGAGTCCGCGAAGCAAAAAGCCGGATTCCATGCCGCTTCCGGCCGGCTCGCGGAGCTGAAAAAGGACGTGACCACAGCGGAGGGCCACTGGGCAAAAGCCGCTGAGTTCGCGCCGGAAGATACCGCTTATCGTTTTCAACTCGCGCTGGTGCGGCTGGGCCTGAACGATCGCACCAAACGGGAGGCCGGATTGGCCGTCCTAGAAACGTTGCGGAGCGATCCGAAACAGCGGGCCGCGGCAACGCGCAGCCTGATCATTGATGGAGTCACCCAGCGGGGCGACCCGCAACGGCTGCGAGCCTTAGCGAGCGAACTTCAAGCCTTCCCAGGCGCTCCATTCAGCGACTGCATTCTTTACTTGGAAATCCTGCGGCAGATGCGCGATCCGGCTTACGAAGAATATCTGTCGAAGTTGAAGGCGGAAGCGCCGGCCAAACCATCCGACTTGGCGAGTCTGCTTTCCTGGATGGTTCACGATCAGATGAGCGCGGAAGCAATCGGTTTCGCGAACTCGCTGCCGGCGGAAACGCTGGCCAAGTGGCCAGTTCCTTTGGCGCTGGCGGAAGCGTACGCGCAAGCAAAGGATTGGCTGCAGCTGGAGCGGCTAACGAAGAACAGCTCCTGGTCGGCATACGATTTTCTGCGACGCGCTTATCTTGCGCGAGCTTTCCGCGGCCAGGACAAAACCTTGGCGGCTCAGCAGGAGTTAGCGGCGGCGCAAAAGGAAGCTGGGACCAACCCGCAAACACTCTCGACTCTCACGCAAACGATCGCGGGTTGGGGCTGGCAGAATGAAGCGGTGGAGTTGCTTTGGATTCTGACAAAAAATCCCGAGATGCGAATGGGCGCGCTGCGAGCGTTATACGACTACTACGCGAAAATTCCAGACACGCCGGGCCTTTATCGAACGCTGACGCGATTCGCAGACATTTCGCCGAATGACGCCATTATTCAGAACAATCTCGCGCAGATTTCTCTCCTTCTGGGCGCCGATGTCGATCACGCCCGAAAGATGGCTGCAGAACTGACAGCGAAGGAGCCATCGAATCCTGCATACCGTTCGACCTATGCTTTTGCGCTGCTCTCGAAGGGCGATATCGAAGGCGCGCTGAAGTTGATGGATGGTTTGAGTCCGGACCAGCTGCGAGACCCTTCAGTCGCCACCTATTACGGGCTCATCCTCTCTGCGGCTGGGCAGAAGGAAAAAGCTCGCGAGTTTCTCCGCCGAAGTTCCGAGGCGACGCTTCTCCCGGAGGAGAAAGCGCTGGTCGCCAAGGCTGAGAGCCGTCTGGAATAAAATTAAGAATCTCGGGAAGATCGCTTCGCCAATCGCCGGGAACAAGAAAACG
>JBBRXP010000098.1:0-21337 GCA_038238555.1 Chthoniobacterales bacterium | reverse complement strand
GGACTTTCCGCGAGCTTCACTCAGCCGATCGCGATGCGGGTGGATGAACTCGTCAGCGGGGTCAAATCGGCCATCGGCATCAAGATCTTCGGTGATGATCTTGAAGTGTTGAAGGCGAAGGGCGAATCGGTCGCGCGCATCCTGCGCACCGTCCGCGGAGCAGCCGACGTGGAGGTGGAGAAATTAAGCGGCCTAGCCTATCTCCGCATCGAAATCGACCGCGCGAAGATCGCTCGATACGGGATCAACGTTTCGGACGTGCAGGACGTAGTGGAAGTCGCGATCGGCGGCAAGGAAGCCAGCAAAGTTTATGACGGGATGAAGGTATTCAGCCTCGCGGTCCGTTTCCCGGAAAGCGCGCGCAACGATGTCGGGCCGATCCGCGAAATCCTCATCCCGTCGCCAAGCGGCGCGCTCATCCCGCTCGGACAAATCGCGAAGGTCGATGTCACCGAAGGCCCCGCGCAAATCAGCCGCGAGATGGGCCAGCGGCGCATCGTCATCCAGTGCAACGTCACCGGACGCGACCTCGGCGGCTTCGTCGCGGAAGCGCAAAAGAAAATCGACGCCGCCGTGAAAATGCCGCCCGGTTACATCGTCACCTGGGGCGGCCAATTCGAGAACCAGCAACGCGCCATGAAACGCTTTGCCATCGTCGTGCCCATCACCATCGCGGGGATTTTCCTCATGCTGTTCAGTTCGTTCAATTCGATGAAGCAAGCCGTGCTCATCATCCTGAACATCCCCTTCGCGATGATCGGCGGCATCTGCGCGCTCGTCATCGGGCACTTCAATTTGAGCGTCAGCGCGAGCGTCGGTTTCATCGCACTCTTCGGCGTCGCCGTGCTGAACGGCGTCGTCATGGTGAGCTACTTCAACGAACTGCGCCGCGCCGGAATGTCCGTGGCAGATGCCGTGATTCAAGGCTCCGTGCTGCGCCTGCGCCCCGTGCTCATCACCGCGAGCGTCGCCGCACTCGGCCTCATCCCGATGCTCTTCGCCACCGGCCCCGGCAGCGAAATCCAAAAGCCGCTCGCCGCCGTCGTCATCGGCGGACTCATCAGCTCCACGCTGCTCACCCTCTTCATCCTCCCGACGCTCTACAAAGTCTTCGAGCGCCACACTCGCCCAGCCCCGCATCCACTCCCCGACCCACCGCTCACGACCGAACCCAGCGGCAGCTAAACCGCAGTCCCAAACACCATGCCCGACGAACACCACGACACGAATTGCTGCGATCACAAACACGAGCACGATCACGGCGAGCACAAGGCTGCGCCGGAAAGCATCGCGCTGAATCCTGATTCCAAGGGCAATCTTGAAACGACTTTGCGCGTGGCGGGCATGGACTGCGCGGATGAGGTCGAGGCGCTGGAACGGGTTTTCCGGCCGCTCATGGGCGTGCGCGAAGTGCGCGTGAATCTCATGGGCGGAAAAGTGACGCTGCTCCACGACGAGAGCGTGACGCCAGAGCAACTCATCGGTGCAGTCGCGACGACCGGCATGAAAGCCGCGCGCGAAGGCGCGGGTGCGGACGCGGACGTGGAAGGGGCAAAGCGGATGCGGCAGCTCTCCGTGGCGGTATCCGGCGCGTTCACCGGCCTCGGCTTGCTCGTTGAGTGGTTGAAATTTTCGCCCGTGGTCGCGGACATCGCGTTCGCCGTGGCCATCGTCGCGGGCGGCTGGTTCGTGGTGTCGAAAGCGTGGCGGGCGCTGCAACGCTTCGCGCTCGATATGAACGTCCTGATGACGGTCGCCGTCGCGGGCGCGCTGACGATTCACCAATGGTCGGAAGGCGCGGCAGTCACGTTCCTGTTTGCGCTCTCTGAATTGCTGGAAGCGTTCAGCCTCGCGCGGGCGCGCAAGGCCGTGCAGTCGCTCATGCAACTCACGCCGGAAACGGCGCTGCTCAAGGAAGGCGCGGACTTCCGCGAAGTGCCCGTCGAGCAAGTCGCGGTCGGTGGAATCATCGCCGTGAAATCCAGCTCGCGTATCCCGCTCGATGGCGTGGTCGAGTCCGGCGAGTCGTCCGTGAATCAAGCGCCCATCACCGGCGAGTCGATGCCGGTCGAGAAGAAACCGGGCGATGCCGTTTTTGCGGGCACGATCAACGGTGGAGGCTCGCTCGAAATCCGCACGACCAAAGGCTACGCGGACACGACCATCGCGAAGATCATCCATCTCGTCGAAGAAGCGCAGTCGCAGAAAGCGCCGTCGCAGCGTTTCGTCGATGTCTTCGCCCGCTACTACACGCCGTCTGTGATGGTCGCGGCGCTGCTCGTGATGATCGCTCCGCCGCTGCTTTTCCACGGCGCGTGGCTCATCTGGTTTTATCGCGGCCTCGTGCTGCTGGTCATCGCGTGCCCGTGTGCGCTCGTCATTTCCACGCCCGTCTCCGTCGTCTCCGGCCTCACCGCGATGGCGCGGCGCGGCGTGCTCATCAAAGGCGGCGCAGTGCTCGAAGCGGTAGGCAAACTGCGCGCACTCGCCGTCGATAAGACGGGCACGATCACCGAAGGCAAACCGCGCGTGACGAAAGTCATCGCGCTGAACTCGAAGACTGAGGCGGAAATCCTGCGCATCGCCGCTGCCATCGACACGCACTCGGATCACCCGCTGGCGCAGGCCGTCGTCGCGTATGCGAACGAAAAGAAGATCGAGTTTCCGCGCAGCGAAAACTACCAGGCGCAGAACGGACGCGGAGCCGAAGCGATCATCGACGGGCATCCCTACTTTGTCGGCAATCATCGCCTCACGCACGAGCTGGCCGTCTGCTCGCCAGAAATCGAAAAGCTACTCGGCGAGATCGAAGCCGACGCGCAGTCCGTCGTGGTCGTAGGCCACAAGCCACACGCCGACTGCAAAGGCGAAGTGCTCGGCATCCTCGCCGTCGGCGACGCCATCCGCGCCAACGCTGCCGAAGCTATCGCCGCCCTGCACCGCGCCGGCATCGAGAAGATCGTCATGCTCAGCGGCGACAACCAGCGCACCGCGAGCGCCATCGCGAAAAAGGCTGGCATCGACGAAGCCCACGGCGACTTGCTCCCCGACCAAAAAATCGAGCGCGTGAAAGCGATGCTCGGCGAGTCGAAATACGTCGGCATGATCGGCGACGGCGTGAACGACGCACCGGCAATGGCCGCGGCCACCGTCGGCATCGCGATGGGTGGCGCGGGCACCGACACCGCCATTGAAACCGCCGACATGGCGCTCATGCAGGACGACCTCAGCAAAATTGCTGAAGCCATCGCGCTCGGTCGCCGCACCGTCGGCATCATCAAGTTCAACATCGGCTTCGCCCTCGCGCTCAAAGCGATCTTCCTCATTCTCGCCCTCACCGGCCACGCCAGCCTCTGGCTCGCCATCCTCGCCGACACCGGCGCGACGCTGCTCGTCATCCTCAATGCGCTGCGATTGCTGCGTGGGGCGTGATGAATCGAGTCTGAAGAACCAATTCGTCAACCCCTGCAAAGATCCCTGGCGGATAGCGCCGACCATGCCCTCGACCCCCGACAATGAAGCCTTCAACAACGCCGAACGAATCCGGGCACGGGCAAGCTCGAGGCCTACAATTCCATCGTGGGAAATCAGCGTCGATAACGGGCGGAAGGGCGAGAAGCTCCAGGGCCGGCTCCATTTCGCAAAACGGTGGGAACTCGCCGCGCCGCTCACCGTCCGCATCGCGGCGGGTGACCGCCTCTACGCGAGCGGCGAAAACAAAATCGCCGCCGTCGCAATTCCCCCCGCGGGCGGAGCGCCGGCCATCGCTTGGGAGGCGAAGGTGGACGGCTACCCGGTGGGCGTGATCGCCGCGAGCGGCCGGCTTTTCGTGACGACGGACCGGGGCGCTCTCTACTGCTTCGGCGCGGAGACGAGTGAGCCAAGGAGGGATGGCTTTCAGCCGTCCACGCCCCAGCAAAGCGAGGACGATGGCAGTATCCTGACTCGCGATGTTGGAGCGCGTTCGACGTGGACCGCTGAAAGCCATCCCTCCTTGGCCATGTGAAAGGGCGGTCCGTGGAGATCGCGCCGCTGCCAGGGCTGGCGGCGACGGTTTGCTACGTGAAAGCGGTGCCGCTGACCGGTGCGGAAGCCCAGGCGGCGCTCGCGCCGTCGAAGCAACGCACATCCATCGCCACCTTCGACGGTCACAGTTGGATCTGGCCATTTCGCCCGACGACAGCGGCGGAGCTCGTGGAGGAGTTTCGCGGCTTCGAGGGCACTGACATCGGCAAATGGTGGTTCCAAGTCACCGGCAGCGATCTGGTTTGTTATCCGAGCAAGGTCGGCACTTATCCCGGCCAGGGCACGGTGGACTTCCCGAGCGGCACGTATGCGGTTTCCACGCGGACGCTGGAGACGTTGTTCAAGAAGGGCGTCAATCCGCTGCAAGTCGCGCGTGACGCCGCGAAGGCGCAGGGCGCGGAGTTTCACATCATGCTGCGCGTGCGCGCTGCGGCTCGGCTTCACCGGCGCGGACGCGGAGAGCAATGTCCGCATCGCGCTCAACGGCCACGAGCTGCACGCCGACCCGCTGGGCAACGCATTGATCCCCTCCACCGGCCGCCTGCCCGCGCGGCAGATCGGCGGTCGCATTTTTTGAGAATTTTTTTACTTTTTTGCGTCCATTCTATCGCGCGCGGGAGGGCGAGGGCGCTACTTCTTTCGCGTTGACAGGGGAGGGTCCGCACTCACATGCGCAGCCGGTTATCGGCGGCGCAACCGGCGCAAGCAAAGTGACAAGTGGAAGGTGAAATGTGTCATGTGGCCATGTCACCTGCGCTTGCCATTCCCGAACTGGCGCCATTCTTTTTCGACGATCCTAGAAACCTGTCGCGCCTACGGCGCTGAGATCGACCGCTTAACTCTCAACACTCCACTTCCCCGGTCCGAGCAGGTCGGGGCGGACGCGGCGCGTATTGTCGAGGGCTTGTTGGCGGCGCCAGCTTGCGATCTCGCCGTGGTGGCCGCTGAGCAGGATCTCGGGCACGCGCCAGCCGCGAAATTCGACGGGGCGCGTGTATTGCGGGGCCTCGAGCAGGCCGGTGGAAAAGCTATCGTCGCCCGCGCTCTGCTCGTCACCGAGCACGCCGGGGATCAAGCGTACGACGGCATCGGCGACCACCGCGGCGGCGAGCGCGCCGTTGGTGAGCACGTAGTCGCCGATCGAGATTTCCTCGTCCACGAGATGGTCGATCACGCGCTGGTCGATGCCCTCGTAATGGCCGCAGAGCAGGATCAAGTGCGGCACTTTGGAAAGCTCGGCCGCGGCGCGCTGGTCGAAGCGCCGGCCCGCCGGCGAGAGACACAAGACGTGGCTGCCGGACGTGCGGAGGCTTTCGATGGCGGCGAAGATGGGTTCGCATTTCAAGACCATGCCCTGGCCGCCGCCGTAGGGCGTGTCGTCGGTGGTGCGATGTTTGTCTGTGGCCCAGTCGCGGAGGTTGTGCGCGCGGATGGTGGCGAGGCCGCGGTCTTGCGCGCGCTTCATCATGCTCTCCGCGAGCGGTGCCGTGGCGATGGCGGGGAAGAGAGTGAGGATGTCGATTTGCAAATGTCGAAAACCCTCACGCCTTCACTCGCTCGATGTGCGCTCCGAGCCCGTTGAGTTTGTCATCGATGGACTCGTAGCCGCGGTCGATGTGATAGACGCGATTGACCTCCGTGATCCCATCGGCCGCCAAGCCCGCGAGCACGAGTGCCGCCGAGGCGCGCAGATCGCTGGCCATCACGGGCGCGCCGCTCATGCGCTCGACGCCTTTGATGATGGCCGTCGCGCCATTGAGCGCGATGTCGGCGCCCATGCGCTTGAGTTCCGAAATGTGCATGTAGCGCTGCGGGAAGATCGTCTCGGTGATGACGCTGATGCCGCCGGTCCGAGCGAGGAGCGCGCACATCTGCGCCTGCATGTCGGTGGGGAAACCGGGATATGGCTCGGTGGTGATCTCGAGCGCACGAGGCGCGCCATTGCCGTCGATCGTCACGGTTCCATCCTGCGCTGTGATCGTGAAGCCCGCGCGCTTCAACGCATCGGTGGCGGCCGTGAGATGATCGGCCCGCGCGCGGTGCAGCGAAACTTGCCGCCCCGCGATGGCCGCGGCGACGAGGAAGGTGCCCGCCTCGATGCGGTCGGGGATGACTTCATGCTCCGCGCCGTGCAGCTTCTTCACTCCTTCGATGATGATGCGCCGCGTGCCCGCGCCCTCGACCCGGGCGCCCATCTTGTTGAGGAAGTCGGCGAGGTCCACCACTTCCGGCTCCGCGGCGGCGCTCTCGATCACGGTCACACCGTCGGCGAGCACGGCGGCCATCATCACGTTATCGGTGCCGAGCACGGTGGGGCCGCACTTGCCGCGCAAGTTCACGACGCCCCCGCGAAGCTCGCCCGCAAAGACTTTCACGTTGCCCGCGTCGATGCGGTGCGTCGCGCCGAGCGCTTCAAATCCTTTGAGATGCAGGTCGATCGGGCGGTCGCCGATGACGCAACCACCGGGCAACGACACGGTGGCCTCCTTCTCCCGACCGAGCAGCGGACCGAGCACGCAGACCGAAGCGCGCATCTTTCGCACGATCTCGTAAGGCGCGTGCGTGGCGACCTTCTCCGCCGCGACGGTGACGGTGCCGCTCGCGCGCTCCACCTGCGCGCCGAGGTGCGAGAGGATCTGCAACATGTAATGGATGTCGCTGAGGTCCGGCACGTGATGGATGACGCACGGCTCGCGCGTGAGCAGCGTGGCGGCGAGGATGGGTAGCGCGGAATTTTTCGAACCGCTGATGCGGACGACGCCGGAGAGCGGGTGGCCGCCGTGAACGAGGATCTTATCCATGAGTGGCGAAGAGAAATCGGTGGCGACCTTGGTAGTCGCTCACGGCGCGGATGTCTTGGAAATTGTGGCGCGCGAGGTAGCCTTCGCGCCATGCCCACAGTCCTTCGCGAGAAAGGCTATCGCATCGGGTTCTATTCTGCGGAGCCGAATGAGCCGGCTCACGTGCATGTAAAGAAGGCCGGTTGCGAAGCCAAGTTCTGGCTGGCACCAGTGCAGCTCGAATGGTACTACGGATTCAGCGACCACGAATTGTGGGACATCGTTCGCATCCTCGAAAACAATCAGTCCATGCTTCTCAACGCTTGGGACAATGCTGACTAAACAAATTCCACCGCCGCAAATCAAATCCGTGCATATTCGCGCGGAAAGGCTGGCGTTTGATTTGATGGATGGACGCGCGATCAGCGTGCCGCTCGCCTACTATCCGACCTTGATGCTGGCGACCGAGGAGGAACGGGCGCGATACGAGATTGGTTATTCGTCGGTGTATTGGCCGGACTTGGATTGCGACATCGATTCCGAAGCGCTGCTGCGCGGGGCCAAAGAGCGGCGATCTTTTGCGGCCAAGGCTTACGAGAGAGCGGCGCGGCACGGGCGGCCGGTGTAGCGGCGCGCCTATCGGTGCGTGGCGAAGAGAAATCGGGGGCGACCTTGGTAGTCGCTCACGGCGCGGATGTCTTGGAAATTGTGGCGCGCGAGGACCTCGCTGAGTGAGGCGGCCTGGTCGGGGCCGATCTCGAGCGCGAGCCGTCCGCGCAAGTGCCGGGGCGCCTCGGCGATGAGACGCTCGAGCAGCGCGGTGCCGCCGTCGCCGCCGTCCAGTGCCGCGTGCGGGTCGCGCTGCACCTCGCGGGCGAGCTTCGGGATTTCCTGCGAGTCGATGTAGGGAAGATTTGCGACGAGCAGATCGAACTCGCCTTCCACGCCGGCGAGCAGATCGCTGCGCGAAAAGCGGACACGTTCCGCGAGTCCGAGCCGCGCGGCGTTTTCGCTCGCGAGTGCCAGGGCGCTTTCCGAAAGATCGACTGCTTCGAGGTGCGCGGCCGGCCAGGCCGCGGCGAGAGTGAGCGCGATGACGCCGCTGCCGGTGCCGACATCCAGCAGCCGCTCCGGCGCGGGTTCCGCGAGCAGCAGTTCGCAGAGCTGCTCAGTCTCCGAGCGGGGGATGAGAGCGCGCGCATCGCAGGCAAAAGTGCGCCCGCAAAACTCCACGGTGCCGAGCACGTGCTGCAGCGGTTCGCCCAGCGCGCGCCGCTTCACCAGCCCGCGGAGCGGCTCCAGCTCTCGTTCTTCGAGCGTGCGCTCAAATTCCATGTAGAGCTCCATGCGCCGCTTTCCGAGCACGTGCGCGAGCAGATGCTCGATGTTGAGCCGCGCGCGCTCCACGCCGCTCTTCTCAAAGTAGGCGGTGCCGGCGTGGATGACCTCGAGCACGGTTTTCATGGTTTTCTCGCCACTGCCGCGGCGAGCCCTGCCGCTGGGCAGCGGCGCCTACAGCGCGTCCTTTGTGCCGCCAGCCTCGGCGCGATCGATGAGATCGTGAAGCGAGCTGTCGAGCGCGCGCATCTTTTCAAAGACACCTTTGCGGTACTGCTTGAGCGCTTGCGCCTGCTCCTCGTCGCTGCTCACCGCGTGAATCTTCTGTTTCATTTCACGCACCTGCGGATCCTCGATTGCCTTGGCTTCGATCTCCCGAAATCTCGCCGCGCGCACTTCGGCGGTCATCGCCGGTGGTGGCGTCGGAGGCTTCGATTCGCGCGGCGGCTGCGCCGCCACGCGGGCAGACTTTGCTCCCCGCGCGCGCTTGGATTTTGCCAGCCGCGGCGGGGGCGCGGGGATCACTGGTTCCGCGATTTCCGGCCGGACCGCGGGTCTCATGAAGCGGCAGAGGCCGTAATCGGCGGGCGATATTTGGTCGCCCTGTTTCATCGCCGTCCAATCCCACTCGAAAAGATTCACGCGCTCGATGACCACTTCGCCGTCGGCATTTGCGCCGCGCACGTCCACCCAGAACATCGGCCGCGGTGTGAGGCCGGTGGTGGTGAGGCTGCTGCCTTTGGTGATCACTACGCCTCGCTGGATCGAAGTGCACGCGGCAAGCAAAAGTGGGAACACGAAAATCGCGGAGAGTCGAAGGAGGGTCATCGCATTCTGTGGCAGGCGCACGAATCGCACCATGGGCGAAAGCCAAATGCCGGACGAGAAAAAAAAGTCGCGCCTGCTCGATGAAAAAAAACGACCGGTGCCCACCGAGAGCACCGGCCGTCCCAACCAAGGGAAGACGTTTTTTTTCGCCCGCTATTTTTCCGGCAGTAGCACGGCAACGGTGCGCTTGCCTTTGCGCTCGATGTGGAGCAGCACGCCTTTGCCGCGCTTTTCTCGCATCAGATCGCCGATCGCCGCGGCGCACGAGGCCGCGTCGCTCACGGCGCGGCCTTCCACTTCGGTGATCACGTCGCCCACCTGCACGGCGGCCCGGCCGGCCGGGCTCTCGGGGACGACATCGGCCACGGCAGCGCCTGCCGGTTGCGCGTCCCAGAGTCGGAGGCCCAGGGACTCCGCTTTGGAATCGGGCTCCGGCTTGCCGGGGCGCGCGAGGGAGACTCGCGTCAATTCCGGAGGCAGCTCGCCGGTGGCCACCGCGATCTTCAATGTGGCGCCGCCGCGCCAGACGGTGAGGGCCACGGTGTCGCCGATTTTTTTCTTCAAAATCTCCCGCTGCAAATCGCGCGCGGCGGCGACCTTCACGCCATCGACTTCGGTGATGACATCCGCCGGGCGGAGGTCGCTTTTGTAAGCGGGTGCGCTGGCTTCGATGGTCTCCACCACCACGCCATGGTCGATGCCGGCGATGTGCTCGGTGGGATTTTCCCCGAGCGTCTCGATGCGGATGCCGAGCCATGCGCGCTGCACTTTGCCGCGGGCGATGAGTTGCCGGGCCACTTCCTGGAGCATGTTGGCCGGGATCGCAAAAGCGAGGCCGCGGCCAATGCCGTTGATGAGCGTGTTCATGCCGACGACGCGGCCTTCCACATCGAAGAGCGGCCCGCCGCTGTTGCCGGGATTGATGAAGGCGTCGGTCTGGATGTAGTCCTCGTAAAGAATGGTGGACGAGGTCGGACTGAGGAGATTGGCGCGGCCTTTTCCGCTGACCCAGCCGACGGTAAAGCTGAAGTCCTGATTGTATGGAGTGCCGATGGCGCCCACGAGCTGGCCCACGCGCAGCTTATCGCTGTCGGCGAATTCCGCGGCGGGCAAATCCTTGAGATCGACGCGGAGAACGGCGATGTCGCTCTTCTCGTCTGCTCCCACTACCTTTGCGTTAAATTTGCGACCATCCTTCAACCGCACAGTGAGTTCCTCCGCGCCACTCACAACGTGATGATTGGTAAGGATGAAGCCGTCTGACCGGATCACGAACCCCGAGCCTTCGCTGCGACTCGGCAGCCGCCAGGATCGGTCGGCATTGTCTCTGCGGCCCCGCTTGCCGGAATCTTTGTCGCCGTTGAAAAAGAATTCGAAGTCTTTGATCTCCTCCTTGTCATCGTCTTCGATTTTCTTGACCGCCTCGATCACGACCACCGACGGCGCGACCTTTTCAAAGACCTGCACGAAGCCCTCGTCGAGCAGGCGCAGAAGGCCGAGCGCGCTCAAGGGTTTGTCCGGTTCTGCGGCCGATGCAGTCGAGATCGAAATCGCTGCGACAAACATGGCGGGGAGTCGAGTCATCGGGCCGGGAGAATGCCACGAGTTTGGGCGAATGACGAATGGCGAATGACGAATGACGAATGGCGAATGGCGAATGACGAATCCCCGAATGACGACTCCCCGAATGACGAATCACGAATCACGAACCCTGTAAGCCGACGCCGACGCATGTGTTTCGCCACTTGCGGCTTTCTTCGTCATTCGTCATTCGTCATTCGTCATTCCCCATGGCCGGCCTCATCGTCAAACCTCGCTCCCGCATTCTCCACGGTCACGACTGGGTTTATGCGACCGAAGTGCTCAAGGCCTTTGGAGACCCGCGGGATGGGGAGGTCGTCTCGCTCAAGGATGGGCGCGATCACCTGCTCGGCTCGGCCATTTATAACAGCAAGTCGCAGATCGTCGCGCGCCGCTTCTCGCGCCAGCGACAGGAACTCGACCCCGATTTTTTTCGCCGCCGCATCGCGCAAGCCGTGCAATACCGCGCGCGCTCGGGAATCGATCTCCGGCTGTGCCGCATCGTGTGGAGCGAGGGAGATGGATTGCCGGGGGTGGTCGTGGACCGTTACGGCGATCACCGCGTTGTGCAGACGCTTACCCTCGCGATGGACCAGCGCCGAGACACACTGCTGGCCGCACTGCTCGAGGTGCTCTCGCCGCAATCCGTGGTCGAGCGCAACGACACGGCGATCCGAAAGGCGGAGGGCCTCGAATTGCGCACCGGGATGTTGCACGGCGACACGCCCGAGCCCTTCGCCATCACGGTCGGCGGCGTCGAGATGGAGATCGATGTGCTGCGCGGGCACAAGACCGGATTCTACCTCGACCAACTCTCAAACTACGCCGCCGTGGCAGCGCACGCGCAAGGTCGGCGCGTGCTGGATTGCTTTGCCAACCAGGGCGGCTTTGCGCTCGCGTGCGCGCGGGCGGGAGCGGCGGAAGTTACGGCCATCGAGATCGGAGGTGAGAACGTGGAATCCATCCGGCGCAACGCCGCGCGCAACTCGCTGGCGGTGGAAGCCCGCGCGGCCAATGTCTTCGACGCGCTCCCCGACCTCGAGCGCCAGCAGCAGCGCTACGATCTCGTCATCCTCGACCCGCCCTCCTTCACAAAGAGCAAAGGCAAAGTCGGCGACGCGATGCGCGGTTACAAAGAGATCCACCTGCGCGCGCTCAAGCTGCTGAATCCCGACGGGCTGCTCGCCACCTTCTGTTGCAGCCACCACGTGAGCGCGGAGCTCTTCACGGAAGTCATCAACGAGGCGACCGTGGATGCGAAGAAAACGTTGCGCCATCTCGCCGCTTACCGACAGGGACTCGACCATCCAGTCATCCCGACCATTCCGGAAACGGAATATCTCCGCGGCCATCTCTTCGAGCTCGCGCCGGGAAGGTAGCGGCGCTCTCGCCGCCGCCACTCAGCGCGCCGCCGTCGCAGGGAATGTCGCGGCGTGGGAGAAGAAACGGATTTCTCCTTTTTCAAAACCCGCCCGGTGATTGCTGAAACCCTCCTTGAGGCTGCACGCGTTGTGATTGTGCCCGCCGGCCTGCGTCACCTCGGGGCCTTCGGCTTTGAGCTCCGCGTCGCTTTTCGCGCTCGGGCGAACGATCGCGATGTGGCCGGATTTTTTAGGGTCATGATTTTTGTACACCGCGACGACCACGTTTCCGCGGTTGGCGAGTTCCTGCGCGGCCTTTCCATCCGGCACGGGAGCCCAGCCGCCCGCGCGGCCTTTCTCCGGGAGCCAGTCAAATTGCGCGTTGGCGAGCAACGTCCCGGAATGGTCGGGCGGACGAAGGATGTAAACTCCCGCGCGTTCGCAGGCGGCGGCGGCGAATTGGCTGCAATGCGTGTGAGGCCGGTCGTCCTTGATGGGCTGGCCGGTCGGCTCACCGGTGCGCCAGTCCACGATGGCGCCCGCGATCCAGTGCTCCTCGACGTGCATCGAATCGAGGAATGCGCGCAATCTTTCGCCTTCCGAGGAGATGGGCACAGCCAGGGCGAGCCGGGTGAAAGTAAGGAGGAGGGCGAAGAGTGAGGGTCGCATGGGCGGTGGAAATACCGCGGGAGGGGCGGCGATGCAATGCCGGGGAGCACGTGCGTCCGCGCGCTCTCCAGTTCTTTGAGTGGCAATTCACTCGCCGCGGTGTTGAGTTGCCGCATGAAGCTTTTCCATTTGCTCTCCCTCGCCGCCATGGTCGTGAGCGGCATCCGCGCGGCGGATGCTCCACCCGAGCCGGGGCACTCGATGCACGGGGAAGCCTTTAATGAAGGGCCTCGCCAGGCTGCTGTACTATTAGGCGGCACGGGCGACGTGCATTTTTCCGTCACCACAAAGAGCGAGATGGCGCAGCGCTTCTTCGATCAAGGCGTCGGACAGATTCACGGCTTTTGGTACTTCGAGGCCGAGCGTTCTTTCCGACAGGTCGCGGCGCTCGATGCGGATTGCGCGATGGCCTACTGGGGCATGGCGATGGCCAACGTGAACAACCCGAAGCGCGCCGCGGATTTCATCAAGCAGGCCACCAGACGCCGCGACCGGGCCAGCCACCGCGAGCAGCTTTGGATCGACAGCCTCGCGGCCTATCTCACCGAGAAGAAGACCGACGAAAAGCAGCGCCGCGAGGAATTGGTCCGAGCCCTCGAAGAGTTGAGCTTTGAATTTCCCGACGACATCGAGGCCAAGGCGTTCCTCGTCCTCCAGCATTACGACAACAAGGGGCACGGCATCCCCATCACCGCGCGCAAGGCCGTCGATGCGCTCGCCCGCGAAGTCCTCGCCGCCAACCCGATGCACCCCGGCATTCACCACTACCGCATCCATCTCTGGAACAACGGCGACGGCGACAAGCACGCGCTGGATTCCGCCGCGCTCTGCGGGCAATCGGCGCCCTCCATCGCGCATCTCTGGCACATGAGCGGCCACACCTTCTCGAATCTCAAGCGTTACACCGATGCCGCGTGGCAGCAGGAAGCGTCGGCACGGGTCGATCACGCCTACATGATCGGCGCGCACATCCTGCCCGACCAGATTCACAACTTCGCGCACAACAACGACTGGCTCGTAAAGAACCTCGGCTACGTAGGCCGCGTGCACGACGGCATAGAGCTGGCGAAAAATATGATCGAGCTGCCGCGGCTGCCTTCGCGCGATTCGAGCAGCTACGCGCTGGGCCGCGAACGGCTCGTCGATCTGCTCGTGAAGTTCGAGCTGTGGAGCGATCTCACCGCGCTCGAGGGCACGATGTATCTCGCGCCAAATGAAAACCCCGTCGCGGAAGTCAACCGCCTCCGCGCACTCGGCGTCGCCTACTTCAACGGAGGCGACCGCGCGCGGGCGGAGGAAAAACTCACCGCCCTCGAGACCTCGCTCCGCAAGGCGCGCGAAGAACGTGTCGCCGCCGCCGATGCCGCGGAGCAGAAGGCGAAGGCGGACAAAAAATCCGGCGACGAAATCGACAGGCAAATGCTCGCCGCCCTCCGGCGCTTTGCTCCGCGCATCGACCTCACCGAGGGCGCGATCGCCGAACTGCGCATGTACCGCGCTCTCGCCGACAGCAAGATCGAAGAGGCCAAAGGCGAGTTCGGAAAAACGCGCGACATTTCCGTCGATCGCCAAGCCCGCCTGTGGCTCGAACTCGGCGACAAAGACAAAGCCGGCAAGCTCGCGCGCGAAGCCATCGGCAAGGACGACCAGCAAGTGCAGCCGGTCGCCAATCTCGCGTGGATCCTGTGGCAGCTTGGCAAGAAGGACGAGGCGCGGAAAATCTTTGGGAAGCTGCGCGACATCTCCGCGCGCATCGATCTCGATCTTCCGGCCTTCACGCGGCTCGCTCCCATCGCGAGCGACCTCGGGCTTTCCGCCGACTGGCGCGCGCCGCAGCGCGTCGCCGCCGACACCGGCACGCGGCCCTCGCTCGACGCGCTCGGCCCCTTCCGCTGGCATCCCTACGAGGCGCCGGACTGGACACTCCCGGATGCCGAGGGCAAAGCGCACGCGCTCGCCGATTTCGCCGGCAAGCCCGTGCTCGTTCTCTTCTACCTAGGCCACGGCTGCATCCGCTGCGTCGAGCAGCTCAATCTTTTCGCCCCGATGGCGAAAGACTTCGCCGCCGCCGGCATCTCGATGGTGGCCGTGAGCACCGACTCCGCCGATGCGCTCCACGAGACCGCCGCGCAATCAAAAGATACCGCGGGCTTCCCCTTCCCCATCCTCGCCGACGAGGGCCTCGCCGCCTTCAAGCACTACCGCGCCTTCGACGACTTCGAGCACATCCCGCTGCACGGCGCCTTCCTCATCGACGGCGCCGGCCGCGTGCGCTGGCAGGACATTTCCTTCCAGCCCTTCCGCGATCCCAAGTGGTTGTTGGGTGAATGCAAACGTCTGCTCAGCTTCCCCGCCACGCCCACGGCCCACACAGCGGCGGCAAAATAATTCGGGTCGGATTTTTCGTAAAAAATACGAGCGGAAATGGTGCGGTCACGAATTTAATAATGCAGTCAATCCAGTAAAAATAAATTTCCCTATGAATTCCCAACGAAATGCTCCCGATCAAAATATCGCCGCCATGCCACACGCATCGTCTCTCTCGCTCACGGCCCGGCTCACCCGCGGCCCCGGGAGAAGATCCTTCCTCAAAGCTCTCGGTTTCGCCGGCGCTGGGGTCGCCGCGAGCTTGGGCATCGTCCCCTCCGCGGCAGCGAGCGTGTGGTCATCCGCCGCACAATCAGGCGCTGGGGCCTCGGGCCAAAGCGGCTCGCCCTTTGCGGCGGCCGCTGCAGAAGCCAGGCGGCGCTCGAAGCTCACGCGGGGCGACGCGGATATCCTGAGATTCCTGGTCGCAGCCGAACTGGTGGAGACCGATCTCTGGCAGCAATACGCGGAACTGGCGCTCAACAATGCGCCCTTCCGCACAGCACTCAACAACCTCGACGAGGACATGACTCAATACGTCAGCGACAATTTCGATGACGAGTTGAGCCATGCCGAGTTCCTCAACGCCTACCTCATTTCGCAGGGAGAGCGGCCTTTGAACCTCGACGCCTTTCGCACCCTCCCCAGCAGCCCGGCAAGCGGCGCGGCGCAGATCGGACGGCTCACAAATCTTACCGCGCTCACGGTCGATACCAGTTGGTGGATTCGCTATCGCAGCACGGGCAACCCCGACTTTGGCGACACCTTTCCGCAGCTCATCAACATCGTGAATCGGACCGCGATTCCTCTCCGCGACAACTACACCGCCGACGAAATCCAGGCCATCGCCAACACCGCGGCCTTCCATTTTGCATTCATCGAGCAAGGCGGTTCGAGTCTTTATACCACCCTGCTTCCACAGGCCCACGCCCGCGACTCCGTGCGAATCCTCGCCGGCATCGGCGGTGTGGAAGTCAATCACTTCGCGGTCTGGCACGACAAAGCCGGCAACGCCCCGGCGGTCAGCGTCCCCGGCCTCGTGTTCCCGGATCTTGATTCCTTCAATGGGGACGAGCTCCGGCAGAAGGATTTGATCTTCCCCGAGCCGTGCAAATTCATCAGCACTGGTCTGCCTCTTTGCTCCGTCATTCGCCCAGGCACCACGCGCAATTCCGGAGCCGTGGCGTCCGCGACCGCCTTCATCAACGACGGTCTCTTCATCGGCCAACCCCCCGCGTTCTTCCGCGCCTTGCGCACGCTGGCCGTCGCCGCGGACCAGGCTCGGCGGGAAGACGGCTAGCGGTGCCTCAAACCGCGTGACACCGCTCGACGGCGCGCCGTAGCTTCGGCGCACATGCCGCAGATCACCAAAGACGAGATCGCCGCGACGCTCGAAGCCATCGCGCAGATGCTCGAGTTGAAAGGGGTCAATTCTTTCAAAATTCGCGCCTATCAAAACGCGGCGCGCGCGGTGGAGACCTTCGGCGGCGACCTCGCGACGGCGGCCGCGGCAGGCACGCTCGACGAAATACCCGGCATCGGGTCGAGCATCGCGATCAAGATCACCGAACTGGCGACAACGGGCACGATGACGTATTTCGAGGAACTCAAGACGGAGTTTCCGGCGGGACTTTTCGAGCTCTTCGGCCTGCAAGGCGTGGGGCCGAAGAAGATCAAGGCACTGTGGGAAAAGCTCGGCGTGATCTCCATCGCGCAGCTCGAGGCCGCGTGCAAAGGCGGCCGGGTCTCGACGCTCGCGGGCTTTGGCGCCAAGACGGCGGCGAACATTCTCGCCTCGATCGAAGCGCGCGCGAAATACGCCGGCCGCTTCCGCCTCGGCGACGTGGCCGCTGATGCGGAGCAGATGCTCGGCGACCTGCGGGCGCACCCGGATGTGGCGCGCGTGAGTGTGTGCGGCAGTTACCGCCGGCAGCGCGAGACCATCGGTGATCTCGACTTCCTGGTCTCGACGCGCGCGCCCGCGGCGGTGTCCGAATTTTTCGTGAAACACGCGATGGTCGAAAGCGTGATGGCCAGCGGCGCGACGAAATCGAGCGTGCGCCTCAAATCCGGCGTGCAGGCCGATCTGCGCGTGGTGCAGGACGCGGAGTTCCCCTTTGCGCTCAACTACTTCACCGGCTCGAAGGAGCACAACATCATCATGCGCCAGCGCGCGCTCGCCCGAGGTTGGACGCTCAACGAGTACCGGCTCGGCCCAGCGTCGGGGAAGACGGGCGACACTCCGCCGACCATCCGCGAAGAGGCCGAGCTCTATGCCGCGCTGGGGCTCGATTACGTGGAGCCCGAGCTGCGTGAAGACCGCGGCGAATTCAAGGCCGCCGTGGAGCACCGGCTGCCCGATCTCATCGCGCTCGAAAACTTGCGCGGCACTTTTCACAACCACACCACCGCGAGCGACGGGCGCAGCTCGCTCGCCGAGATGGCCGCGGCCGCGCGCGCACTCGGCCTGCAATATCTCGGCATCGCCGATCACTCAAAGGCATCCTTTCAAGCGCACGGGCTCGACGAGACGAGACTGCTCGCACAGGTGGCCGAGATTCGCGCGCTCAACAAAACGTTCGGCGGAGACTTCAAACTCTTCACCGGCATCGAGTGCGACATCTTGAAAAACGGCTCGCTCGACTTTCCCGACGAAGTGCTCGCGCAACTCGATTACGTGGTCGTGTCCATCCACAACGTCTTCAATCTCGCCGAGGCCGAGATGACCCGGCGCATCGTCGCGGCCATCTCCAATCCGCACGTCACCATGCTCGGCCACGTGACCGGCCGCCTCCTTCTCGAGCGCGAAGCTTACGCCGTCGATGTGGCCGCGGTCATCGAAGCCGCGGCGGCCACCGGCACCATCATCGAGCTCAACGCGAGCCCCTGGCGGCTCGACATGGATTGGCGCTGGTGGCCGCTGGCAAAGGAAAAGGGAGTGAAGTGCGCGATCAATCCCGACGCGCATTCCACCACGCAACTCCAGCACCTGTGGTATGGCATCGGCGCCGCGCGCAAAGGCTGGCTCACGCGAGCCGACGTGGTGAACACACTCCCGCTCGGCAAGATCGAAGCCGCGCTCGCGGCCAAACGCGCACGACACACGCTGGTTTGACCTTTCGCACGCCGCCACTACGATCCATGCCATGACCGCGATTGAGACGACTGCCATCGCTCAGGATGAAACCCACCTTATCCTCCAGCAACCGCTCGCCCGGAAACCCATCGGCGCCGTGAAGGTGATCTTGATGATTGAGGATGAAGCGCCTAGCTCGCGCCAGTTGGGCCATCTCGAAGGCATCGTCTCATGCCGCATCGGCGCGGATTTTTCGATGAGCGACGCGGAACTGCTCCGGTCGTGAAGTTGTTGCTCGACACGCACGTCTTTCTTTGGTCGTTGATCGACACTGCGAAACTTTCCGCCAACGCCCGCGCCGCACTCCACAATCCGGCCAACGATATCATTGTGAGCGCTGTGAACTTCTGGGAGATCGCAATCAAGTTCGCGCTCGGAAAACTCGATCTGCATGGCGTTCGACCCGAGGGGCTGCCAGCGGAAGCGCGCATCGCGGGATATCGTATCGTCGGTCTCGAGCCGGATGTGGCCGCGAGTTCCTACCGCTTGCCTCGGGAGATACAGCGCGATCCCTTCGATCGGATGCTCGCCTGGCAATCCATGTGCGCGGAGTGGACGCTCGTCTCGCGCGATCGTTTGATGGCTGGTTACGAGCCACACGGATTGAAGCTTCTTTGGTAAGCGTCATGACGCCAGTCCTCGCCGCCATCCTCCTGCTCGCGTATCTGCTCGGGTCGATTCCGTTTGGATGGCTCGTCGCCAAATCGCAGCGCATCGACATCCGCGAACACGGCAGCAAAAACATCGGCGCGACCAATGTGTGGCGGGTGCTCGGGAAAAAGTATGGTCTCCTCACATTCGCCTGCGACACGGCCAAGGGCCTCGCCGCCGTGCTGCTCGGACGCTGGATTGCCGGGCACTGGCCTGTGCACGTGGCCCTGCCGCACGGGCACGAGCGCACCGTGTTTTTTCCCGCGGACTTTGCCGGCATCGCCGGGGCCGTCGGTTGCGTGCTTGGGCACAGTTTTCCCGTGTGGCTCGGCTTCCGAGGCGGCAAAAGCGTGGCCACTTCCCTCGGTGTGATTTTCGGAATGATGCCACTCGCCGCGCTGCTCACCTTTGCGCTCTGGGGCGCCATCTTCAAAGCCACGCGCTACGTCTCCCTGGCCTCCCTCGTGGCGGCGTCGGCGCTCCCCATCATCGTCGTCGCCCTCATGTTTCTGTGGCCGGCAAAGATGTGGGGCGCGGTCGTGGGCTGGGGAAATTTCTACTTTGCCTGCGCGGCCGCCGCGCTCGTGATCCGGCGGCACCGGGACAATATCCGGCGGCTCGCAGCGGGGACGGAAAATCGAATGACGAATGACGAAGGATGAATAGCCAATGTCACCCGCGGCATCACGGACTCCTGCGAGTTCAGATGCGTGCGAGTGGGTGAGTCGAGAGTGGAGAGTGGATCATTGCTGGCGGGGCCATTCGAGCTCGAACCCAAAAGACGTCGCGCAAATGATGCATCCAGGCAGTCGCCAAAGGACCAATCGCAAGAGCCAAAGCTCCAATCGCAAGAGCCAAAGCTCCAACCGCAAGAGCCAAAGCCCCAATCGCAAGAGCCCCTTCCGCGATTGCTGGCGAATTCCTTCCGAATCTCGCGACTCAACCGCCACTCAACACTCAACACTCAACTCTCAACTCTCCTCCCCGCTCCGGAAACAGACGACGGATAACCCGAGCAAGATCAGGTCGCGCACCACGGCGAGTTCCATATTGTATGTGCCAAGCATGGATGGTTGGAGGTAAATGGCCGTTCAACCGGGCGCTATCCACTTGGCCCTATTTGGGATAGTCATAGCAAATGGACTTCGCCCGACGACTCATATAAAGGGGATGAAACGCGGACCCAGCAGATTACGCTTCACGACTGTAAGTATGTATTGATACCTTTAATTCTTGCGTTGATAATGCAACGAAGGAAGGAACGGACGCTGGAACCTATTATGTTGGTTTCAGCGACTGTTTTAGCGGGGCTGCTGAAGTGATCAAGAAATGCAAAAAGTCGAGCAGGGAAGTCCAAAAAAGTAAAGGCAAAAACAAATGACTCTTAAGAGGGCCTCATGGATATGTGGGTTTCTCTTTTTATTGATTTTAATCATCCCGTTGGTTCGCATCGCATTCGTTCAGATGATCCTCTATACTCGACTGGTCCGACTCACATCTGGAAATTTCTCGTGTGTTGTGAAATGGCCCAACTCCAAGGGCGCGAAGATTCTAGTAGGATGCTCTGAACAGAATGTTTTCCCAGAACCAGACCTAGGCGAAATACATCTGAAGCTTTCAAGGGATGGTATTATTATGATCCAGGCAAATATACGCATCACCAAAGATGATTCTCTCGGACACTTGCATCAGGAAGGTTTGTTGAGCTTTCTCGTGACCAACGTTGACGCAACCAATTTTAAGAAAGGCGACCTTTATTTAATTGAAGGCACGTTTGTCAGAAGACCGGACGTCGAATATTCTCTTTGGTTGTCTTATCTAACACCATGGAGGGAACAGTTCTGGCCATTTAGAAGCAGCGGAAAGCAGAAAGAGGTCAGGAGTTTCAAATTGCAAGATTCCAGAACATATAATTAGACCCGCTAGCACCTATTCGGAAATCACATCTACCTAACTCAAGACATTCGCCCTCTTGAAAGGACAGCGGCAACAATCTAAATACTGGAAACGTGCAATTTGAAACTCCTGACCCCTTTTTCTGCGCCCGAGTTATTTAAGCGACCACTTATCCGCACTACTGATATGAGCAAAGTATCCGCCTCAAGAGCCGCTGGAACCTTGTTGGTTTGCGCGGTGCTCTTTTGGTATTTTGTTCCGGGATGGTATGTCAAAGTTTGGCCGCAATCGCACTTCGCTAATATCATCAAAAACTTGGCACAGAAGATCGGTGCGGATACTTTCATCATAGCTTACATCGTTTGCGGCGGCGTATTCGTTTTTGGAAGCCATCGAGCACTGAAGATGCTTTGCCATTGGCTCTCTAGAGGAGTGGACCAATCAACGGAGTCAAGGTTTGACAATTGACGCCGGTAACGGAACTAACCGCACGCCGCGCCGAGCGGAGAAAGGGGCCGGGAGAAAGGGGCCGGGGCCGGGAGAAAGGGGCCGGGGCCGGGAGAAAGGGGCCGCGGGGCCGGGAGAACGGGGCCGGGCCGGGAGAAAGGGGCCGGGTGTTTCATGTTGCAGGATTCCAGAAATTCGACTTCACTGCGGGTAGGTTTCAAAACTGAGCAATGGCCCGTCAGGTCCGAATCCAATAT
>JBBRXP010000097.1:0-21668 GCA_038238555.1 Chthoniobacterales bacterium | reverse complement strand
GGCTGGCGCAGGATGCGGGGCAGAAACGCGATGCGGAGAGGCTCGTCGTCCTGGCGGACAAAATCCGCGAAGGCACGCCGGAGGAGGTGAATGCGCTGGCGCACTCGCCCGAGATCGAAGGGCTGATGACGGCTTATTCCGATCGCAGCGAGAGCACGGAGTATCTGCTGAATCTGCCGCCGATGGCGGACTTGGTGGAAGCGCCGGAACCAGTTTCCGCATTCGCTCCGCCGGTCAGCCGCCCGCCGGAAGTCGTGAAGGATTCGTCACCGACCGGCAAGAAAGCGAAATCTTCGCGGAAGAAAAAAGCGGAAGTGGTCGTGGAGGCGCCGGCGCCCTCGACGGTGATTGTCCCATTTCCAGGCGCATCCGACGCGGCGCGCTCCGGTGCGAAGTATCCGCTGGTCCACGTCGATCGACCGCGCGCGTTGTTTTCCCAATGGTACGAATTTTTTCCCCGCTCCGCCGAGGGCCGCGGCGACCGGGGATCGACCTTCCGCGATTGCCTGCCGCGCATCGACGACGCGCGGGCAATGGGCTTCGACGTCATTTATTTTCCGCCCGTGCATCCCGTCGGCATCACCGCGCGCAAAGGCCGCAACAACTCGCGAGCCTGCCAGCCCGGCGAGCCCGGCGTGCCTTACGCCATCGGCAACCGGCATCAGAAATGTCCAAACGGCGGCGGCCACAAGGACGTGGCGCCGGAGCTCGGCACGCTCGAGGACTTCGACTGGCTCGTGAAAGAAATCCACGCGCGCGGAATGGAGCTTGCGCTCGACTTCGCGCTCAATTGCTCGCCCGATCATCCCTACGTCGCGGAGCATCCCGGGTGGTTTAGCCAGCGGCCCGACGGCTCGATCAAGTACGCGGAAAATCCGCCGAAGAAATACGAGGACGTCTTTCCGCTCGATTACCACAACGCGGACTGGCGCGCGCTTTGGAGCGAACTGGCGAGCGTCATCGAGTTCTGGTGCGAGCACGGAGTGCGCATCTTTCGCGTGGATAATCCGCACACCAAGCCCGTCGCGTTTTGGCAATACCTCATCGAGCGCGTGCAGAGGCAGTGGCCCGACGCCGTCTTCCTGAGCGAGGCCTTCACGCGGCCGAAAATGATGAAGACGCTCGCCCGTGCCGGCTTCACGCAGAGCTACACCTACTTCACTTGGCGCAACACCAAGCAGGGCCTCACCGAATATTTCACCGAGCTCACGCAGAGCGAGTGCGCGCAATACATGCGGCCAAATCTTTTTCCAAACACGCCCGACATTTTGCCGAGCTTCCTGCAATTCGGCGGCCGGCCCGCGTTCCTCATTCGCGCCGTGCTCGCGGCCACGCTCTCGCCGGCTTACGGCATCTACTCGGGCTTCGAACTGTGTGAAAATGCCGGGCTCGAAAAGCAGCCATGGAATGCGGCGGCCGAAGTGCGGCAGTTCCTGAATCTTTGCGACAACGATTACCGGCAGCTCGCCCGGGAGGAGTATCTCGACTCGGAGAAGTATCAGTGGAAAGAGCGCGACTGGAATGCGCCCGGCAACATCAAAGACACCATCGCGCGGCTCAATCGCATCCGGCGCGAAAACCGCGCGCTGCAGCAGTTGCGCAACCTGCGCTTTTGCGAAGCCGAAAACGATCTCGTGCTCTGCTACCTGAAGGCGACCGAGGCATGCGAAAACATCATGCTCATCGTCGTGTCGCTCGATCCCTTCCACCCGCAGGACGCCTTCATTCACGTGCCGCTCGATCGCTTCGGCTGGATCGGTGGCGAGACTTTTGAAATGCACGACCTGCTCCACGACGAGCGCTACCAGTGGAGCAGCCCGCGCAATTACGTGCGCCTCACCCCGGAGAAACCCGCGCACATCTTCCGCCTCCGCCGCCCGACGTAGCTGCGACGCCTTCGTCGCAGGAAGTGCCCGCGGCGCCCTCGCCGCGAGTCTCTACCTTAACCCGTGACCAACCCCGAAATCCTCCACCGCATCATCGAGCCCGGCATCATCGCAATCCTGCGCGCGGACTCCTCGGATCACTTCGTCCAAGCCGCCGAAGCCCTGCTGGCCGGCGGCGTTACGGCAATGGAAGTGACGATGACGACGCCCAGCGCATTCGAGACAATCCGCGGCATCACGCAGCGCTTCGGCGACGAAGTATTGATCGGCGCCGGCAGCGTGCTCGATCCAGAAACGGCGCGGCGGGCGATCGACACCGGCGCGCAATTCGTCGTCACGCCCGTGACGAAGCCGGAAGTCATCCGCGCATGCAACCAGGACGAAGTGCCCGTCGCCGCCGGCGCGTTCACCCCCACCGAGGCGCTGCTTGCGCACGAGTCGGGGGCGGATTTCATCAAGATCTTCCCTGCCGATCTCGCCGGCCCCGCTTACATCCGCGCGCTCCTCGCCCCGCTGCCGATGCTGCGCATCATCCCGACCGGCGGCGTCACGCCCACGACGGCGGCCGACTTCATCCGCGCCGGCTGCGTCGCGCTCGGCGCCGGCTCGGCGCTCGTGTCGCGGGAGATTTTGAAATCGAAAGATTGGAAATCGCTCGGCGCCACCGCAGCCGCCTTTGTCGAAGCGGTGCGGAAGGCGCGCGGTTGACGGGGCTCTGAAAACATCTCATCACGTCGGCGTGCCGACTTTCACCATCACCAAAACCAAAGCGGAGAAGCGCAAGGCGGCTGCGCTCGATTACGCGCTCCAGGAATATGGCATGACGTTGGAAGAGCTGGATCGATTTGCGAGACGACTTCATGAAGAAACCCAAAAGCAACGCAGGGCCGGAACCGTCCGGAGCTACAGCGGCGACCTCGAAGCGGACTGTCGCTGACGAAAAGCGTTTGAAGGAAGCCGTCCTGCGGCTCCTCCGCGCGCCCAGCTACCGGCCGCTCGACAAGATCGAGATGTCGAAAGCCCTGCGCTGGCCGAGTGAGAAGCGCGCGGAATTGCGCGAGGTCTTGCGCGCGCTCGAGCAGGGCGGCGAGATCGCCCGCATCCGCAAGGATCGCTACATTCTCCCCGAGGCGGCGGACCTCATCACCGGCGTGCTCCAGGTGCACCTCAACGGCAACGCGCATCTCATCAACGAAAAGCGCGGGCAGCCGGACATCTTCATTAGCGAACCGAATATGGGCACGGCGATGAATGGCGACAAGGTGGTCGCGCGGCTCATGCACGAAGGCCGCGAGCAGCGGCGTGCGGGCGACAAGCTGGAAGGCCGCGTGATCCGCATCCTCGAGCGCGTGAACGAGACGGTGGTCGGCACGCTCCAGCGCTCGAAGCAGCAATTTTTCTACGTCATCCCCGACGACCCGCGGCTGCATCACGACGTCTATGTGCAGCCCAGCGAGCGGGCGCTGCCCCGCCAGCCGCAGATCGGCGACAAGGTGGTGGTGAAACTCGAGACGTGGGAATCGCGCCACGTCAATCCCGAGGGGCGCATCATCGAAGTGCTCGGGCCCGCCAATGCGCCGGGCATCGACATGCTTTCCATCGTGCGGAAGTACCAGCTTCCCGAGGAATTTCCCGACGACGTGCAGCGCGAGGCGGAGCGCTTTTCCGAGGAAGTCTCGCGCGAAGAGATCGCGCGCCGCGAGGATCTCCGCGCCATGCCGGTCGTCACCATCGACCCGGATGACGCGAAGGATTTCGACGACGCCATCCACGTCGAGCGCATCGCGCAGGGCTGGCGGCTCGGCGTGCACATCGCCGACGTATCGCACTACGTGCAGCCCGGCTCGGCGCTCGACCACGAGTCGCGCGCGCGCGGCAACTCGACGTATCTCGCCGACCGCGTGATCCCGATGCTGCCCGAGCGGCTCAGTAACGGCATCTGCTCGCTCAAGAGTGGCGTGGATCGGCTCACCTTCTCCGCGTTCATCGACTTCGATGAGCGAGGCAAGATTCGCAAAGCGCGCTTTGCCCGCACCGTCATCCGCAGCGCGGGGCGCATGACTTACCGGCAGGCCTTCGCCATTCTCGAAGATCGGCCCGTGCCGCCGACGCCGAATTACGAGCGCGGCGGCAAGGTGCATCTGAGCGCGCAACCCGTGCCGCTCGATGTGACGCCCGAGTTGCGCGAGCGGGTGAAGGTCGCGTGGGAACTTGCTTCGCTGCTGCGCAAGAATCGTTTCGCCGCCGGTTCGCTCGATCTCGATTTTCCGGAAGTGAAAGTATGGCTCGACGACCAAGGCCGCGCGTCGCGGCTCGAGCGCGTGGAGAACGACATCTCTCACCAGCTCATCGAGGAGTGCATGCTCGCGGCCAACGAAGTGGTCGCGCGCGAGCTCAAGAACCGCGCGGTGCCGGCGATCTATCGCGTGCATGAAGATCCCGATCCCGACCGGCTCAAGGATTTCCGCGAATTTGCCGCGAGCTACGGATTCAAGGCGGGCGATCTCACACAACGCGCGGAAGTGCAGCGACTGCTCGCCTCGACCAAGGGCAAGCCCGAGGAATACGCCATCCGGCTGCAGCTTTTGAAGAGCCTCAAGCGCGCGGTTTATGGCGTCGATCCGCTCGGGCACTACGGGCTGGCAAAGGTGAATTACACGCACTTCACGAGCCCCATCCGGCGCTACGCCGATCTCGTGGTGCACCGCTCACTGGCTGCCCTCGCGGAGCGGACGAAGCGCGCCGTCGCGTCGTCGGATTTGCAAGATCTCGCCGCGCACATTTCAAAAACCGAGCGCAATTCCGCCGACGCCGAGCGCGACTCGACGACGCTCAAGAAGATGGAATTTTTCCAACGCCAACTCGAGTCGAAGCGGCCGGAAGAATTCCGCGCCATTGTCGTGGATGTGCGCAGCTACGGCCTGCTGATCGAACTGCCGGACGTGCTGCTCACCGGCCTCATCCACGTGAGCGCGCTGCCCGGCGATTTTTTCCAGTTCGACTCCACGCGGTTGCAATTCGTCGGGCGAAAATCGCGGCAGCGCTACAAGATCGGCGACGTGCTTCAGGTCATCGTATGCCGGGTTGACGCCTACAAGCGGCAGGTGGATTTCGTTCCAGCGGGATGAGGAATGAAACACGGCACCGGGCGCCCCCGCGGAGCGGCCCGGAACCGGCACTCATGGACAAGGGGACTGTGATTATTTCGGCAGTTCCTGCTGCAAAGTCTGGATGCGTTCCAAGTGCCTGCGCAGCGTGGGCAGGGTTTTCTCCGCAAAGGCTTTGAGTTCCGCGTCCTTGACTGCGCGTGACGCTTCCTCGAACTCGGCGATGTCTTTCTTGTGATCTTCCACCATGTCGGCCACGTAGGCTTTGTCGAAGTCGGCGCCGGACAATTTACTGAGACGCTCCACCACCGCCTTGTGTTTGGGATCAAGATCGGTGGAGAGCTTGACGCCCTTCTTTTGCGCGAGCGCGATGAGGTCGGCGTTGGCCTTGCTGTGGTCGGTCGCCATCATCGCGCCGAAATCTTTCACGCCGGACTTGGTCGCCTTTTGCTTGGCGAGTTCACCGAGGCGCACCTCGACCATGCCGCCTTGCGCGGCTTTCTTTACAAATTGTTCGTCCGTCACGGCCAGCTCCGCCCGCGCGTTGCAAAACAGCGCCACGCCGGCAAGCGGGATGAGTAGGAATTTGGTTTTCATGCCCTTGCTCCGCGCGGCACGAATCTTCTGGCCGTACCCCATGCGCGGCCTAAAGCAATGGCCGGGGAATCGCCTGAAAACTCCCGCGCTGATGCGCTCAGCAAACGGTTTCGGCTCGATACCCAAATTGAAAATTGAAAATTGAACCCGCTACCGCCGCCTCGGCGGAGAAGCGCCTGCTCATCGTGGACGATCACCCGGTCTTGCGGCACGGCGTCTCCCAGTTCCTCGGCCAGTACGAGGGGTTCACGGTTTGTGGGGAAGCGGACAGCGCGCAGAGCGCTCTGGAGGCCATGCGCAAGCTGCGGCCCGACGTGGCGCTTATTGATGTCTCGATGCCGGGCACCAATGGCATCGAGCTCATCAAGCTCATGCTCGCCGAGCAGCCGCGCATCTTGATCCTCATGCTCTCGATGCACGATGAATCGCTCTACGCGCTGCGTGCGTTGCGCGCCGGTGCGAAGGGTTACGTGAGCAAGCAGCAGGCGATGGGGCAATTGATCGAGGCGCTGCGCAAGGTGATGGACGGAGGCATTTATGTGAGCCCGCAATTCAGCGAACGGCTGGTTTTCAAGGCGATCCACGGCAGCGAGAGCGATCTGGGTTCCCCCGTGGACACGCTCTCCGACCGCGAGCTCGAAGTGCTGCAGCACTTTGGCCGCGGCAAGACCACGCGGCAGATCGCCGACGGGCTGCATCTGAGCGTGAAGACCATCGAAACCCACCGCGCGCACATCAAGGAAAAGCTCGGCTTCAAGGACGCGGAGGAGATGGTAAAGTTCGCCGTCGAGTGGATCACGGCGGAAGAGGGATGAGCGCGGGGGCGAAGTTGGACATGAACATCCAACACCCAACCTGGCGCAGGCTGCGAGTTGCGACGGAACTTTTGGAGTTTTTCCGTGGCGCGAGATTCTGCCGCAGATGACCGCCGTCCCGACTGCGACCTACCGTCTGCAGTTCCATCGCGGGTTCACCTTTTCGGATGCCCGCGCGATCGTGCCGTATCTCGCTGGGCTCGGTGTGAGCCACGTCTATGCGTCGCCTTTTTTCCGCGCGGCGCCGGGGAGCATGCACGGCTACGATGTGTGCGATCACAACGAGCTAAACCCCGAGGTCGGCACGCGCGAAGACTTCGAGGCGCTTTCGGCGGAACTCCGCGCGCACGGGCTGGGGCTCCTGGTGGATTTCGTGCCGAACCACATGGGCATCGAGCGCGCTCTCAATCCGTGGTGGCGCGACGTTTTGGAAAACGGGCCGGCCTCGGCTTACGCGAACTTTTTCGACATCGACTGGAAGCCGCTCAAACGCGAGCTCGAGGGCAAGGTGCTGATGCCCGTGCTCGGCGAGCAATACGGGCGCGTGCTCGAAGGCGACGGCTTCCGGGTGGCGTTTAGCGACGGTGCGTTTGCGTTGCACCACGGCGAGTGGACGCTCCCGCTCGCGCCGCGCACCACGCAGCCGATGCTGCGGCAGGCGGCGGAAAGTCTCACGCCGCCACCGCCGGAATTGGAGAGCATCCTCACCGCCCTCGATCATCTGCCGCCAAGCACGGAGACCGCGCCGGAAAAAATCGCCGAGCGGTCGCGCGAATCGCCCATCATCCGGGAACGGCTCGCTCGACTGTGCGAGGCGACCCCGGCCGTGCGGGAAGCGATCGAGCGGTGCGTGGCGGAGTTGGGCGACCCCGAAAACGCCGGGCGTCACGACCGGCTCGACCGGCTCGTCGGCGCGCAACCTTACCGGCTCAGTTCATGGCGCGTGGCGTCGGAAGAAATCAATTACCGCCGCTTCTTTGACGTGAACACGCTGGCCGGCATCCGCGTGGAACTTCCTGAAGTTTTCGAGGCGACGCACCGGCTGCTGCTCGAGCTCATCGCCGCCGGGCACGTGAGCGGCGTGCGCATCGACCACATCGACGGTCTCGCCCGGCCTCGCGAATATCTCGCGCTGCTGCAAGCGCGCGCCGCCGAGGCCCGCGGCGGGGAGCCGCTCGCCTATCTGCTCGTCGAAAAAATTCTCGGCCCCGAGGAGAAGCTGCGCGCGGAGTGGCCGGTGCAGGGGACCACGGGCTATGAGTTTGGAAATCAAGTCGTGCAATTGCTCATCGACGCGCGGCACGGGCCGGCGCTCGTCGCGGCTTACGAAAAATTCATCGGCTTCCGGCTCGACTTCCGCGAGGTGGTCTATCGCAGCAAACGGCTCGTGATGCAGTCCTCGATGGCCAGCGAGGTCAATGTGCTCGGCCTTCTGCTCAACCGCATCTCGGAGAGCAATCGCTGGTATCGCGATTTTACCCTCAATGCACTCACCGCCGCGGTGCGCGAAGTCATCGCGTGCTTTCCGGTCTATCGCACTTATCTGGAGCCCGAGAGGATGGGGGAGGAGAGCGACGTGCGCGTGATCGGGCGGGCGATCGCGCAGGCGAGAAAACGCAACCCGGCGATGGAACGCACCGTCTTCGAATTTCTGCGCGACGTGCTGCTGCCGCCCAGCGACGGGGCGCATCCGGTGGACGAAGAGTTGCGCCGCGCCTTCGTGCTGAAGTTCCAGCAATGCACGGGGCCGATCACCGCGAAGGGCGTGGAGGACACGGCTTTCTACGTCTTCTGCCGCATGGTCGCGCTCAATGAAGTGGGCGGCGACCCAGCCGCCGCCGGAGCGACGGTGGAGACTTTTCACCGTCAGAACGCGGCGCGCTTCGCGGAGTTCCCGCACTGCCTCCTTGCGACCTCCACGCACGATACCAAGCGCAGCGAGGATGTGCGCGCACGCATCGCCGCGCTTTCCGAAATGCCCGAGGAATGGAGCCGCGCGGTGCGCCGCTGGCACTCGATGAACCGCAAGCACCGGCGCGAAATCGACGGCGAGTCCGCGCCGGATGCGAACGAAGAATTTCTTCTCTATCAAACGCTGCTCGGCGCATGGCCCGTCGAGCCGCTCTCCGGCGAAGATCGCGACCTCTTTGTACAACGCATTCAGGACTACATGGTGAAGGCCCTGCACGAGGCAAAGGTCAACAGCAGTTGGCTCGAGCCAAACGCCGCGTGGGATGAAGCGGTGAAAGAATTCATCGAGAAAATCCTCGCGCCCGGTGCGCGCAATCGCTTTCCGGAAAGCCTCGCGCCGCTCGCGGAGCGCGTGGCGCAACTCGGCGCGATCAATTCGCTCTCCCAGACGGTGCTCAAGTCGATGTGCCCCGGCGTGCCGGATTTCTATCAAGGCAGCGAGCTATGGGACTTGAGCCTCGTCGATCCCGATAATCGCCGGCCCGTCGATTACACGCTGCGCCGCTCGCTGGCCGAAGAAATCGCCCACGCGCAGCCGGCCGCGCTGCTCGAACACTGGCGGGACGGGCGCATCAAGCTCTTCGTCATTCGCACTCTGCTCGCACTGCGCCGCAGCCGCCCGCGACTCTTTGCCGCCGGCGACTACACCGGCATCGCGGGGCAAGGAACGTTTGGCGATTGCGTGGTCGCCTTCGAGCGCAAGCACGCGGGCGAGTCGCTCCTTGTCATAGTGCCGCGGCACACGGCGCGTGTGGGCTTTCCGCCGCTCGGCGCGAGCTGGGGCGACACGCATTTCCTTGCGCCCACGCCCGCCGCGCGCTGGCGCGATGCCTTCACGGGACGCGTGCATGAGGGGGATCAATTTCCGGTGGCAGAAGTTCTCGCGGAGTTTCCCGTCGCCGTGCTCACGGAGTAGGTACTTGCAGGCGGGGATGCGTGGCGCGGGCATCCTGCCTGCGGCAGTGCTGCAAGCTTCCAGCATGCAGTGCCGCGACCCGATGGAAGCGGGGGGGACTGGCCTGAGACCGAAGACCGCGCGCGACTCGATTCAGGGTAATGAAACTCTCCTTACTAATCACGATCACTCTCGCCTCGTCCTGGCCTGCACTGGCTCAGACCGGTGCTCCAGTGGCCGGTGGAAACAATGCGACTGCCCCCGCCGCGGCGCCGGTCATTGAAGACGGCATCGTTTTCTACAACGAACAGGCTTACCTGATTCGCAACGGCCGCGCGACGCGCATCGACGCGACGCTCATTCCGAATGGACATCTTCTCACCACGGACGGTCGGCTGGTGCCGGTGCCAATGAATTACACAGGCTTCCAGCAAGGGGCGGGCGCCACGCAGAATCAAACGAACGTCCTGCAGGTCCAGCCGAGCAACCAACAAGCGCTACCCGGCAGCCAGACGCAGCAGGCTGCGCAGGGCGACACACGCATTCTGCCCGGCAATGCGCGGCCGCCTGCGGCTCAACCCATCGCGCCTGGCCAGCGAGTGCCCCCGGGCACTCAGCACATCGCGCCGCGAGATCAGCAGCCGGCAACGCCCGCTGCGGAACCGATCGCGCCTGACACGGCGCCGGGGCAGCGCTCGGGAACGCCGCCCGCCAACGCATCCGGCGCCACTTCGGGCACGCGGTCCTCGGGATCGGGCACCTCAGGAACGACGCGAGGATCCGGCGGCAGCGGAAACACATTCGGCGGCAACAAGCAGTAGCCGAATGCCGGTGCTGGGGGAGCAAATGACTTTGAGTGCTGGCTCCCCGCGGCACACACGGAAGAAGGGCCAAAGGCGCGTAACCACATGAGCCCATGGCAACGCGCGGCTCAGACTTCCGTGGACCTCCAATCACAGATTTTAAGGTTTAATATTCGGACGAAGAGCAAGATTAAGAGGAGGAAGAAACATTTCCCACCTCCCCCCGCCCACCACGCTTTATGAACCCCGAATATCTCTTCCCCCACCGCTTTACTCGCCGTGACTTTTTGAAAATGAGCGCCGCGTCCGCGGCTGCGCTCGCCACCACCCGCGCCGAATCTTCCGCGCCTGTAAAGATCGGTGAAGGCAAATGGACATACACGCTCGATGAAAAGTGGGGCGTGCTTCCTGAGGGAATGAAGTTCGGCTTTGGCTGTGGGATCGTGGTGGACTCAAAAGATCGCATCTACGTCACCAGCCGCTCCGCTAGCCCGTGCGTGGCCGTTTTCAATCCTGCCGGCGATCTGCTCGAGACGTGGAGCCAGGACTTTGGAAATGGTTACACGCCCGACCAAGTCGCCGCCACGGCGCACTGCATCTATTGGAGCAAGGAAGCGGGCGGCGAGTTTCTTTACTTCACCGAAAATGTGGCCAAGGAAAATCCCGATCTCGGCAAGCGCGTTTATAAGACCGACCTCAAGGGCAAGGTGCTCTTCACCATCGGCAACGTGGAGAAGGAGGATGCGACGCACCGGAAATTTACGTGGACCAATCCGACCGACCTCGCAGTGGCAGCCAACGGCGACATCTATGTGGTCGATGGTTACGGAAGCCAGATCGTGAGCCGCTTCGACAAGAGCTTCACTCATCTCAAGACCATCGGAGGCCGCTGCAAAGAGAAAGGCCCCGACGCCGAGCACGGCCTGTTCAATACCTGCCACGGCATCTGGATTAATACCCTCAAGAGCGAGCCCGAAGTGTTCATCGCCGATCGCGCCAACGGCCGTTACGAGGTCTATGATCTCGACCTCAATTACCAGCGCACCATCAGCGGCGACTTTGTGCGCAACCCCTGCTGCTTCTACCAGGCGCACGGACATCTCTATGTGCCCGATCTTGGGAGTCTCGTCGCCATTCTCGACAAGGATGACAAGTGCGTGGCCCGGCTCGGCGATGGAAAGGGCGCGGACAAGACGCAGTTCGAGCACGGGCTCAAAGACAAATTCATGACGCCGCACGCCCTCACGGTGGACAGCAAAGGCAGCATCTATGTGCTCGAGTGGGTGCCTTACGGCCGCGTGCGCAAGTTCGCGCACACCCCGGCCTAGCTTTCCGTTCGCACATCGCTCTCTTTCCGCGGCGGTAGCGTGGCCAGCTCGCTCGAGCCGTCGCGATTGAGAAGCAGGAGTCGGTCGTGAAACCCTTTGAGCGTGGAGCGGTGGCCCACGCTCACGTAGGCGATGCCGCTCGCGCGCAGCCGCTCGTAGAGCAGGCTTTCATTTTCCTCGTCGAGCGCGCTGGTGGCTTCGTCGAGGAAGGCGATGGCGGGCTTTTTCAAAAAGAGCCGCGCAAAAGCCACCCGCTGCTGCTCGCCGAGGGAGAGCACATTTTTCCAGTCCACTTCCTTGCCGAGGTCGCCATCCACGCGGTCAAAAATTTCCTGGAGATTGACTTGCGCGATGGCGGCGGCGATCGCGGCATCGTCGGCGTCTTCCTCGCTCTGCGGATACATGAGCTGCGCGCGCAGATTACCCGGCACCATATAAGGCTTCTGCGGGAGAAACATGAGGCGCTTGTGCGCAGGCCGATCGATTGCGCCGGTGCCCGTCTGCCACAGGCCGGCGATGGTGCGAAGGAGCGAACTTTTCCCCGAGCCGCTCTCACCCATGATGAGCAGGCTGCCGCGCCGCGGGAGCTGAAAGCTGAGCGAGCGGGCGAGGGTTTTTTCGCCGCCGGGAGTTTGCACCGTCACGTCGTCGAGCCGCAGTTGCAGGGCTTCTTCATTGATCTCGATGTGCGATTCCTCGGCGTCGCGCGCGTCCTCGGCATCGAAGTGGTCGAGGTAATCCCACAAGTCGCCGAGGCGCCGGATGCCGGCGGTGAAGGCGCTCAGGCCCTCGATCTGCGCGATGATGATGGAGACCGCCGCGAGCACCGTGGCAAAGGCGCCCTCGGCCTGCGTAACCACGCCAAATTCCACCTCCCCGCGGATGAACATGGGCCCGACGATGAGCGAGGGGATGATCAGCGCGAGGTAGTTGTAGCCGTTGGTGAAGAAGCCCAGGTTGCGGTTCCAGCCAATGATCCAGAGCGAATTTTCCAACACGTCGGCGAAGCGCTCGATGAGGTCGCGGTGCTCGCGCTTTTCTCCGCGGAAGAAGGCGACTGACTCGGCGTTTTCGCGCACCCGGATGAGGCCGTACCGGAAGTTGGCTTCTTTCTGATATTGATTGAAGTGGAGGCCCACGAGCCGGCGGCCAAAGAGCATGGAGACGCCCGTGCCGACCGTGGCGTAGAGGAAGAGCACGCTCACGAGCCGCCCGGAAACCGCCCACAACACGCCGAGAAAACCGACGAGAGTGACGAGCGAATTGACGACGACGAGGAAGAAATTGAGCACCCCGGTGGTGAAGAGCTTCACGTCCTCGGCGATGCGCTGGTCGGGGTTATCGACTGCCTCCGAGACGCGCAGGCGGTAGTAGGCGCGGTTGAAAAAATAACGCTTGATGAGGTGCTGCGTCATCCACCGCCGCCATGCAAGCGAGAGCCGCTCCTGCGTGTAGCGGTAGAAGACGCCCACCGGCACCGAGACAAGGCAGATGGCGAGGTACTTCCAGATATTGCGCAACCAGCCCGCGCGATCGCGATGTGTGAGCGCGGTAACGAAGTCGCGCATCGCATAACTCAGAAACACCTGCACCACGCCGACCGCGCAACACAGCCCGAGGAGCACCGCCAGCCAGAGCCGCGCCTGCCGCTTGCTGCCGCCATTGAAGAATCCGCGCGCGAGCAGAAAGAATTTCTTGAGAATGACGGGGCGCGGTCGCTGGGGGCGGGGCATGGGGGGCGAATGACGAATTGAATGTTTGCCTTTCGTCTTATCAAAGAAAGCCCCATGCCCGTTGACTCCCCGCTCTCCAGCAAACCCATCGCTCCGCGCGACCGGCTCATCTTCGCCCTCGATGTGCCGACGCGCGCGGAGGCGCTGGCGTGGATCGAGCGGCTCGGAGAGGCGGTGACTTTTTACAAGCTCGGCCTCGAGCTCTGCATGAGCGGGGAATACTTCGCGGTGCTCGCCGAGCTGCGGGCGCGGGGCAGGAAAGTTTTCGCCGATCTCAAATTCTCCGATGTCCCGGCCACTGTGCGCGGCGCGGTGGCCGCTCTCGCGCGGCATGGCGCCGATTGCTGCACGCTGCACGGCGTGTTGTCCGTTTATCGCGAAGTGGTCCCGGTGAAAGGCGCGATGAAACTGCTGGCGGTGACCGTGCTCACGAGCATGGACGCGGCGGATGTCGCCGAACTCGGATGGTCGGATTCGGTGGACGAGCTCGTGTCGATGCGCGCGCGCAAAGCGATCGAGGCTGGCATCGACGGCCTCATCTGCTCCGGCCAGGAAGCCGCCCGCTTGCGGCGCGAACTCGGCGCCGGGCCGCTGATCGTGACGCCCGGCATCCGAGCCGCATCGGAAGAAAGCAGCGACGATCAAAAGCGGACGGTGACTTTGCGCGAGGCATTCCTCGCGGGAGCCGATCACATCGTCGTCGGCCGCCCGATCCGCAGGGCCGCCGACCCGCGCGCGGCGGCGGAGGCGATGCAGGCGGAAATCGAGGCGCTGTTTGCGCGCTGAGTTGCGGCGCGCATGAAAGCCGATTGCGCCAGTTCGACGGCTCTGCTCATCGCGCGCGGCGTGCTGCTCGCCGAGGCGACTCCGTCCCTGCGGCCCTTGCTCGTGGATGACAGCGCGGTCCTGACGCGACGATTGCTGAACGCGGCGGAACCGGCGCGGTGGTTCGATTTCGCGCTGCGCAATCGTTGGGTGCGCGCCGCGATTTTCGCTACCGAGCGCGTGCTGCTTCCCGGGATCTTGTTGCACTGGCTCGCACGCAAGCGCTGGATCGACGCCCTCGCCCAGGAGGCATTGGCAGCGGGCTGCCGCCAGGTGGTTGTGCTCGGAGCGGGGCTCGACACGCTCGCGTGGCGGCTGCCGGCCGAGGTGTGCTTCGAGTTGGATCATCCAGCCACGCAGGCGATCAAGCGCCGCGCGTTCGGCGGCCGCAACGGCGCGCCGGTGCTCGTGGCGGCCGATCTTCTTCACGCGTCGCCGACCGCGCTGCTGCGCTCGCAGCCGCGGTTCGACGTGCGCCGGCCCACGCTCTTCGTCGCTGAAGGGCTGCTCATGTATCTGCCGCCCGCGCGTGTGGCGGAACTCTTCCGCGAACTCGCAACGCTCGTCCCGCCGGGCAGTCGCTTCCTCTTCACCTTCATGGAAACGCGCCCCGGCCAGCCGCTCGCGTTTCACACCGGTCGGCGCGCGATCGATTGGTGGCTGCGCCTTCGCGGCGAGCCGTTTTGCTGGGGCCTGGCCAGCGCGGCCGTGGACGCCTTCGCCGCGGAGCACGGCTGGGAGCTCGCCTCGATCAGCTCGCCGGATGACTTGCGTCGGCGCTTCCTCGTCCCACACGCGCTCGAACACGCACCGCTGGCCGCTGGCGAGTCGGTGGCCCTGCTCTTGCGGCCCGATTCACCGACTGCAACTCTGCGCGCGGCATGAGCGGCCCCCTCGTCAACGATCTTCACTCCGCGCTCAACGCGACCCGCGTCGCCAGGATCTGCGAGCCTGCCGGTCTCGATGCGCTCGTGGCGACCGTGCGCGCGGCGCGGGCCGCAGGCGCGCAGCTCTCGCTCTGTGGCGGTCGGCACGCGATGGGCGGGCAGCAGTTTGGCACGAATACCTGGCTGCTCGATCTGCGGCAGCACGCGGCGATTCAAGCCTTCGATGACGGGCGCGGCCTCGTCACCGCCGGCGCCGGCATCCAGTGGCCCGCGCTCATTGCCGGCTACACCGCGCGGCGGAGGCCGGTGGCGTGGGGCATCCGACAAAAACAAACCGGAGCCGACCGCCTGACGCTCGGAGGCGCGCTCTCCGCCAACGTGCACGGACGCGGTCTGCGCCTGCCGCCCATCGTCTCGGATGTGGAGGCCTTCACACTCCTCGACGCGCAGGGCGAGGCGCGCCGTTGCAGCCGCACGGAGAACGCGGAACTCTTCGCGCTGGCGATCGGCGGTTACGGCCTCTTCGGCATCATTGCCGACGTGACGCTGCGGCTCATGCGGCGGGTGAAGGTCGAACGGCGCGTCGAAGTGCTCACGCTCGAGGAACTGATCCGCGTTCCCGAAGAACGCGACACTCGCGAGTGGCTCTTTGGCGATTTCCAATACTCGATCGACGAGCGTTCGCCCGATTTTCTGCGGCGCGGTGTGTTCTCCGCCTACCACCGCATCGAGGATGACCGGCCCGTGCCGGACGCGCCGCGCGAACTGCGTGGCGCGGATTGGGAGCGCCTGCTGCACCTCGCGCACACCGACCGCGCGCGCGTCTTCGAGGAATACGCCGCGTATTACCTTTCCACGCACGGCCAACTCTACTGGAGCGACACTCATCAGCTCGGCATCTACCTGGATCATTACCACGAAGCGATCGACCGCCGCCTCGGCGCGGCGCATCGCGGCAGCGAGATGATCACCGAAATCTACGTCCCGCGTCCGGCGCTCGCGGCATTCATGGGCGGCGCCGCCGAGCAGCTTCGGCGCGGCGGCGTGCCGGTGATCTACGGCACCGTGCGGCTCATCGAGCGCGACGACGAAAGCTTCCTCGCCTGGGCGCGCGAGCCTTGGGCGTGCATCGTCTTCAATCTCTGCGTCGAGCATTCCGCCGCCGGACTTGCCGCTGCGCAGGCAGTGTTCCGCGGGTTGATCGACGTCGCGATCGGCTTCGGCGGAAGTTATTACCTCACCTATCATCGCTGGGCCACGCGCGCGCAGGTGGAGGCGTGCCATCCGCGCTTCGGAGAATTTCTTCGGCTCAAGCAGGCGCACGATCCGGCGGAATTTTTCACGAGCGACTGGTATATGCATCATCGCGCCCTCTTCGCCGCGTGACATTCCCCCTCTTGAGCCGTGGAAGACACCGCACTACGCTCGCCACACATGAGCGTTCCTGAGATAAAACAAAGTCTCGTCAGATTGACCGATGAAGAGCGACGTGAAATCGCGGAGTTTCTGCGCACCGTCTGTGGTGCAGTACTGGATCGATAGTCCGGTGAAGGTAGTGGTGATTGTGGATGTGCAATGGACGTGAGCCCTGTGTCTTGATGTCAATCTACCCCGCCAAGCTCTCCGCGATCGTCTCCTTCTTTGAGTCTCTGCCCGAGGAGGAGAGGCGCGAGAATCTCATGGCTTACGCTGAACAAGCCCGACGCCACGAGCCGAGGGCGGGGGAAATTTTCGCGCTCGAAGATGTGCGCAAGGATGAGGAATGCATGGATACGGTGGGCGTGTTTATGAAAGTGGATGCGGTGCGTCGCGCGCACTTTCGCATCACGCTCGGGCCGCAAGTGCAGACGCTCACCAAGGCGATGACCTCGATCCTTTGCACGGGGCTCGACGGAGCGACGCTCGAGAAGATTGTCGAATTGCCCGCGGACTTTGTGCCGAAGATCGTGGGCGGCCAACTCGTGCGCATCCGGTCGCAGACGGTTTATTACATCCTCACGCGGATGAAGGAGGCGTGCAGTGTGTATCTCGGGCGGGCGGAGATATAGCTGCGGCGAGGGCGCCGCAGCTACTTCCGCAGCAGCACGGTGGCGCCGCGTTTGTTGCCGACGAGCACGTCGGGCTTGCCGTCGCCATTGATGTCACCGGCCATCACTTGCGTGCCGACTCCGGTCGCGTCGTCGATGAGATGGCCGAGCCACTCGACCTTTCCGCCACTGCGCCGCAACTCAAACCAATACGTGACCGGCGCGGCTTCGGGCTCGACGTCGCCCTTCGGCCCGTGCGCCCAAAAGCGTTTGCCAGTGACGATGTCTTTGAGGCCGTCGCCATTCATGTCCACGAGATCGAGCGCGTGGGGCTGGGAGAATTTAATGCCCTGCAAATTGTCCTCCGGCTTGTCGCCGACGATGAGGTGTTTGATCCAGCCGTCGTTGGTTTGCTCGAACCACGCGAGGCCGTAGCCGTGGGCGTCGAGGCTGGTGATGACGTCGGCCTTTCCGTCGCCGTTCACGTCGTAGGCAAACATCTGCGCACCACCGCGGTCTCCGAAGATCGCGTCGTGTTTCTTCCACACCGGATCGCCGGCGAGCGAGGCGGGTTGCTCCCACCAGCCGTAGTTTTCGAGGATGTCCATGCGCCCGTCGCCATTCACATCGCCCACGCCGAGGCCGTGCGTGAAGCGGAAGAAGGCCGGCGCGGGTTTGCCGTCCTTGCCTGTGCCCATCACGAGCGGCGAGACGCGGTGCCACTTCCATTTCTCGGCCGGAGTCTTTGGATCGTATTGCGCGTAGCCGAGGCAGCCGCCGGACATGCACACGATCTCGGGGCGCCCATCGCCGTTGATGTCCACGAAAGCCGGCGATTCATTATCCGTCACGTCCAGCGCCACGTGCTGTTTCCATGGGCCATCGCTCTTCGGATTCTCAAACCACCACGACTCTTTGCCGGGAAAGCCGAGCACGACGATGTCCGTCCATCCATCGCCATCGATGTCGTAAGTGTAGGTCAGGAAATTCAGCGAGTATTCGTTCTCGCCGGAGAGCATTCCTTTGTAGCCGGCGATCGTCTTCTCGCTGCCGTCGGCCTGCTTCACGGTGAAGCTTTTGTCGATGTGTTGATACTCGTGGCGCTTGGTGAACTCCGGCCCTTCCCACCACGCGTTGCCGTAAACGATGTCCATCTTCCCATCGCGATTGAAGTCGCCGAAGTTCGCGCCCTCAGCCCAGAACTCGTCGGTGATTTTGATCTTGGTGAATTCACCCGTGACGACTGGAGGCGCGGCTTGAATGACGGCGATGCTGGAAAAGAAAACGGCGGCGAGTGAGTGAGCGAGGATGTTCATGGCTGGGTCGGGGAAAGAATTGCAGCGCCGGTTCTCGCATCCCGTCGAGATGGAAACAAGCGCAGAGATGTAGCGCGAACGAGGGTGTCCGCGCTACGCAAAAACGCCGCGGGATCGCATCCACTGTTCCGGCGAAAGGCTGTCGCGCGCGGGCGGGGTGGCGACGAGCACGTAGCCGCGCGCTTTGAGGGTGAGGCGGCGTCTAGCAGCGTCGCGCACTTTGAGCGTGGTGGCGGTGTCGAGCAGCACGGTGGTCGTTCCGGGGCTGCGGGAGATCGACCGCCTCACTCCGGCTACTGCGACCAATCCTCGCAATCGATCCCCGCAACCTCACACAGGTCGCTGTCCTTGCTCACCACCACCGCATTGCCCAGCGAACGGCGCGAGCCGCCTCCATCACCCGCGCCCGCACTCGCCCGCGGGCATTGACGAAATCGCTGGCGATGCCCGAATCGAGCAGGTAGCGCTTCATTGCGCAAAGAGCCCGGCGACCCTGTCGGCGCGAGCGGCGAGCCCCGCCACCTGCTCCCGGCGCATCTCGCGGAGTTGCTCGTCGAATGCCGCCTCTTCCGCAGCGTCGTCGAAAAGTGCCGGCAGGCTTTCGATCCGCCGACACCAAGCCTCCACCTCCGTCTTGGTCAGCGGCCACGGGCTGCCGTCCGCGCAGCGCTCCTCTTCATCGGCCAGCATCAAGGTCAGGTGCGCCCCATTGGCGATGGCCAGGGGTTCATTGAGCACGATGCTCCCGTCGAGATAGATGCCGGTGACGCTCATGGCCGGGAGTCTTCGCCTGACTGAACGTAGGGTCAAGGTGCAGTCGCACCGAGTCCCGCCTCACGGCGCGGCGATGAGGAAGTTGTCGCGCACTTTGAGGGTCGTGGCGTTGTCGAGCAGCACGGTGGTCGTCGCGGGGCTGAAGGAAGCGGGCTGGCCGTCACGTCACCTCATCCGCCCAAGCCACTCCCATGATCTTGATGTGACGATCGGCAAAGTCGTCCCAGAAAACGATCGCGAATCGACCTGCGATATGGCCGTCCAGGTCGCGCCCGCGTTCGTCTCGTTGGTGGTAACCGACGTGCTGCGCCGGGAAATCGCGGATCGCTTCGAAGCGCGAGAGCAGAAAGTCCCGGTCGCGCTTCTTCAACCTGCCCAAGAATTCGAGAACCTCGGAATCGATCAGCAATCGCCGCTTCACTCTCCAGGCGGCTCGGGGATTTTTTCCAGCCGCTCTTTCACCTCCTCGATCGTCAGCCAGCGCCTTGGGTCGGCATCGTCCAGCCGCGGGGCCAGCTTGGCTAGATGGGCCTCCCACTGCTTTTCGCGCAGGGAGATGAGAAAGGCGCACAGTTCCCGGCGCGCCGCGTCGTCGAGCGCGGCAGCTTCGCGTTTTAAGGTTTCCAAACTCATGCGCGCACTAGACCACAGTCATCTCCGGGCAGCAACGCCGGTGAAAGAAGCACGGCACGCTCACGATCGCAGCCGGGCGAGCTTTGTCACGGCGCCGCCGTCACCTTCACGCGCATGAAGCGGGCGGGCGGGGTGCCGATGAGGATGTTGTCGCGCACTTTGAGGGTCGTGGCGGTGTCGAGCAACACGGTGGTCGTCGCGGGGCTGAAGGAAGCGGGCTGGCCGCCGAGCAGTGTGCCGGCGCTTTGCACTTCGTAGGCAGCGCCGGGGTGTTTGCTGAGTGTGATCGTGAGGTAGCCGCCTTCGACGACTGGTATGGGCGCGAGCGCGGAGTCGGGCTGCGTCGGGTTGAGGCCGAAGGCGAGTTCCTGGAGATTCGTCAGGCCATCGCCGTCGTTGTCGAGGTCGGCGGGATTGAAGCTGAGGGAAACCAGCGCCACGGTATAAAATGAGCCTGCGGCGATCGCCGTCGCGCCCCTCAGCGCCAAGGGAACCGTCGTTTGACCGTAGCTGTTCTCGCCCCAAGCCACAACCGCCCCGTCGCTCTGGAGCGCGATCGTAGATTCGTAACCCGCGTCAAGTGCGGTCACTCCGCTCAGCCCCGCAGGCACGGTCGTTTGGCCATAAAAGTTGCTTCCCCAACCCACGATGGTTCCGTCGGTCTTGAGGGCGATCGTGTGAAAAAAACCCGCGGCAACCGCGCTCACCCCGCTCAGCCCCTGTGGCACCGTTGTCTGGCCAGAACTATTGTTTCCCCAAGCTACTAACGTACCGTCACTCTTGAGCGCTACCGTGCGGTCCGCGCGCGCGGCGATCGCCCTTACCACACTCAGCCCCACAGGCACTGACGTCTGCCCATAATTGTTACGCCCCCCAAGCGACGACTGTCCCGTCGGTCTTGAGCGCTACCGTGTGATCCCCGCCTGCGGCAACCGCCGTCACCCCGCTCAGGCCCGGGGGCACCGTCGTCGCATCATACGTGTTGTCACCCCAAGCGACGACCGTCCCGTCGTTCTTGAGCGCCACCGTGTAAAGTCTTCCCGCAGCAATAGCAATCACCCCGGTCAACCCTGCGGGCACTGTTGTCTCGCCATAGGTGTTTTCGCCCCAAGCTACCAACTTCCCGTCGTTCTTGAGCGCCACGATATGGTAACCGCCGGCAGCAATCGAACTGATCCCGACAAGGTCTGCGGGCGTGACCGCCTGTCCGAATTGGTTGTCGCCCCAAGCCACGACAGTCCCGTCAGTCTTGAGCGCCAACGTGTGGAAAAACCCTGCGGCAATCTTATTCACCTCGCTCAAGCCCGTCGGAACCGTCGTCTCACCATCAACGTTAGAGCCCCAAGCCACGACCGTTCCGTCATTTCTGAGCGCCACTGTATGACCCCTTCCAGCGGCAATCGCACGTACCCCAGTCAGACCCGGTGGGCCAATACCCGCCTGCGGCAATCGCGCTCACCCCACTCAGCCCAACCGGCACCGTCGTTTGCCCGTAGGAATTGCTGCCCCAGGCCACAACCATCCCATCGGTCTTGAGCGCCAACGTGTGCGATCCACTCGCAGCAATCGCGCTTACGGGGCTCAGCCCTGCCGGCACTGTCGCCTGGCCGGAGGAATTGTCGCCCCAAGCCACGACCGTCCCGTCGTTCTTGAGCGCCACCGTGTGAAAGTCTCCCGCAGCGACCGCAATCACTCCGCTCAGTCCAGATGGCACCGTGGCTCCACCGCGACTCAAGTAGTCGCTTCCCCAAGCCACAACTGTCCCGTCGTTCTTAAGCGCCACGGTGTGATAGCGGCCACCGACGATCTGGGTAAACGGCTTGTTGAAATCGCGAATGTCGAACTTCTGAAACCCCCAAACAACCGGTCCGTTTGCAGCGCCGAGCGCCTCCGGAAAGGAAGCTAGTTTGGTGTTCAATAAATGAGTGGGCATAACGTCCGGGCGTCTCCACCATCCGGGCATGTCCAGACCCATCACCGCCTTGGAAGTTGATTCCGCGCAACGCACCACCCTCAAACGCCTCGTGCAGGCGAGCACCTCGCCGCAGCGTGCCGTGCTCCGTGCCCGTCT
>JBBRXP010000096.1:0-21681 GCA_038238555.1 Chthoniobacterales bacterium | reverse complement strand
TCTCCTTTTTCGCTTGTCTTCCTCTCTTTGTTGCGTGCGCGGGTTGTGCGGGCGTTTGTGGCTGGGTGTGTGGGGTGCTCGGGCTCTCGCCGCCGGCGCGGGCCCCCCTTGCGGCCCCCCCCCGCCCCCCCCCCCCCCCCCCCCCCCCCCCCCCCGCTCCCATCCTTCTTAAAACGGGATGTCATCCTCCGGCGGCGCGTCCAGGTCGGGATCGACGGGTGGGCGCGGTGGCGCAGCCGGCTTGCCTGGCGGGCGATTGGTGGGAGAGCTCGCGCCTTCGTTGCGCTCTGGTTTTTCGCCGCCACCACCGCCACCGCCTTCACGCGAACCGAGGAGCTGGATGTTTTCTCCGATGACTTTGAGTTTGCTGCGTTTCTGGCCGCTCGTTTTGTCGTCCCAAGTGTCGAGCTGGAGCCGGCCCTCGACGAAGAGCGGGCGGCCCTTCTTGCAATACTCGGCCACGATTTCCGCGACGCGGCCCCAGAGCGTGATGTCGATGAACGTGACCTCCTCGCGTTTCTCGCCGCTTTCCGTTGTGTAGTTGCGATTCACGGCCAGGCCGATGTCCACGAGCGCCGTGCCTTTCGGCGTGTACTTCAACTCGGGATCCCGCGTGAGATTGCCCATGAGCATGACTTTATTAAAGCTCGGCATGGCGGAGGAAATGTCAGGCTGCCTTCTTCGCGTCCAGGCGCAGATAACTCTGTCGATAGACCACTTCGTCGAGCTTGAGTTTGGCGCGCAGTTTCTCGAGCGCCGCGGGCTCGGCTTCGAAGATGAAGTTTACGTAGTAGCCGCTGTCGAGCGGGCCGGCGACGTAGGTGAACTGGCGGCGGTCCATCTTCTGCACCTGCTCGACGCGCGCGCCTTCCTTGGTGAAGTCTTTCTCGAGGCGTTCGACGATTTCTTTCGCGCCGTCTTCGTTGCCTTTGATGTTGAGGATGAGGAGTCCCTCGTATCGGTTTTTCATGGGTGGGTTGGGTTGGTTAATTGAAAGTATTCATCGCCACATCCAGACCCTGCGCTTGTGCGCAGTCGATCGCGGCAAGCGCGCGGTCGAGACTTTGCGCGAGAGCCTCGCGCTCCTCGACCGCAAAGCGCCCGAGCACGTGCCCAGTGGCCCCGTCGGCAGCGGCGCCGATGCCAATGCGCAGCCGCGGGACCGCCGGCGCGCCGAAGTGCTCGAGGATGGATTGCAGCCCGCGGTGCCCGCCCGAGGAACCGCCCGCGCGCAGCCGCAGCTTGCCGAGCGGGAGGGCCATGTCGTCGAGCACCACGAGCATTTGCGCGGGCTCGATCTTGTAGAAGTCGCCGAGCGCGCGGACGGCCTGGCCGCTGAGATTCATAAAAGCAAGCGGCTTGCACAGCAGCACCTCGCCGCAGCGCGCGACCTCGGCCTGCCAGATTTTCTCGGTTCGGAATTCCGCGCGCTCTCGGGCGGCCAGTCGGTCTGCGATCATGAAGCCCACATTATGCCGCGTGTCTCGATACGCCTGCCCGGGATTGCCCAAACCCACGATGAGCCGGAAGACCGAGGAGGCGGACATCGATGACAGTCATTACTTTTTCTCCGGCGCTTTCTTTTCGGGCGCTTTCTTTTCGGGCGCTTTTTTCTCCGGCGCTTTCTTGTCGCCGGCGGGCGCGGCTTCGTCCTTCTTTTCCTTGATGACTTCGGGCTCGGCCGTGGCCGCGGCGACGGCGGGCGCGGGCTCGACTTCGACGGCCGGCGCGGCGACGCGCACGACGGTCAATTCGCCGTCTGCCTTTGCCGTCACGCCTTCCGGAAGCTGGATGTCTTTGACGTGGATGGCCTGTCCAATTTCGAGGTGCGAGACGTCGATGCGGATGATCTCCGGCAAGTCCTTGGGCAAACATTCCACTTCCAGCGCATGCACCGCGATCTCGAGGATGCCGCCGAAATTCTTGACGCCATTCGGCTCGCCGAAAGGCTCGACGGGAATCTGCGCGTGAATCTTTTCGTCCGCCCGCACCGAGTGGAAATCGACGTGCAGTACGTGGCCCTTAAGCGGGTCGTGCTGCACTTGCTGAATGAGCGCGAGCCGATTGCTGACTTGCGCGCCATCGGCGATCTCGAGATCGACGAGCACGTGCTCGCTGGTGGCGTGGGAAAGCATGCGTTGGATTTGCCGTGCGTTGACTTGCAGTGGCAGCGGCTGCTCGGTGCCCCCATACACGACCGCCGGGACGAATCCTTGCCGCTTGAGTTTATTGACGGCGCTGCGGCCGATGCTGGACCGGGTCTGCGCGCTCACTTTTTGTTGTTGGGCCATTTTTCGTTTTTTTTAGATTTCGCTGATTCTGAAAAGTGAGCTCACCGATTCATCGTCGTGAATGCGCACGATGGCTTCGCCGAGCAATTCGGCGATGCAGAGCGTGGTGATCGGAAAGCCCTCGCCGGCGCGCACCGGCACGCTGTTGGTGGTGATCAATTCCGCGATGTCGGACTTCCTCAAGCGCTCGATGGCCAGATCGGTGAGCACGGCGTGAGAAACGCACGCGATGATGGTGCTGGCGCCGCGTTCCCGCAGAATGCCGGCCGCGCTGCACAGTGTGCCGGCGGTCTCGGTGAGATCGTCCACGAGGATGACCTCGCGGCCTTCGACCTCGCCGATCACGTTGAGCGCTTCGATCTCGGTGGGGCTGATGCGCCGCTTGGCCACGATCGCGAGGCTGGCATTGAGCGCCTGCGAATATGCGGAGGCCATCTTCAGCCCGCCAACATCCGGCGAGACGACCACGGGGTTGATGAATTCCTTCGACCGCAAATAGCGGATGATGACCGGCGAGGCAAAAAGGTGATCGACCGGAATGTCAAAAAATCCCGCGACCTGCTGCGCGTGAAGATCCATCGCCACCACGCGATCGATGCCCGCCGCGGTGAGCAGATTGGCCACGAGCTTGGCGGTGATGGGCACTCGTGGTTGGTCTTTGCGATCCTGCCGCGCGTAACCAAAAAACGGAATGACCGCCGTGATGCGCGCCGCGCTCGCCCGCCGGGCCGCATCCACCATGATGAGCAGCTCCATGAGGTTTTGATTCGTCGGCGGGCTCGTGGGCTGCACGATGAAGACGTCGCGGCCCCGGATGTTTTCGTTGATCTTGACGAACGTCTCGCCGTCCGGAAACGAGCTCACCATCGCATCCCCGAGCGGCATGCCCACAAACGCACAGATGCGTTGTGCGAGCTCGCGATGAGCCGAGCCGCAGAGGATCTTAAGTTCAGTCTTCGCGCGAAACATGGGCGGAAAAAGGGAGGGCGACTGTAGAAGGCACGAAAGGAAACACAAACGGAAATTCCTTTCGAGGTTCTGGGTCGTAACTTCCGCCTTTACACCGCGCCAAAGCTTCCTTTATGCAGCGAACTCTCCCAACTCGAGACGGTCATCCAATGAAAAAAATCGCCCTCATCCTCACTGCGTGCCTCGGCATCGCCGGAGGCGCCTTTGCCGGCCAGCCCGTGAGAGATTACAAGACGGACAAAAATCCCCCGGCGCCTTGCTTCAAGGACCAGGAATTGCAACTCGATGTCTTCGGCCTTTATGGCTGGAGCACCCAAGGCCCGACCGGCGACGGCTTCGGCGGCGGCCTCGGACTCAACTACTTTTTCCTGCGCCACTTCGGCTTCGGAGTCGATGGTTCCGTCCGCGATGCGAGCGATGGCGCCCGTCGCGGCGATGTGTTGTGGACGGCCAGCGCCAGCCTCATCGCGCGTTGCCCGCTCGAGCTCGGCAGCATCTGCATCGCTCCCTACTTCCTCGGCGGCGGCGGCGTGCAAAGTAATGACACCACCAACGGTACCGGCCATGCCGGCGGCGGCCTCGAGTGGCGCGCCACACCGAAGATCGGCATTTTCACCGAAGGCCGCTACATCTGGGCGGGGCACGAAGACCAAGTGCAGGCGCGCTTTGGAGCGCGCATCGTGTTCTAACCGTGCACTTCGCCGAGCTTCAAGCCATCTACGACACTCCGTTCTTCGACTTGCTGAGCCGCGCGCGCGCCGCGTTTTTGCAGCACTGGAATGGAAACGAAGTGCAACTCTGCACACTCCTCTCGATCAAGAGTGGAGGCTGCTCGGAGGACTGCGGCTACTGCGCACAGAGCGCTCGATATTCCGCCGGCGTAAAGGCCGAACGTCTGATGAAGACCGGCGACGTGCTCGAGGTCGCGCGGCGTGCCAGGGAAAATGGATCGACGCGCTTTTGCATGGGCGCCGCGTGGAAGGGCATGCGCGACGGCGACCCGAAGTTTGCGCAAGTGCTCGAGACCATCCGCGCCGTCTCCCAGCTCGGCATGGAAGTGTGCGTGACCCTCGGTCAGCTCTCGCTTCCCGAGGCCCGCAAGCTCAAGGCGGCGGGCGTGACCGCCTACAATCACAACATCGACACGTCGCCCGAATTTTATCCCGAGATCGTGACCACGCACACCTTCCAGGATCGGCTCGATACGATCCAGGCCGTGCAGGAGGCAGGCATGGACGTGTGCTGCGGGGGCATCGTCGGCATGGGCGAGTCGGTCGGGGATCGTTTGAAAATGCTCGCGGTGCTCACCGGCTTCGATCCCGCGCCGGAGAGCGTGCCGATCAATTGCCTCATGGCTATGCCCGGCACACCGCTCGCGGAGCAGCCGCCCGTCGATGTCTTCGAGCTGGTGCGCCTGATCGCCACCACGCGCCTGGCCCTCCCGCACGCCAAGGTGCGGCTCAGCGCCGGCCGCACCCGGCTCTCGCGCGAGGCGCAAGCCCTGTGCTTTTTCGCCGGCGCCAATTCGATCTTCTACGGCGACAAATTGCTCACCGCGAAAAATCCCGGCGTCGCCGAAGACCAGCAGCTTCTCGCGCAACTCGATCTCATTCCGCAGCCGCCGCACTCCGAGAGCATGATCTGCCTCACGTGAAGCGCTGGCTGCTTCGGAAATGAATCCCGGCGGCCAGGCCGAATACATGCGGCGGCGAGTGCTCCGCGGGTTGCGCATCTACTTTGCAAACCGCCGCTGGCCGCGCCTGATCATGAGCGGCGTGCTGGCGTTCGCTGGAGGCATTGGGTTCCTGTCTTCGGTCGCGATGCTCCATGCGCGTTTGGAGAAAATGTGGCTGCGATATCCGCTGGCGGTCTTGGTGGGTTGGGCTGCTTTTCTGGGGCTCATCCGACTGTGGGCGGCGCTCGAGGCGCGCGTTGTCATTGCCGATGAGGAGATGGAAGCGCTCTGTCGAACGGCCAGTGATCCGGGCGACGGACCCGAGCACGGCGAAACGTTTTCGACTCTCTGCCGGCATTGGTTTGATGTGCTCTCGCACGCCGCGCCGGACGGCGCGGAGGGCTGCCTCATCTGGATCGTTGTTTTTGGAGCGTTGCTGCTCGTGACTCTCGCGGGAATCTATTGCGTCGTCATCGGCGCACCGGTGCTCATCGCCGAAGTCTTCCTCGATGCGATCCTGGTGACGGCGCTCTACAAGCGCATGGCGCAACTCGATCGGCGCTGGTGGCTGACGGGTGCGCTGGAACGCACGGCAGCACCGGTGCTCTGGACAGTGCTCACGCTCGGCCTTGCAGGAGCAGCCATGCATCAGATCGCGCCAGAAGCGAAATCGATCGGCGGTTTCATCCGCCACATCCGCGCTCCGTGAAGCGCCGAGTGGCTTTGCGAATTAGACGATGCTCAGGCGCAACGATGCACTCCGGAGCGGCGTGTGATAGCTGCGGCTCCCTCGCCGCAGTGCGGCAAACCACACTCTTGCCGTGCGGCAGCCGAGGCGGCGAGGGCACCGCCTGTACTTCCTGCGACGAGGGCGTCGCAGCTACGGCCTGGCAAAAACGTCACCCTTTTCCGCTCAATCCAAACGCCTCGTGCACCAAGTTCGCCGCCTCGTTAATCTTTGCTTCTTCGATGATGACGGCGGTCTTGATCTCGCTGGTAGAGATCATCTGGATATTGATGCCGCCATTGCTCAACGCGGCGAACATCTTTGCTGCGACGCCGCTGTGGGAGCGCATGCCGATGCCCACGATGCTGAGCTTGGCGATGCCGTCTTGCGTCTCAATGCCTTTGGCGGCGATGTCGCGCGCCACGGGATCGAGCACCTGAGTCGCCTTGGACAGTTCGTCTTTGCTCAAGGTGAAGGAGATGTCGTTGGTGTCGCCGACGCTGTCGCTTTGCACGATCATATCGACGCTGAGATTTGCGCCGGCGAGCGCGGTGAAGATTTTCGCGGCGTTGCCGGGCCGGTCGGGGATTTGACGCAGGGTGACTTTGGCCTGGTTCTTCTCGACGCTGACGCCGCGGACGACGACGTGTTCCATATTGCGAGTTTCCTCTTTCACGATGGTTCCTGGGTGGTTGTTAAATGAGCTGCGCACTTCGAAGACGACGCCGAATTTTTTGGCAAACTCGACGGAGCGCGATTGCATCACTTTCGATCCGCTCGAGGCCATCTCGAGCATTTCGTCGTAGCTGATCTCGTCGATCTTCACGGCGCTCGGGACGATGCGCGGGTCGCAGGTATAGACGCCGTCCACGTCAGTGCAAATCTCGCAAACCTGCGCTTTGATGGCGGCGGCGATGGCGATGGCGGTAAGGTCGCTGCCACCGCGGCCGAGCGTGGTGATGCGGCCATCGGTGGTCTCACCCTGGAAGCCGGCGACGATGACGATGCTGCCTTCATCGAGATGCTTGTGGACTTGCCGGGGCGTGATGTTGGCGATCTTGGCCCGCGTGTGGACGCCGTCGGTGATGATGCCGGCTTGCGCGCCGGTGAGCGAGACGGCCCGGCGGCCCAACGCGTGAATGGCCATGGCGGTGAGCGCGATGGTGGTCTGTTCGCCGGTGGCCAGCAGCACGTCCATCTCGCGCTCGCTCGGAGCGGCCGATACGTCGCGGGCGAGCTTGATGAGCCCGTCGGTCACGCCGCTCATCGCCGAGACGACGACGACCACTTTGTGTCCAGCCTCCTGAGTTTCGATCACGCGTCGCGCGACGTTCTTGATGCGCTCGGGATTGCCAACCGAGGTGCCGCCGTATTTCTGGACGATCAGGCTCATGCGGGAAAAAAGGCGCGCATCTTGGCGGGCGGCGCGCGCGTGTCAAAAACTTCCGGCCTGGCTCGCGGCGGGTCAGTTTCTCGGCGGCGCGCCGATTGCGGCGTCGCCCGTCGCCGCGTCTCCCTTCGCCAGCTTCTGCTTCGCCTCGTCGATCTTTTCGGCGATTTTCTCGGCCGTTTTTTTGTCGTCGAGTCCGATGGCGGCGGCCTTCTTCCAATACTCCATGGCTTCGGCCGTCTTGCCGAGGCGGGCGTAGGCGTCGCCGATGTGATCGAGCACGACGGCGTCGTCCTTCTTTTCCTCCCGGCGGATATTTTCCGCGGCGTGCAACAGTTCTTTGAGCGCCTTCTCGGGCTCGCCTTTTTTCAAATAATACCAGCCGAGGCTGTCGAGGTAGGCGCCATTGTCGGGGTCCAGTTCGTTGGCTTTCTTGATGAAGCCGCCGGCCTCTTCGAGATGCTCGCCGCGGTCCGCCCACATGTAGCCGAGGTAGTTGTAAGCCTTTGCGATGCTCGCATCGAGTTCGATGCTTTGTTTGAGAAGATCGGCCGCTTTGTCGAGGAGCCCGGCTTGCTCGGCGGCGGCGCCGTAGTTGAAGTAGAAGTCGGCATTGAGCAATTCTTCGTGACTGGCCTCGGCATCCACCTTCGCCTCGGCAAATGCGGCAAGCGCATCGGTGTGGCGCTTGGCCTGGCTGAGCGCGATGGCGAGGATGTATTTGATCGCGGGCACGTCGGGAAATTTTTCGTTCGCGGCCTGCATGGTTTCCACGGCCTTCCCGGGTTGCTTCATGCGGATCATCAGCTCCGCCAGCCGGAGGTGATTGCGCGGCTGGCTGGCGTCGAGCAGCAGAGTGTGCTGGTAGTGATCCAGGGCGCGCTGCAGCGAAACGTCGGCCTTGGCGGTGTCGCCCGCGATCCGCTCGGATTCCGCGCGCTGCTCGTAGAGTTCGCCGAGCAATTCGTAGGTCTCGAAACGCAGCGAGTTGTCTTTGATGATCTGCTCGAGAACGCTGATCGCCGCGTCGCGCTGGTCGGTCACGATCAAGCTGCGGGCGAGTTTGTCGCGCACGTTGACCACCTGCGGATCGCCGGCCTCCTGCGGCAGGGCGAGCACGGCGAGGTAGTAGGGGATGGCTTCCTTCACCTGCTTGGAGAGCACAAAGTAATCGGCTACTTCCGTGACGATCGCGGCGTCGGTCGGCCCCAGTTCCGCGGCCTTGAGATGCACGGCGTTCATTTTCTTGAGTTCCTCGGGCGTGCACGAGCCGTCTTCTTTGAGGTAAAGCCGGCGATAGAGATTGCCGAGTTGGATCCAAAATTTCGCCTCCTTGGTGTCCACCTTTGTCGCGCGCTCGAGGACCTGTTCGGCTTTCTTGTTCTGGCCGTTGCCGACGTGCAATTCGTAAAGCGCGAGGTAGGCGGCGAAGTTGGCCGGCGCGAGAGCCACGGCTTCCTGCGCATATTTCTCGGCGAGATCGGGCTTCTTCAAATACCGGGCGTAAAGCTGCGAAAGATAGATGTAGGGAAGCGGCTCCTTGGGCGCGGCCTTGATTGCGTCCTTGAGAATTTGGACGCCTTCCGAGGGATTGTTTCGGCGGGCAAGTTCATAGGCGACCTTCACGGCGAGCTCCGCGTAGCCGGGATCAAATTCGAGCGTCTTGCGGTAGCCTTCGAGCATCTTGTCCTGGTCGCGTTCGTCTTCGGCGAGGAGACCTTGGGCAAACGCGCTGAATGCCCCGGCCTTTCGTTCGTTCTCGGCTTTGAGCACGAGATCCGCGGGCGTGCGCCGGATTTCCGACGGATAAGCGTCGGCAAATTCTCCGATCCCGACTGCCGACGCTGGCTCCGCGGCGGACTTGGCCGGTGCTTCCTTGCGCTTGAATTTCGGGGCCGAAGCCGCAAGCCTGGCAGTCTTGGCGGACGAAGGCGCGGCTGAAACGGGAAGCGCAACGGCCGCACAGGCAGCGAGGAGAAACGTCCGGCGCCACCTCCGTAGTCCGGCCGGTCGGAGCAAATTCATCCGCGCACTTTAGTGGCTAGCTCTTGTAGCGCAAACGCTTCTTGTGGCGGTTCTCCTTCATCCGCTTGCGGCGTTTGTGTTTTGCGATTTTTGCTTTCCGTCTCTTTTTAAGTGAACCCATTGAATCAGTATTTTTCGGTTAGGGGTGGCGAGGGAAACATGGAACCGCGGGCGCGGCAACGAAATTCCTGGAGGAATCGCGCGTCCTGCGAGATGGACTGGCGTGCGGACCGCCGAGAATCCAAATTTTTCGAATGCCGGCGCTTCATCAAGCATGGACGCCGCTGAACGGCTTCCCACCAAGCTGCTGTTCCTCTGCAGCCGCAATCGCGTTCGCAGCCTCACCGCGGAGCGCATCTTCAGCGGCATTCCCGGTCTTCAGGTTCGCTCCGCGGGCACGCAACCCGGCGCCCGCGTCGTCGTCACCGAGGGACACATCGGCTGGGCCGACATCATTTTTTTCATGGAGAAATCCCATCTCAATCGCCTCCGCCGCAAGTTCCCCGAGGCCCTCGAAAACAAGCGCACCGTCCTGCTCATCCCCGACGACTACGAGTTCATGCAGCCGGAACTCATCGACGAACTGCACGCGAAAGTTTCCGCGCACGTCGCCCTTCCTCGATCCGATCAAGGCGGCTAAGCCAGCGTCCGGCGCAGCGCGGCGAAGGTTGGCCTTCGCATCAAAGAACGCCGCAAGCGGGGCGCGGAAGCCCTTGATGGCGGCACTCGCAACTTCGCCGGTGCGCGATTTCATGCGCAAGGTGTAGCGGCCTTTTTCGAGGACGTATTGCTCCAGTTCGCGGCGGTCGGGATTCACGATCCAATATTCGCGGACTCCGTGCGCTTCGTAGTCTTCAAACTTCACGCCGCGGTCGCGCCGCGCGGTGCTGTCGGAGAGAATCTCACAGGCGAAGTCGGGCACGGGAAACTTGAGTGTCTTGCGGCGCAACCTGGCGGCTTTTTCCGGGCCGAAGAAAATCACGTCCGGCTCGTAGTCGTTGCGCGGAAAAACGCAGAGCGATTTCTCTCCGCGGACCTGACCCAAGTCATGGCTATTGATGTAAGTCGTCAGGAGATTCTCGATTAACCCTCGGATCTCCGTGTGCTCGTTGCTGGCTGGGGAGTGCATGATGACCTGGCCATTGATGAACTCCGCCTTCATCTCCGGCGTGATCTCCTCGTAAAAGCGGGCGCGGCGCTGGCGTTCTGCCAGCAGCGCAGTATTCAGGCGCGCGACGGTTTCCGGCAGCGTGGGCGAGGCGAGAAGATTTTCGACGACCGCGTTCATGCGCGCACCGTAGTCGGCCCCATCGCGCCGGGCAACGGCGGTTTCAATACACCACCTTGTTGAGCGGATACTCAATGATGCCTTCGGCACCGAGCGTCTTGAGTTGAGGGATGATCTCGCGCACCACCCGCTCGTCGATGATGGTCTCCACCGCGATCCACCCCTCGGTCGCCAGCTTTGCGATGGTGGGATTGCGCAGCGCCGGCAGCGCCTGGAGCAACTCGGCGAGCCGTGCTTCGGGCAAATTCATCTTCAGTCCCACCTTGTCCCGCGCGGCAAAGGCGCCCTGCAACAGCAACACCAGCGTGTCGATCTTCTGTTTCTTCCACGAGTCCGCAATCGCGCGGCGGTTGGCGATGAATTGCGGCGACGACTCCATGATCGTCTCGAGAATCCGCAGCTTGTTTGCGCGCAGCGAAGAGCCGGTCTCCGTCACGTCGGCGATCGCATCCACGAGGTCGGGCACTTTCACTTCCGTGGCACCCCACGAAAACTCGACCTCCGCCGTCACGCCATGCCTCGCGAGAAAAGCGCGCGTGAGTTCCACTGCCTCGGTCGCGATCACCTTGCCCTGCAAGTCTTTCACTGTCTCGATCGGCGAATCTTCCGGCACGGCGATGACCCAGCGTGTCGGCCCGTTGCTCACTTTGGAAAAAGCCATCTCCGCGAGCACCGCCACGTCGCTGCCGTTGTTTGCAATCCAGTCCTGGCCGGTGAGTCCGCAGTCGAGAAACCCGTGCTCGACGTAGCGCGAGATTTCCTGCGCGCGCAGCAGCCGCACCGAGAGCTCCGGGTCGTCCACCGCCGGCTTATACGAGCGGCTCGCGCCGGAGATGTTGAATCCGGCTTTGGCGAAGAGGGCAAAGGTCGGCTCCTGCAAGCTGCCCGAAGGCAAGCCGACGCGGAGCACTCGGGCAGCAGTGTCCATAAGGAGGATGGGCCGCCGGTTATCCGAACAAAGCTCCGAGCGGTATCTGCAACGCCGGTACCGAGACTGCGACCAGCGTTTCCACTTCGGACACCACGGAGCGTTCGCTGAATCCATCAGGCCCAGGCCGGCGGAAGACGATCGCCTCGCGCTGCGAAGGAAGGATCAGCCAATACTCCAGCACGCCAGCTTCAGCGTAGATATCCGCTTTTGCGGCATCGCGCTCTTCCGTGGAAATGGCGATCTCCGCGACCAGTAGAGCACTGCGAGGGTGGCCACCCTCGTAGTCGTCGCCGCGCATCGGGACGACGGCGAGATCGGGTTCCGGTTCCGAATCAGCGAGGGTGAGCGGTTGCTCCTGCCGGACGCTCAACGCCGGTTCGCAAGCGGCTCGAGCGTGGCGGATCAAACGCTGGCGGACGGCGGAATGAAGGGGAGACTTCGGCATTTTTTCGACAATCACTCCTCGGAGCAATTCGACGTTCTCCGGGATGTTCCCCATGTGCCCGAGAGTGTGATATGTCTCCACCGAGAGCGGCGCGATCTGCCGGCGGATGCTTGGGTTTTCAAGGATGGGAATCATCGCGGGCCGACTATGCGCCGCGCCCTGCCACTCCGCAATCCCAGCGACGTTTCAAAACAGCGTCATCTGCGGCTTCATCCCCGCGCGGGCTTGCTCGGCCTGGCGCTTGCCGCGCTGCTTGCCGTGCTGGGGCAGCGGCGGGGCTTCGGCGAGGGTGGGCTGGCCGTCGGCGTTGAGTTCGTGCTGCTCGAGGTTGGAAAGGATTTCCTTGGCGCGCGCGATGATCGAGGGCGGCAGGCCGGCGAGGCGCGCGACCTGGATGCCGTAGCTTTTGTCCGCGCCGCCTTTCACGATCTTGCGCAGGAAGATGATTTGATCGTTCCACTCGCGCACGGCGACGTTGTAATTGCGCACGCCGGTGCGGGTCATTTCGAGCTCGGTGAGCTCGTGGTAATGCGTGGCGAAAAGCGTGCGGCACTTCGCTTCGTCGTGCAGGAATTCGGCGACGCTCCATGCGATCGAGAGGCCGTCGAACGTCGAAGTGCCGCGGCCGATTTCATCGAGAATGACGAGCGAGCGAGCGGTGGCGTTGTTGGCGATGTTGGCCGTCTCGTTCATCTCGACCATGAAGGTGCTCTGCCCCCGCGAAAGATCGTCGCTCGCGCCAACCCTGGTAAATATGCGGTCTGCCAGCCCGATCTCCGCGCTCTGTGCCGGCACCCACGAGCCGATCTGCGCCATGAGCACGAGCAGCGCGACCTGCCGGATGTAGGTGCTTTTGCCGGCCATGTTTGGGCCGGTGAGGATGAGCAGCCGGTTCTTGTCGCCGTCGAGTTCCACGTCGTTCGGGACAAATTTTTCCTCGACCAACGATTGATCCAGCACCGGGTGGCGGCCATCGACGATGCGGATGCGCACTTCGTCGTGGAGCGCGGGGCGGCAGTAGCCGAAGAGCCGCGCAGTCTCGGCCAGCGCGCACAGCACATCGAGCGTCGCCACGGCTTGCGCGGTGACTTGGAGCTTGGGCAATTCTTGCAGCACTTCGTCGCGGAGCTGGAGGAAGAGCTCGTGCTCGAGCGCTCGGGCCCGCTCGTCGGCGCCGAGGATTTTGCCTTCCACTTCCTTGAGCTCGGGCGTGATGAAACGCTCGCCGCCGGCCACCGTTTGTTTGCGGTGCCAGCTCGCCGGCACCTTCTCGAGATTGGATTTTGTAACTTCGAGGAAGTAGCCGAACACGGAAGTGAAGCGGACCTTCAGCGACTTGATGCCGGTCTCCTCGATCGCGCGCTGCTGGAGTTGCGCGATCCATTCCTTGCCGTCGGTGGAAGCGCGGCGCAACTCGTCGAGCGGAGCGTGGTAGCCGTCGTGGAAAATGCCGCCTTCCTTGGTGGTGCCGGGGGGCTCATCGACGATGGCTTTGGCGAGGATTTCGACCACGTGAGGAAGGCCGTGCAGTTCGCTGTGAAGAAGGTGGCACAGGCTTCCAGCCTGTGTCCGCACAGGCTGGAAGCCTGTGCCACCGTCCAGCGCCTCGAGGTCCGCGCGCAGTCGCGGCACCTGCTCGAGCGCGGTGCGCAGAACGAGGAGATCGCGCGCGTTGCCGCCGATGTGCGTGAGCCGGCCGACTGTGCGCTCCATGTCGCGGATGGACCGCAGTGTCTCGCGCAGATTTCCGAGCACGAAGGTGTCGGCCAGCAGCTCGCCGATCGTCTGCTGGCGGGCTTCGAGCGCCGATCGGTCGCACAGCGGATGCAAAATCCAGTCGCGCAATTTCCGCGCGCCCATCGGCGTGGACGTGCGATCGAGCGCTCCGAGCAGCGAGGTATCGCGCCCGCCGCCGCGCGCCTGCACGAGTTCGAGATTCGCCTGCGTGACGGCGTCGAGCACCATGAACTGCGCGTTGCGATAGACCTGCAGCCGCGTGAGGTGGCTCAGCGAGCGGCGCAGTTCGTTTTTCAAATAATGCACGACCGCGCCCGCCGCGCCGATGGCCGCCGGCATGTCGCCGCAGCCAAAGCCATCGAGCGACTGCACCTTGAAATGTTCGCGCAGAGTGAAGCGCGCCTGGTCGGGCAGAAAGGTGTAGCCGTCGCGCAGCACGAGCCCGCGCACGTCTTTGAAAAGCGCCGCGTGCTCCTCGCTCACGAGCACCTCGGCGGGTTGCACGCGGGAGAATTCGTCGGCGAGCTCCTTCTCATCGGCCAGCTCGGTGAGACGCAGATCGCCGGTGGTCACGTCGATGAATGCAAAGCCGAACCCGCCCTTTGCGCCCACGCAGATCGCCGCGAGGAAATTGTTCCGCTTTGCATCGAGCATGTGCAGATCCGAGATCGTGCCCGGGCTCACGATGTGGGTCACTTCGCGCTGCACGATCTTTCCCGGCTGCGGCTCGCTCACCTGATCGCAGATGGCCACGCGCTTGCCTGCCTTGATGAGCCGCCGCACGTAATTGTCCGCCGCATGAAACGGCACGCCGCACATCGGCACACCGTTGCGCTTGGTGAGCGCGACATTGAGCAGCGAAGCGCCCTCCTTCGCGTCGTCGAAAAACATTTCGTAAAAATCCCCGAGCCGAAAAAGCAGCAGCGTATCCGGCGGCAGCGAGCGCCGGATGCCCTGATACTGCTGCATCATCGGGGTGAGGTCGGACATCGGAGGAGTTGAGAGTTGAGGGTTGAGAGTTGAGAGTCCGCCACCTGGCCACTTTTGGATGCGCTCCCCGCAAGGTTGGTTTGTAACGCGGCGCGGAGCGCACAAGCTGGCGGGAACGCGGCGGACTCTCAACTCTCAACCCTCAACTCTCAACTTTCCCTCGCCGCTTCCGTGTCCCGCGCCAAATACCGCACGCCGATGAGCCAGAAGGCGCTCGCCACGACCATCACCACCGAGACGACGAGGAACGCCGTCTTCATCGAAGTCTGCCCCGCGATCCAGCCGATGAGCGGCGGCGAGATCGCATCGCCGAACGCGTGGATGACGAAGATGTTCAACGCGAATGCCGTCGAACGCACGGCCGGGGAGGTCACGTTGGCGAGCGCGGTATTGGCCGGGCCGGTATTGAAGAAGAGGAAGAAGACCGCGAGAAAAATGCAGCCCCACGCGTAGGGAAACGGCGCGAAGAGCATCCCGACCGTGGCGGGAAAAGCGAGCAGGATCGCGAGGCCAGAGACCAGGAAGTATGCGCCGCCGATCCTTTGCCGGAGCCGATCGCCAAGCCATCCACCGAGCAGCGTTCCGAGCAGGCCGCCGGCGACGGTGATGATGCCAAAGTTCGTATTGATCTCCGAGAGCAGCCTGGCGTCGGGAACCATCGGCGGCGGCATGAACTCCGCGCCGCGCGACTCGTAGATGTAACTCGGAATCCAAAACGAAATGCCGCCGATGGCAAAGGTCATCGCCGTCATCGCCGCAGTGTTCATGACATAAGAAGGGATCTTCAAGAGTGCGAGGTAATCGTGGAATGAAGCCTTCCGCGCCGCTGACGCTGCTGCTGCGGCGGCATTGCGCGGGTCGCGTTGGAAGAAGGCGATGGCAGCGAGGAGCAATCCCGGCGGCACCACGAAATAGAACGCCCAGCGCCAGCCCCAGTGGCCCGCGGCCCAGCCGCCAAATACGTAACCGAGCGCCGAGCCGACCGGGATCGCGATGTAGAAGAGCGACATCACGCGCCCGCGCTTTTCGATCGGAAAATGGTCTGAGAGAATTGTGGGCGCAGAAGGTCCGTAGCCCGCCTCGCCCACGCCCACAAACATTCGCGTGGCGAGCAACACGCCGAAGGTTGCGGCCAGCCCGCTCCAACCGCTGGCGAGGCTCCATAGCGCGACGCTGATGCCCACCAGCACCCAGCGCGACATCCGATCCGCAAGCCAGCCGAAGACCGGGGCCATGACCATGTAGCTCACGAGAAAAGCGGTGGCGAGCGAACCGGTCTTGGCCTGCGCCAGCGGATCGCCATGCGCGAAAAAATCGTGCCTCAGCGAGGGCTCGACCGCGGCGAGAATCTGGCGGTCGATGTAATTGAAGAGATTGATCGCGAGCAACAGCGCGAGGGCGCGCCTGGCCGAAGCTTGGGTGGTGCGTGCATCGTCGGCCATCGCAGCCGCTTCTCATATTGGGCGCGGCGGAAATACGAAGCTCGAACTCGTAGCTGCGACGTCCTCGTCGCAGGAAGTGCCCGCGGCGTCCTCGCCGCATGCCTCCTCCTCGCGCGGAGACGGGGACGTCGTCGCTACGACTTGCCGCGCGCCAATGCGCGCTCCATTCTCGCGCCATGCGTGCACGATTCCTCTTTTTGATTTTCACTCTCACCGCCCAGGCGGACAAGATCGTCCTCGTCGCCGGCGGCGGCTCGAAGGAAAAGGACGCACCGCCGACGGAGTGCGCGCTGCACGACCCGTTCGGCGTGGAGTTCACGCCGGCGGGCGAGATGGTGATCGTCGAGATGGATCACGGCAATCGCGTGCTGAAGGTGGATGCGCAAGGCGTGTTGCGAGTCATCGCGGGCACTGGCGCCAAGGGCTTCTCCGGCGATGGCGGCCCGGCCGCGGCGGCCACTTTCAATGGCATCCACAATCTCGCCATCCCGCTGAACGGCGACCTGCTGCTGTCCGACTGCTTCAATCACGCGCTGCGCAAGATCGACGCGAAGAGCGGCCTCATCTCAACGCTCGCGGGCGACGGGCAGAAGGGTTTCAATGGCGACGATGGCCCGGCGGCGCACGCGCAATTTTCGTCGCTCATCCAGATCGCGCTCGATCCCGCGGGCCGGCAACTTTTCTGCGCCGACATCGGCAACCGGCGCATCCGCCGCATTGACCTCGCCAGCGGCACGATCGCGACCGTCGCCGGCAACGGCGAGGCAGGAGTGCCACCCGACGGCGCGGACGCCAAAGCCTCTGCCCTGGCCGATCCGCGGGCGGTCGTGCCCGATGCGACGGGTGGATTCTACATCCTCGAACGCAGCGGAAACGCGCTGCGTCACGTCGATGCCGCGGGCAAAATCCGCACCGTCGCCGGCACCGGAGCCAAGGGCCTGAGCGGCGACGGTGGCCCCGCGCTGAGCGCCACGACGAGCGGCCCGAAACATCTCTGCCTCGACCGCGACGGTTCCGTGCTCATCGCCGACTCGGAGAACCACGTCATCCGCCGCTACTCGCCGAAGACCGGCCTCATCACACGCGTGGCCGGCACGGGCAAAGCCGGCGCGACGGGCCTCGGCGGCGATCCGCTTGCGTGCGAACTACGCCGCCCGCACGGCGTCACCGTGCAGCGCGACGGCACGCTCTTCATCGCCGACAGCTACAACGATCGCGTGCTGAAGATCGTGCCGTGAAGCGCTTTCCCGTGCCCCCGACGTGGCGTAGAAGAGCGCCGCGCGCATGACACTGCCTTGGTTCCAAGAATGCTTCCCTCTTTACCTCGCGCCCATGGCCGGGGTCACGGACACCATCTTCCGCCAGCTCTGCAAGGAGCACGGTGCGGATGTGATGGTCACGGAGTTTGTCTCCGCGGAGGGCATCTTTCGCCGCAATGAGCGCACACTCGAGTATCTCGAATTTGTCGATGCGGAGCGGCCGCTCGGCGTGCAGCTCTTTGGAGGAAACCCGGAGCATCTCGCAGAGGCGGCGCGCATGGTCATTGACTGGAAGCAGCCGGATTTCATCGACCTGAATTTCGGCTGCCCGGTGAACAAGGTCGTCTCGAAGCACGGCGGCTCCTCGCTGCTGCGCGATTGCCCGCTGCTCGAGAAAGTCGCGCGCGCCGTGGTGCGGGCCGCCGCGCCATTTCCGGTGACGGCGAAGATGCGCATCGGCTGGAGCGAGGAGACCATCAATGCCACGACGACCGCGCGCATCCTGGAAGATTGCGGCGTGCAAGCCATCGCCGTGCACGGCCGCACCAAGGAGCAGGGCTACAGCGGCGAAGCGAATTGGGATGTGATCGCGCAGGTCGCCGCGGCCGTGCGCGTGCCGGTGATCGGCAACGGCGACATCGCCTGCGCGCGCGATGTCGAACGACGCATGAAGACCGGAGTGCGCGCGCTGATGCTGGGCCGCGCGGCGATGAGCGCGCCGTGGATTTTCCGCGAGATCAAACACTACCTCACCACCGGCGACGTGCCCGCGCCGCCGAGCCTGGAGGAGCAGTGGGCGCACATCCTCCGCCACTGCCGCTGGAAGGTGGAAAAGGAAGGCAGCGAGCCGCACGCGCTGGCCGCGATGCGTTCCCGGCTCATGGCCTATTCGCGCGGGATGCCGGACGCAAAGCGGCTGCGCGAACGTTTCGCTCATCTCGACTCGCTTGCGGAGTTGGAAGCGATCGCAGCGAGCTCAATCGAGTCCGCGACCGATGCGGTTGCGGCGCCCGTCGCGCTGGCCTATTAGGGACCGCATGATTCTGGAATTGTCCGATCTCGAGAAACTCAAGGACTCCGCGCTCAAGTCTTTCGTGGACCGCATGGCGTCGGTCGATCCGCAGATATGTTGGGAATTCGATGTGGAGGTCGCCCGCCTCGAATCGCAACTCGTGCAGCTTTATGCCTTCGCTGCAATGGCCGCAAAGCGCGAGGAAACGCTCGAAGGCACGGCGGAGATTTGGGCGGCGATGGTTTCGATCTGCGATGCAATTGCGCAGACGATGTCTGAATTTTGCAAACAGCACTCGGCCAGCATGGCCTCGCATGATCGCATCCTCGATCTTCGCAACAAGTGCATGCGCTTGCAGCAGCTCCACGCTTGATGGAGCCGCTCAGTCGGGAGCAACTCGAAGAGCTGGCCGTGCTCTACGATCGTTTTGCGCACGGTTTGGATCCTTTCGATCCCGGCTCTGAACTGGCCGAAAAGCAGTTCTACAACTTGCTCGAACACTTTCACTCCACGCTGGCGCCTCGCACGCGGTTCGACGAATTTCGCCGCGAGGCTGTCCGTGTATGCAAGGCCTTCCTTCGTCGCAATCCATGAACACCTCTCCGCAGATTTCCGACATCAAATACAAGATCGGCAATGAAAAGCTCGTGAAGGTGACCGAGTCCGCGAGCACCAAGCTCACGTCGCTGCTCACCCGCCAGGGTCGTCCCCAGGGAGCGCTGCGCGTCGCGGTCATCGGCGGCGGTTGCTCGGGGCTTCAGTACAAGATGGACCTCGTCAACGGCCCGGCGAATCGCGACATCATGGTCGAGAGCGCCGGCGTGCGCGTGGTGGTGGATCCGAAGAGTGCGCTCTTCGTCAGCGGTTCGCTCATCGAATATAGCGACGACTTGCAAAAGGGCGGCTTCAAGGTCACCAACCCCAACGCCGTCGCGCACTGCTCCTGCGGCGAGAGCTTCTCGGCGTGAGCCGCTGGCTTGGGGAGCGATTCACTTTTGCTCGCTCGCTGGGCGGAGGAACGTGAGCGCATCGCCGAGGTTCCTGGCGTCATACAGCGGCTTCTGCACCGGCACGTCGAACACGCGGCCCTTTTCCGAATCCACGCGGACCTTCAACAAATACTCGCCTTCCGATTCTTTCACCCGCTCGAGCTTTGAGCGCGAGAAGTCGATGCGTTGCTCTTTGAAAGGAGTGAACTGTTTTTCCACGATGACGCCGCTGAGCTTGTTGCCGGTTACGGGTTGCGACATTTGGAAGATGCCGTAGCCGACGAACCCGAGCACCAGCACCGCGATGACCGCGGCCACCAGTGCGTCGCGCGCCGTCGTGCTGCGGACGACGACCCTCGGACGCGGCGGGTTCATTCTGCTTGCGAGAATTGAGCGGCGGGCGCGGCGCTCTCGATGGCGGCGGTCTCCTCCGTGGTCGGGGGGACGGCGCCGGCGAGAAGTTTGCGCGTCCAGATATAACGCCGCAGCAAAACCTTCAGCGTTGCCGTCATCGGCACGGCGAGGATGGCGCCGAGCAGACCGCCCATGAGCAGCGACCACACGAAGACCGACACGATGACCGTCATCGGATGCAGGCCCACGCTTTCGCCCACGATCTTCGGCGTGACGAAGAGACCATCGATCTGCTGCACGGCGATGAAGAGGCCCGTGACCACGAGCGGAAAGAGCCACCACGGATCGCCCGGCAGCCAGGTGCCGACGCCGCCTTGCACCGCGGCGATGATGACCGCCGGAATCCAGCACAGCGTGATGCCGAGATACGGGATGATGCCGAGGAAGCAGAGCAGTAGCCCGATCAACAATCCGAAGTCGAGCCCGACGATCATCAAGCCGATGCCGGTGACCGTGCCATTGATCAGGCTCACCAAAAGTTGGCCTCGGAAAAACGCGATCAAGTAGCCATTAATTTCGTTGAGCACGCTGACCACTTCGTCTTTGAAGGCCGACGCGCGCAGCGGCAGATAGTCGCCCCACGAGGCGGCGATGGTCTGGCTCTCGATAAGAAAATAGTAGAGATAAACCGGCACGATGATGAGCGAGAGCAGGAAGCCGAAGACGCCCAGGAAGCCGCCCACGCTCTTCTTTACGAACATCCACGCGTTCTGAAAAAGGGAGGGCAGCGAAGTGCGGATCCATTCGCCCGAGACGAGTTGCTGCCAGTCGTATTGCAGATCGGTGCCCGCGCGGGGCGGGGGTGGCGGAGTTGCCGCGGCCCGCGTTTCGGGCGCGTCGTCCGCGGGCGTCTGCTCAGTGGCCAGCGGTTCCGGTGGCTTCTGTTCGTGAATGTCGGGCAGCTCGGGAAAAAGTTTCAGACCTGTCTTGAGCTGGATGCTCTTTGCCACATTGATGACCAGCGTCGTGGCTCGTGTGGTGTAACGCGGCACCTTTCGCGCGAGATTCGCCGTCTGGCTGGAAATGGCGGGCACGATCCAAAGTAGGATGCCCACGAGCGCGACCGTGACTGCCGCGAAAACGGTGAGCACAGCCCGATGCCGCGTGGTGCCCCAGGCGACGATGCGGGCCACCACGGGATCGAGCAGATAAGCCATCACCGCCGCCACTGCGAAGGGAATGAGGATCGGCTGGAGCACGCCAAGCACACGCGAGCCGAGCCATACAAGACCGACGGCGATGGTGCCGATGGCGACCACCGAGAGCGCGCTCACAGCCGCCCACAACATCTTGCGCTGCCACGGCGTCGGGAAATCGGGCGGGTTCATCGCAGGCAGTTCAAGGAAGGACTATCTCGGGATCGCCGGCGCGGTGAAAGGCTTGGAAATGGCGGACGTTGAGTGTGTAGAGGCGCTGGGCCTTGGCCTTACGCGCGGCGACGAGATGGAGGTAGTCATACACGGCGCCGCCACGGACGCCTCTTTGCTGGCTCCCATCCATTGCCGCGAGCGTTTCGTCCATCGACAAAGTCACCGTCTCTACGTATGGCCTCACGCTCTCTCTCAGCAGCCTCGCCGCGGCGCTCGCCGTCACGCGGATGCCGTCGCGCCCGCCGGTGAGTGCCGCAAAGGTTTCGCTGAGCGCGTGAAGGTAAATGTGCATTCGCCGGGACGCGACGAGCCGGCTGCAAACCTCATGACGCGCCTCGTCGGGAGACAACGAAGCAACGAGAACGGAACTGTCGGCCAGGCAGATCATCTCCTCCGCCCTACGGTCTCCAGATAGTCATGCTCGGCGCGGATGGCGGCCGCTGCATCGAATGGTTTGCCCGTCCGGGCCAGCACGAGGCGCTTTCCCTTGCGCACCAGTTTCACCTCTTCATCTGCGAGCGGCGTCAACTCCACGCGATCGGCGATGACTTCGGCTTTCAACTTTGTTCCAGCGCGGAGGTAGAGGCGATCCCGGATTGCCTTGGTCAATGCATGACTGGTACCAATTACAAACAAAGCGCTGGCCGCGTCGTCCAGCCAAAAACCAACCGGGATCGCCACAAACACCGCGCGGGAACAAAGTTGAAAGCCGAAGGCAACGCCCATA
>JBBRXP010000095.1:0-21984 GCA_038238555.1 Chthoniobacterales bacterium | reverse complement strand
CGCGCTCGCCGAGCCGGCGGGAATGACGAGCACGCCAGACAGCGCATCGTAATCCACGCCATGCGTCGCCGGCGTCGAGCCCGCCGTGGTGAGTCCGCTCAGCGAGTAATAAACCGTGAGCGGCGCCGACGTGTCGCCGGTGCGCGTGATGAGAAATGTGCCGGTGTCCGCCTGCGCGCCCGGCAGGCTGAGATCGACCTCGGCCGCGGTCGGATCGGTCGCCACCACATTGAGCACCTGCACGTCGTCATCGACGATCGACACCGTCGCGGAGGTCGCCACCGGGTCGATGATATATGCCGCGTTGCTCGACGTGGTGAGCGTCACCGTCTCGACGGATTCCGACACCGCATCGTTCACCGGCGAGATATTCACCACCGCCGACGCCGCGCCGATCGGGATGCTCACGCTGCCCGCGAGCGGCGTAAAATCCGAACCGGAACTGGCGGTCCCGCTCACCGCGTAGTTCACCGCGAGCGCGCTCGTGGTCGCGCCGGTGCGGGTGAACGTGATCGTCGCCGGCGAGCCGGAGTTCTCGACGGTCTCCGGGTTCGTCGCGGCCACGCTCACTTTTGGAAGCGCGGTGTCGTTGTCGGCGATGGCCACGGTGGCCGCGCTCGCGCTGGTGACGAGGTAGCCGTTGCCGGGGCCGAGTTGCAGGATCACCGTCTCCGGGCCTTCCGCGACGGCGTCGTTCACCACCGCGACCGTCACATCGAGGCTCGCCGAATCGGCGGGGATGGTGAAGTTGCTGAAGCCCTGGCTGCCCGCGACGTAATCGGGAGAAAAAGTATAGTCGCTGGTTTTCGTCGCCGTTCCCAGCGCGGTGTTTACGTTCACCACGAGCGGCTGCGAAATGTCGCCGGTGCGCGTGAAGGTGAAGCGGCCATTAGTTGGCCCCGTCTCGCTCGCCGCGGGGATGGTCGCGGCGATGCTCACGCGCGGCGTTTGGTCCGCGTCGAAATTCGCGCCGGTGAAATTCGGCCCGACCGTCACGCTGTTATCGAAGACTTCGCTGAACGTGTAGCCGGAGAGCAGCGCCGTCATCGTGTAGGTATTCGCGGTGAGATTGGGGATCGTGTAGTAGCCGTCGCTGTCCGTGACCACGGCATTGGCGGCATTGGCCGTGAGGATCACGTCGGCCAGTCCCACGCCGCCCGAGGTCACGCGCCCCGAGATGGTGAAGCGCGAATTGCCATTGCCCACGGTGATGAGCTTCGAGCGCGTGACGGTGCCGCCTTTCATATCCGACACCGTGCAGGCCACCACGTAGCTGCCCGCCGTGGCAAAGGTGCGCGTGATCGAAGGTGCATTTGGCGAGACGATGCGCCCGGCATTCGAGGTATCGCCGAAGTGCTGCCACGCATACGCCAGCGCATCGCCGTCCGCGTCGCTCGCCGTGGCGGTGAAAGTCACGGCCGCTCCCGTCGGCACGGTCTCCGCGGATGCCGCGAGCGCGAGCGTCGGCGCGCGATTGCCGGGGAACTGCCCGAGATACACCACCACGTCCACCCACTTCGGCGTCGTCGCGCTCACCTCCACGGTGGTGATGTGAATGCCGCTCTCGAAATCCGAAAACGTGCGGCCCAGCGAAATCGGCGAGTCGTCCTTGGCAAAGGGCGAGCCGGGCGTGGTGTCGATGAGTTGCACATTGGTCGCGCCGCCATTCGGGAAGCGCCAGCCGAGGATGAGGCCCTTGTCCGCCCACGGGCGTGTGGCGTTGCCGTTGTAGAGCTGCCGCACCTCGCCCCAGTAGGTGCGCTGCGTGTCCTTGAGGATGCGAATGGCGTAGCGCTGCGCGGGATTGAGCAGCGTCTGATCGAACGCGAACACGCGGTAAAGGCCGCTCTGCGTGATGTCGGCGACGTAGTCGTCGGTCAGCCACTTGATCTGATTTTTCGCCTGCGCGTTGTATTGATCCACCGGCACGCCGCCGCCGCCCATCACGTCGAAGATGTCGCCGTACTCCGCATTCGTGCCCGCGCCGATGGCGCTGGTGCCGGAGGTGTCCCAGAAGTTCGCGTGCGCCAGGCCGAAGGAGTGGCCGATCTCGTGCGCCGTCACGCCCACGCTGTCGCCGTAAATGATCACGCTGCCCGCGCCGCCCCAGCCGCCCACCGCGCGCGGTCCGCCTTTGAGGCGCAGGACGGTGGCGTGGTAGTCGTTCCAATCGTAGCCGAGCTTGCGCGCCTCCTCGCGCGCGTGGTCGCGCTCGAGCGTGAGGCCATCAACGGTGCCGCCGTTGGAGGTGTCCTTCTGTACGTACCACGCTTCGGTGTGCGGCAGTTTGATCGGCGGCGTCACGGTCGTGAGCGTGGTGAGCCGGCCATACGAGGACTTCGCGTAGTAATCCGCCACGTCGCGCATGATCTCGTAGCACTTGCTCTCGGTGGTCGGGATTTCGTTCTGATCCGCAAAGGTCACGGGATAAAAAAGAATCTTCACGACGCCGAGCGCCGGAGTCGGCGCCGCGGGCAGGATGCCCGTGATCGGCACCGGCCCGCCCGTTCCGCCCTCGGCGTAAAAGTAATCCTGGTAAAACGTGTCCTTGTGGTAGCCGCCGCAGAGATAGACGACCTGCTCCGGCGTCTCGATCGCGATGGCCGCGCCGGGGATCGGCTCCAGCGCTTGATTCGCGGCCACCACCGCTTTTCCCGACACGGGGCAGGAAGTGACGATGCTCTTTGCCGGATCGGGCCGCTCGCCCGGCTCCATCGCGCGCGCCGGCTCCTCGCTCACGGCGAATTGATTGTCGAGCGCCACGCCGTTGAGCGCGTCGTTGCGCGTCCCGATCGTGTCCTGTGCGCGGCGGCCGAAGACATTCGCGGCGTAGGCTTTTCCATCCGCGAAAGCCGCAATGCGATGCGTGAGCGTAGTGGCCGGCGGCGCTTCGCCCGGCGCGGGCACGCCCTGCCACACGCGCAGTTCCGCGCGGCGATTCACGCGCTCCTCGAGCCGCGCGACGATGTCCGGAGGCAACTGCTGGCGCACCCCCATCGGCACCGCCTCCTCGAGGGCGCGGCGCGGATCGTCCTGGATGAGCGCCTTGAACACAGGCCGGCGCGCCTCGGCCCAGCGCGCGCCCTCGGCCACGAGGGCAAGCCGGTCCGCCGGAGTCGCCGCGAGGAATTCCCGCGACCACGCGCGGAAGCCCGCGATCGGCCCCGCCGACTCGGCCGCGAGCACCGCTGGCGGGGCGGGACTCGGTGAAATGCCGGCCGCTTCAGGCGGCGCAGCCGCCGGAGTGGCATCGCGCGCCCACGTCATTTGGTCCCGGGCGCCGACTGGCTCTGGCCGTTCCGGCATCCACCACCACACCAGACCAACGGCCGCGAGGAGCGCGGCGACAGCGATTTGAATTCTCCTGCTCATGATGCTCGAAGGGGGGTTGATCTGAGAGAACCCGACTGGGAAATCGGCGGGCGTTTAATGTCCGATCAGCGCTCGAGAGTCCAGCCCTTTTTTTCCCGCGAAGGCGGCGGCGTGCAGGGAGGGAGAAGCGTCGCGGCTACTTCACCGCCCTCGCCTTTTCCAGCAGCGCGATGCACTCGGCGCGGTAGCCGGTGCCGTCTTCGGCTTTGCCTTCGTGCGCGAGTTCGAGCGCGGAGTCCCACGTCGTGCGGCCTTTGTGCGGAGAGTCGCGGAGCAACATGCCGAAGCTCGCGACGGCGGCGGCCCACCGGAAATCGCGCGAGGATTTCTCCCACGTCTCGCCGCGGTCGGTGAGCGGGAATTCGAGCTTCGCGCTCACGTCGCCGTCGGGTTGCTTGTAGCGGAGCTTGAGGGTGAGGAGCTCGGGCGACATTTCTGATTTCTGATTTCTGATTTCTGATTTCTCCGCTGAGTATTTCAACTCATCCACCGGCTGCGTGACGCCCGGCGCGAAAGCACCGGCGGGCACGATCTCGTAGAGCGCGGTGACGGTGTGGCCCGCGCCGATCTCGCCCGCGTCCTTTTTGTCGTCGTTGAAATCCTCCTTGGCCATCACCCGATTCTCGTAGCCGATGAGCCGGTAGGCGGCGGCTTGCGCGGGGTTGAATTCGACCTGGATTTTCACGTCCTTCGCGATGGTGAAGAGCGTGCCGTTCATTTGCTCGACGAGCATCTTTTTCGCTTCGAGCAAAGTGTCGATGTAGCCGTAGTTGCCGTTGCCTTTGTCGGCGAGTTTTTCGAGTGTCGAGTCCTTGAGATTATCCATGCCGAAGCCGAGCACGGTGAGGAAGACGCCGCTCTTGGCTTTCTTTTCGATCAAGTCGATGAGCTCGCTCTGGTTGGTGACGCCCACGTTGAAATCGCCGTCGGTCGCGAGGATCACACGGTTGGTGCCGCTTTTGATGAAGCTCTTTTCCGCGAGCTGATACGCGAGCTGGATGCCCGCCGCGCCATTGGTCGAGCCGCCCGCCTGGAGCCGGTCGAGCGCGTGGCGCATCCGCTGTTTGTCGCGCGTGGGCTCGAGCACCGTGCCGCTTGCGCCGGCATACACGGCGATGGCCACCCGGTCTTCGTCGCGCAATTGATCCACGAGCAGCCGCAGACTTTGCTTTACGAGCGGGAGCCGGTTCGGCGCGGACATCGAGCCGCTCACGTCGATGAGAAAGACGAGATTCACCGCGGGCCGTTCGCTGCGCGCGAGGTCGCGCCCTCTTAATCCGATGCGCACGAGCCGATGCTCCGGCGCCCACGGACACGCGGCCACTTCCATCGTCGCGGAGAAAGGCGCATCGCCCGCGGGCTGCGGATAGTCGTAGCTGAAGTAGTTGAGCATTTCCTCGATGCGCACCGCGCCTTTCGGCGGGAGCTGGCCGTTATTGAGGAAGCGGCGCACGTTCGCATAGCTCGCGGTGTCCACGTCGATGGAGAAGGTCGAGAGCGGATTGTCCTTCACAGTGAGGAAGGCATTGTCGGCGATTGCGTCGTAGCTCGCGGTGTTGCCATTGCGTTCGGCGGATGGCTCGAGTCCTGGCCGCGATTGCTCGTAGTAAAGTGTGACGAGTTGATCTTCGAATTTCTCTTTGCGTCTGCCGTCCTTTGCTGCAAGCGCGAGCGCGCCACCGCCCATTGGCCCTTGCATGGTGTTGGGTGCGGCTGCACCCGGTTTGGTGAACGTCTCCAAACGCACTTGCTTGGCGGGTACGTCGCCACCGCTCCGAATCACGACTCCAGAATTGCCCGCCAAACGCTGCGGGGCCGGGGCCCCTCCGTCACCGGCGTTCGACTCGTTCGGGACCAAAGCGCCCGAGAAGCTTCTTACGTTGCCCGAGTCGCTAACCACCCATGTGTCACCTTCGGCTTTCGCCAAGCCTGCCGAATTCGCGCCCGACAGGATTAGTGTCTTCGAAGCGGATCCCCGCGACTGCATGGGAGCTGCAATGCCAAACGATGCGGGCGCATCGCCCGGTGCCGCAGGGGAAATGGACACCGTGTTTGACGCTCCACTTCCCACGACGATGGAACCTTCGGGACTCGCGAGTTCCAATGCGGGAAGTGGCGGTGGCATGGTCGTGCTGGATGCGACTTTGTTTTTCTCCGCGTCGCCCGCCGTCACCTGTCCTGGAAAATTCACCGCGGTCGTCGCGTCAGCGCGCATCTCTTTCAAAATGACGGGGCGCTGCTGCACGGAGTTCATCGCGAGCTCCGTCCGGCGATGGAAATTTTTCTGAATGAACCTGCCCGCGATCAACGCCGTGAGCGCTGCAATGATTGCGATCCCAGCCGCCAACGCCAGCCACGGCCGGCGTGCGCGGGGAATCGACACGACGCGCGTCGCAGCGAAAATTTCCGCGCGCTGCGGCGGTGAAAGCGGCGCGCCTTCTTCCGCGTTCAATTCATTGCGAAGCTGCGTGGCGATCGTGCGCGTCGCGTCGATCTCGGTGGCGAACGCGGGTTCCTCTTTTAGCAATACCTCGATCTCCGCACGCTCGGCCGTGTCGAGTTCGTCGAGTGCGTAGGCGGTGAGTTTTGGGTCGTCGATGTTCATAGTGCGTGGCGGATGCTGAAGCCGAAGTCTTCCTCCGCACGCCCGGCGAGCAGCGCGCGGAGTTTTTTCAAGCCGGTGTGCAGGAGAAAGCCGACGTTGGTCTCGCTGAGTTGCGTGACCTCCGCGATCTCGCGATACGAAAGATCGTTTTGGAATTTGAGCCGGATGACTTCGCGCTGGTTGGGCGTGAGTTCATCGAGCAGACGCAGCAGCGAACGTTGCGAGTCGCGGCTTTCGAGCGCCGCGGCGGGGTCGGGCGCTTCACAAGGGCGGTCGTCGGGGAGTGGCATGGGAATGATGCGGCGGTTTTTGCGGAGGACATCGAGCGCGCGATGGCGCGTGACGGTGAAAAGCCAGGCTTCCGCATGGCGGAATGACGAATGACGAATGACGAATGACGAATGGCCCGCCCCGTCGTCCGCCGACGCGCCGTTTCCGTCATTCGTCATTCGACCTTCGTCATTCGTCATTTGCCCGCCATCGCGCGGCCCGCGTTGCACCCAGCGAATGAACGTCTCCTGCACCACGTCGCGCGCCGCTTCGAGTTCACCGAGGATGCTTTGCGCGTAACGCACCAATGGCCGTTCGTAGCGGTCGAGCAGAGCAGTAAGTTCGGGGGCGTCGGGAGGCATGGCGTTCCAAGGAGACACACGGATGAGCCCGCCGAAACCTTAGACGGAACGATGCAGTTGGAGCGCGGTTTCCGATCCGCTCTCCTCCGCCACTACATCGTTATGGCTGAGAGCGGGTTTGCAGATGCGGGGGGCAGTAGCTCTATGCGCGCTCGGCGAGGAATTGCGCGATCTGCCCGGCCAGCTTGCGCCCGATGCCGTCGAGTTCTGCGATCTGCTCGACGCTCGCGCGCTTGAGCCGGGTGACGCTGCCAAATTTTTGCAGCAACGCCTGCTTGCGGTGCTGGCTCACGCCGGGGCAATCGTCGAGCGTGCTCTCGGCGATGCGACGCTTCATGAGGAGTTGGTGGTAGCCATTGGCGAAGCGGTGCGCTTCGTCGCGGATGCGCTGGAGGAGCTTGAGCGCGCCGCTGTCGGGCGGCAGGCGCAGCGGCAGCGGGCGGCCGGGCTGGTAAATTTCCTCGAACTCTTTGGCGAGGCCGACGATCGGCACATCGTGCAGTCGCAACCGCTGCAATTCGCGGCACGCGGCACTGAGCTGGCCCTTGCCGCCATCGACGATGATGAGGCTGGGGAGACGAGGGTGGGGAATTGCGGATTGAGAATTGAAAATTGGAAATTTGGGAGTCGTGGCATCAAGACGCTCGACCTGTTTCGCAGGTTGCTCCTGCGAATATTCGCCCGAGAAATCCACCGCGTTCTCGCCAGGCAAATGTTCAATTTTCAATCTCCAATCCTCCATTTCTTCCGCGCCTTCTCCGAGCACTCGCGCATACCGCCGCCGCACCACCTCGGCCATGCTCGCAAAGTCATCCTGCCCGCTCACGGACTTGATGCGGTAGCGGCGGTACTCGGAGTTGGCGGGGCGGCCGTCGAGGAAGCACACCATGCTCGCCACTACATGCGTGGTGGAGATGTTGGAAATGTCGAAGCACTCCATCCGGCGCGGCGGCGCGCCGAGGCCGAGCGCTTCGGCAAGCTCGGCGAGGTCGGCAGCGGGGGCGATGCCACTCCCGGTGTTGAGCCTGCCGCGCATCCCGCGGGTGTAGCGGGCCATCGGCTTCGTGGTCTTGCGCAGATCGTCGAGCATGTTGCGCAACTCGGCGGCGCGCTCGAAATCCAGCGCCACCGCGGCTTTCCGCATCTCTTCTTCGAGCGGCGCGAGCAGTTCCTTGGACTGGCCGGCAAAGAATTCGCACGCACGTTCCACTCTCTCGCGGTACTGCTCGGCGGTGATCTCGGCGAGCTTCATCGGCACCTGGTAGGTCGAGCTTTTCAACTCCCGCGGCGTCGGCGCACCGCGGCCAAAAGTGAGCACGCCGAATTTTTTTCGCATGAAACTGAGCGTCTGCCGCAGTGCGCCGGCGTGGGCGAATGGGCCGAAGTAGCGGCAGCCGTCGTCGGGATTCTTAAAGCGGGTGAGACGGAACCGCGGCCACTCGTCGCGCAGCTCGACCTTCACGAGCAGGAAGCGTTTGTCGTCGCGAAAACTGATGTTGTAACGCGGGCGAAATTCCTTGATGAGCCGGCCCTCGAGCAGCAGCGCCTCGGGTTCGCTGGCGACGGTGTGCCATTCAAAATCCCAGATGGCCTCGATGAGCGCGGTGGTCTTGAGATCGGCGCGCATGGCCCGCGACGGCATGAAGTATTGCGCGAGCCGCTTGCGAAGGCTGCGCGCCTTGCCGACGTAAATGACGCGTTGAAAACGGTCGCGCATGAGGTATACGCCCGGCTTGTGCGGCGCGTCGCGGAGCTTCGGCTTGAAGTCGGGCTTTTCGGGAGCGGGCATGGCGGCAGTGCACAAGGTAGGCGATCGTCGATTATTGGCTATGGCGTAGCATTCGTATTACTTCACTGCAGATTCACACTCGCTGGTGCGCGGGCGCACAGGCGACAGGAGTGCCGCCTCTCCAGCGCACAGCTTCGCAATGTCGCGAATTTTCGCGCGACCCATCATGCGTTGTATGAGCCCCGAACACCGAGCCAGTGCACGCGGCCACATCCGACACGCGCCGCGGCGCGACCAAGCGTTACGAGACTCTCAAATCCATCAATTTTGGGCCTTCCCGTAACCCGAGCGCATGACCTGCGCGAAGGCCTGCAATTGGCGAAGGACGCGGGCTTCGACGGGGATCGAACTCAACTACGATCTGGACCACGTCTGCGCCCTCGTCATTCGTCATTCGTCATTCGTCATTCGTCATTCGTCATTCGTCATTCGTCATTCCCCGCCCTTACACTCCGCGCCTTCATGAAAAAATTCTTCGCCATCACTCTCCTCCTCTGCTCGCTGGTCCACGCGCAGGACGCGCCGACCATCGTCGTGAGCAAGAGCGACAAGCTCAATATCGCCGTGGCCGGGCTACCCGCGGCGGAGGCGAAAATCTTGCAGAACGATCTCGCGATGTCCGGTTACTTCGCGGTGGTCTCGCAGGCAAATGCCACCTTCATCGCGAGCGGCGCAGCGAGCGGCGGCGCGCTGGCGGGGCAGGTCACCGATCGCGGCGGCAAGACGGTGCTCAGCCGCACCTTCAGCGGATCGGCGCGAGGAAAAGTCCACGCCTTTGCCGACGAGATCGTCGAGACGCTCACGGGCAACAAAGGCATTGCGCATTCCACCATCGCCTTCATCGCCACGCGCACCGGGCACAAGGAAGTGTACACCGCCGATGCCGATGGCTCGAACGTTCATCAGCTCACGAGCGACGCCAACATCAGCGTCGCGCCGCACTTGAGCGCCGATGGACGCTCGCTCGTGTACACGGGCTACAAGAGTGGTTACGCCGATGTGTATGAGATCAGCATCGCCAGCGGCGCGCGCAATCGCATCATGAAATATCCTGGCACCAATTCCGGCGCGGCGTATTCCCCCGATGGCGGCCGGCTCGCGGTGACGCTCAGCAAGGATGGCAACCCCGAGCTTTACATCACCGGCAGCGGCGGCGGCGGCGCGCGGCGGCTCACTCACACGCCCGGCGTCGAGAGCTCGCCCACGTGGTCGCCGGATGGCGGCGAGATCATTTATTCGAGCGACGATCGCGGCAGTCCCCTGCTCTACCGCATCTCCGCCAGTGGCGGCAGCCCGCGCCAGCTTGCGACCGGACACAGCTACAATACCGAGCCGGATTGGTCGCCTGACGGAAAGAAAATCGCCTTCAACACGCGCGGCGGTGGCGGCTTTCAGGTCGCCATTCTCGATCTCGCGGGCGGCGGCACGCGCATCGTGGGCGAAGGCCAGGATCCGGTGTGGGGCGCGGACTCGCGGCATCTCCTCTTCTCGACGGGCAGCGCGCTCATTTTGCTTGATACGCAGACGGGGCAGCGCGCATCACTGGTGAGCGGTCTCGGGAAGATTTCCGAGCCCGCCTGGTCCCGCTAAATCAGACAATACAATTTCAAAAAAAGAGGAGGGACGACACAAAGGAGTTTTTTGTTTTTGATTAAGAAAAATTCCTTTGTCCCCATTCCTCTGTCTCCATCCTCTGCGCTTCCGCCGCGCGCTGACGAACAACCAACCACCATTCCCATGACCATCTCCCGCCTTCTCCGCCTCACCGCCATCGCTCTCCTCGCCGCCTCGCTGTCGAGCTGCGCGAGCAGCAGGAAAAAAGGCGCGGGCGGCGCCGGTGCCGATGGCGACAGCGTCAATGGCATCCCGCTCGCTGACCGGCAGGAAGGCGTGTCCTTCCTCGGCGACAACGTGGACCGGAAGCGATTTGGCCCCGTGCATTTCGGCTTCGACAGCTACGGCATCAGCGCCGGCGAGCGCGGCAAGATCGACGAGGTCGCCGCCTTCATGAAGAGCGCGCCCAATTCGCTGATCATCGCCGGCTTCACCGACGAACGCGGCACGCCGGAGTACAATCGCGGCCTCGGCGAACGCCGCGCGCAAGCCGTGCGCGAGGCGCTCATCCGCTCCGGCGCCAATGGCTCGCGCATCCAGACCGTGAGCTTCGGCTCGGAGATGGCCGCCGACCCCGGCAGCGGCGAATCGGCCTGGGCAAAGAATCGCCGGGCAGAGTTCGGCGTGGTGCGGTAGCCGGCTCGGAAAAGAGGCTTGCCGTTATTTTGAAATCGAAATAACTGTCGCGCCTCGTTCATGGCTTCTCCCTCTTCCCGGAAAACTCGATTCGGCCTCATCGGCTACGGCGCGTGGGGCAGCCACCACGCCCGCGCCATCGCGGAGTCGCTCGAAGCGGAGCTCATCGCCATCGCCGCACGCTCTCCGGAGAATCAGGCCGCCGCGCGCGCGCAGCATCCCGAAGCGGTCGTCGTTGCGGATTGGCGCGAGCTGCTCGCACGGCCGGACATCGACGCGGTGGACGTGGTGCTGCCCACCGATCTGCATCATCCGGTGGGCCGCGCGGTGCTCGAGGCGGGCAGGCATCTGCTGCTCGAAAAGCCGATGGCCCCTTCCCTCGCGCAGTGCGACGACCTCATCGCGCTCGCCCGCGCGCAGGGCCGACGGCTCGCCATCGGCCACGAGATGCGGCTCTCGGCGTTGTGGGGCCGGGCAAAGGAAATGATCGACGCCGGCGCGATCGGCGAGCCGCTCTACGCCCTCATCGATCTCTGGCGCAATCCCTACCGGCCCGGCGCGGGCGGCTGGCGCTACGATATCGCTCGCGTGGGCAATTGGATCCTGGAGGAGCCGATTCATTTCTTCGATCTCGCCCGCTGGTATTTCTCCCGCGTAGGCGAGCCGGTCTCGGTCTATGCGCGCGCCAATTCACGGCAGCCGGATCACCCCGAATTGCAGGATAATTTCAGCGCGATCCTGAATTTTCCCGGCGGTGGTTACGCGGTCATCTCGCAGACGCTCGGCGCGTTTGAGCATCATCAGACCGCCAAAGTCACCGGCACGGGTGGCTCGCTGTGGGCGGGCTGGAGCGGCGCGCAGGACCGCACGTTCCAGCCGACCTTCTCGCTGAAACATCACGACGGTGAAACCACCCGCGACATTCCCACGAAAATGAGCGGCGAGGTCTATGAACTCGTGGACGAAATCTCCGCGGTGGCCGCGGCCATCCAGCACGGCGCGCCGCTGCCTGCGACGGGTGAGGATGGAAGGTGGTCCGTGGCCATGTGCCTCAAGGCGCAGGAGTCCGTGGACACCGCCGCGATCGTGCTTTTCTGAAGCGTTATTCCATGAACAAAAACCTCCTCCTCCTGCTCACGTTTCTCCCCGCGCTCGCCGCCGCCGCGCCGGTGCGGCCGAACATCGTGGTCATCCTCGCCGACGATATGGGCTTCTCAGACATCGGTTGTTTCGGCAGCGAAATCCCCACGCCCCGGCTCGACGCCCTCGCCGCGGCCGGCGTGCGCTTCGCGCAATTTTACAACACGCCGCGGTGCAGTCCCACGCGCGCGGCGCTGCTCACCGGCTTGTATTCGCACCAGGCCGGCATGGGCTGGCTCGACGGCAAAGTCGAACCGCAGTCGCGCGGCTTTCACGGAAAGCTTTTGCCGCGCTGCGTCACGATCGCCGAGGTGTTGCGCGAGGCCGGCTACTTCACCGCGATGGCGGGCAAGTGGCATCTCGGCCAGCAAAACGGCACGCCGCCTTGGGAGCGCGGCTTCATGCGCTCGCTCAATTCCCGTTTCGGCGAAGTCTATTTTCCCAAGGAACTCGACAAGCCGGGGACGGAAAATCTTTACCTCGACGGTCGCGAGCTTCCCAAGGATTCACCGGAGCTCGGCCACAATTGGTATTCCACGGATCTCTTCGTGACGTGGGGCTTGAAGTTCATCGACGAGGCGCGTGCGGAGAAGAAACCTTTCTTCCTTTATCTGCCGCAAGGCGCCGTGCATTTCCCGTTGCGCGCGCCGGCGGAAGTCATCGCCAAGTATCGCGGCAAATATCTCGCGGGCTGGGATCTCCTGCGCGAAGAGCGGCACGCGCGGCAGATCGCGATGGGCATCGTGGATGCGAAGTGGCCGCTCGCGCCGCGGCCCGAAGATTCGCCGGCGTGGGACACGCGCACCACGGAGCAGCGCGAGCGTTTCGATCAAATCATGGCCGTGTATGCCGCGATGGTCGAGAGCCTCGACCGCAGCACTGGCCTGCTCGTCGATGGGTTGAAAGAACGCGGCCTGCTCGACGACACGCTCCTCCTTTTTCTGAGCGACAACGGCGGCAACGCGGAAGGCGGGCCCGGCGGCGTCACACGCGGCGACGGCCCCATCGGCAGCCCGCAATCCTTCGTCCAACTCGGAATGAATTGGGCCACGCTCGCGAACACGCCGTTCCGCCGCTACAAACACTTCACGCACGAAGGCGGCATCAGCTCGCCATTCATCGCGCACTGGCCCGCCGGCATCCCCGCTGCGCGCCGCGGCAGCCTTGAAAAACAGCCCGCGCATCTCATCGACATCATGGCCACCGCCGTCGATATCGCGGGCGCGAAATATCCCGCGCAATTTCACGGCCACGAGATCTTGCCAATGGAAGGCGTGAGCCTGCGGCCCGCCTTTGCCGGCGAACCGCTCGGTCGCACGCAACCACTTTTTTGGGAGCACGAAGGCAACAAAGCCGTGCGCGACGGCGCGTGGAAGCTTGTGCAAAAATGGCGCGGCCCGTGGGAACTTTACGACCTCGCCGCCGATCGCACCGAGCAGCACAACGTCTTCGCCGATCATCCCGAGATCGCCTCGCGCCTCGAAGCCGCCTGGACCGCCTGGGCTGCGCGCGCCTTCGTCGATGATTGGCCCGGCCCCGACCACACCGCCTGGGGACAGGACATCAAGGATTAGCGCGTGATGGAGAAATGCGACCCCGCGGATTCCGGGGAGCGCACGCCTCTGGCGTGCTGGTTTCGGCCTCCCGCCGAAACGGACTTCCTGCGGCGTTCTCTCCGGGGCGATCTCCTGTTTCAGAAAGAGCGCGCACGAAAGTCCGTGCCGGCGGGACGCCGGCACCGGCACGCCGGAGGCGTGCGCTCCCCGGAGTTCCGCCTCCTTCATTTCTAAAAAAAAATGCAAGCCCACTCCGAGCCTTCGAAGATTCCGTGGTATTCCGGCGTCACTGCATACGAGTGGCTCGTGCTCACCATCGCTTCGATCGGCTGGGTGTTCGATGCCTTCGAGGGGCAGCTTTTCAATCTCACGCGCGCCGATCTGCTCGCCGACATTTTGCAAGTCGGCACGGGCGACCCGGCGGTGAAGCAGTGGGGCGACATTTTTCTCGGCGTCTTTCTCGTCGGCGGAACGCTGGGCGGCGTGCTCTTTGGCTCGCTCGCGGATCGCTGGGGGCGCCGGCCCACGATGGTCGTCACCATTCTTTTCTACTCGATTTTTTCGGGCCTCACTTTCTTTGCCAGCTCGCTCTGGCAGGTCGCCGCGCTGCGCTTTCTGGTCGCGATGGGCGTGGGCGGCGAATGGGCCGTGGCCGCGGCCCTCGTGGCCGAAGTTTTTCCCACGCGCGCCCGCGCCCACGCCTCGGGAATCTTTCACGCCACGAGCGCGGCCGGGAGTTGGCTCGCGGCGCTTGCCGGCTTGTGGGTCGGCGCAAACTGGCGCTGGGCTTACCTCATCGGCGTCGGCCCGGCGCTCCTCACGCTCTGGGTGCGCGCCAGCGTGCATGAGCCGGATTCATGGAAAAAGGCGGCGGCAGAAAAGAAACAGATGGGCAGCTTCCGCGATCTGCTCGGCGATCCGCGCTGGCGCAGGCGCGCGCTGCTCGGCATGGCGCTCGCCGCCGTCGGACTCGGCACTTTTTGGGGCGTGGTGGTCGCGGGTCAGGATTTGGCCAAAGACTTCCTGCTGCGCCACGGCACGCCTCCCGCCGAAGCGGCGAGCAAGGCGAAGTTTGCCTACGGCTTTGTGCAGACCGCGGGCGGCGCGCTCGGCATGTTGAGCTTCGGCCCGCTCGCGGCGCGATTCGGGAGAAGACACACCTTCATGTTCGTCCACGTGATCGCGTTACTCGTTGTGCCGATCGTCTGTTTCGCGCCACACACTTACGGGCAACTGCTCCTCCTGCTACCCGCGTTCGGTTTCTTCGCGATGTCCATCCACGCGGGTTACGCCGTCTATTTTCCCGAGCTCTTTCCAAACCATCTCCGCGCGACCGGCGCCGGGTTTTGCTTCAATGGCGGACGCCTTCTCGCCGCCTCGATGCTCGTCTTCTCCGGCTGGCTCAAGGCGCTGCCGGGAATGACGCTGCCCTTCGCCGTCACGCTGCTCGGCACGCTCTTTCTCTTCGGCCTCATCGTGCTCGCCTTTCTGCCGGAGACCAAAGGCCAACCACTCCCCGAATGAACATCTCCCGCCGCTCCTTCCTGCACTCATCCGCCGTCGCGCTCGCGACCACGAAACTTTTCGCCGTCGATGCCCCGAAGCCGCGGCCACTGCTCAAAGGTTTTTTTCTCTCCTCGTTTCCTGACAAAAAACTGCCGGTGCTCGAGCAGTTCCAGATGATCAAGGCTGCGGGCTTTGCGGGAGTGCAGCCGCATGCGCTCATGGATCAGGACGAGATCGTGCGCGCGCGCGATGCCTCGGGGCTCGTCATCCCGAGCGTCGCCGTCGGCTCCGAGACGCGCACCATCGGCCACCCCGATCCCGCCGTGCGCGGGCGGGCCGTGAAGGCGCTCAAGCTCGCGCTCCACGACGCGAAACGTTACGGCGCGCAGTCCGTGCTCGCCTTCGCTGGCGGCGTGGATGCCAAGGTTGGTTACGCGGAAAATTGGAAGCATTCGCAGGCCGGCATCCGCGAAGCGCTGCCGCTCGCCGCGGAGTTCGGGATCAAGATCGCGATCGAAAACATCTGGAACAATTTCCTGCTCAGCCCGCTCGAAATGGCGCGCTACGTCGATGAATTCGAGAGCCCGTGGGTCGCCATCAATTTCGACATCGGCAACATGATGTATGTCGGCTGGCCCGAGCAGTGGATTCGCACGCTGGGTAAGCGCATCGTGCTGCTGCACCTCAAGGAATTCAGCCGCAAGAAGCACGAGGAGGAAGGGCTCAGGAAAGGCCTGCAAGTGGAATATCTCGAAGGCGACAATAACTGGCCTGCGATCATGCGCGCCATCGACGAGATCGGCTGGGCGGGCTGGGCCGTGACCGAGACGGGCTACCGGCCTCCGGGCGTCGGGACGGCTGAGCGACTGCGGCAGATCTCGGAAAAATGGGACCAGATGGTGGCGAGTCAGTGAGTGGCGCCGTGGCGGAATCCGGGGAGCTCACGCCTCCGGCATGCTGGTTTCGACGTCCCCGCCGAAACGGACTTCCTGCCGCGTCCGGTCACCGGAGATCCTCGAGCATGGTGAACGCCTCGGGAAGTTCGTGCCGGCGAGGACGCGGGCACCAGCGCGCCGGAGGCGCGCGCTCTCCAGATTCTTTCGCGTCGTCGATCCTCTCACATCGTGGCGCTTGACTATATTTTGAAATCGAAATAACTATTGGCACATGCCGCGCCGCGCCATTCGCACCAAGCACCAGATCGTCGCCAGCGTGGAGGCCGAGCTCCTCAAGCGCCTCCGCGCGCGCGGCGGCCTCTCGCGCGTCGAGCTCGCGCGCGAGCTGCATCTCGCGCCGTCCACGACCGGCATCTACGTGGACCGGCTTATGCGCGACCGCTTCATTGTCGAAAGCCAGAAGGCCGATCGCGAGCAAGGCCGCCCCCCCACCCTTCTCGTGCCCAATCCCGACGGCGGCCGCTTCGTTGGAGTCGATTTCGAAGCGCGCGGCATCCTCGCCACCGTCGTGGATTTTTCCCAGCAAGTGGTGAAGCAATCGCGGCGCGCCATCCGCGAAGGCGACTCGGTCGAGCGCATCCTCGTGCGCATCGAGGAAGTCATCCACACCGCGCTCGAGGGCGACCCGCGGCCGCTCCTCGGCATCGGCGTCGGCGTGCCCGGCACCATCGACCTCGCGCAAGGCGTGGCGCGCGGCTACGCCCACATCCCCGGCTGGCAGGACGTGCCGCTCGCGCGCCGGCTTTCCATCGAGTTTGGCGTGCCGGTGCACTTGGAAAACAACATCCGCTCGATGGCGATGGCCGAGCTGTGGTTTGGGCAAGGACTCGGCTTGAAAAATTTTGTCTGCCTCGGCGTGCGCACCGGCATCGGCGTGGGCGTCGTGGCCGATGGGCGCTTGATCCGCGGCGAACATGGCGGCGCGGGGCAGATCGGCAAGTGGCCCGCGCCCGGCTCCGGCGCGAACGGCTCGGCGCGCACCCTGGAGAGCGCCGCCTCGCTCACCGCCATCCTTTCCTCTGCCAGCAAGGCTTCGAAGGCCAGGATGGATTTTGCAACACTGCGCGCGGCGGCAGAATCGGGCGACCGAAAAATCCTCTCCGTGCTCGCGCGCGCCGCCGCGGTGCATGGGTGGGCGATCCATCAATTGGAAACCCTCTTCGACCCGCGCCGCATTATCCTCGTCGGCCCGCTCGCGGAACTCGGCGCCGCCTTTCTCGATCCGCTCACCGAGGCTGCGCACCATCATTCCACCGACACACCGCCGGAGATTGTGAACTCCACGCTCGGCCAGTTCAGCGGTGCATTCGGAGCCGCTGCGCTCGCCCTTCATCAATGGAAACCGACGCACTAATTCTGTGAGCACCGACACGCTCAAGCCCGATTGGCGCGATGGCTGGGATAGCATGGAAGGCGTGCCCGAGTGGCCCGAACGCACATCGATCAAGCCGGCTTCCGCTTCCGATTCCCTGGTGCAGCGCGCCGGGCAGCAGGCGCTGCTCTGGCTCGGCACGCGCGCTGCGGGATTCGTCCTCGCGGCGATGCTCGCGATGGCCGCGGAGTGGCTTGCACAGTGGATCGGCACGCGGTTGCTCGGTTATCCAAAGAGCCCCATCAACGGCATCCCGCTCGCCATCGTCATGGGCATGATCCTCTGCAACGTTGTCGGCGTGCCCTCCGTTTTTCAAGACGGACTGCGCGCGTGCATCCGGCAATTGCTGCGCTTGGCCATCGTGTTGCTCGGGCTGCGGCTGAGCTTGAGCGCCCTCGGCGGCATCGGCCTCGGCGCGCTCCCCGTGGTGTTGCTGTGTGTCACGGCCGCCCTGGTCTTTGTCCCATGGGTCGGAAAATATTTCGGCGTGCCGCGCCGGCTAGCGACGCTCATCGCCGTGGGCACCGGCATCTGCGGTGTGAGCGCCATCGTCGCGACCGCACCCACTATCGACGCCGAGGAAGACGAGATCAGCTACGCCGTCGCCTGCGTCACCATCTTCGGCATGGTCGCCATGTTGTTGTATCCCTTCCTCGCGCCGTGGCTTTTCGGCGCGGACTTGCGCTCGACCGGCATCTTTCTCGGCACCACCATCCACGACACCTCGCAAGTCGCCGGCGCCGCGCTGGCTTATCAACAAACTCATCAAGCGCCCGAGGTCTTGAACACCGCCGCCGTGGTGAAGCTCATGCGCAACCTGAGCATGGCCGTAGTGATCCCGCTCATGGCGTTGCTTTATCATCGCGGCGAACGCGGCGCGAAGAGCGCAGCGCAGCCGTGGCATCACATCTTCCCCCTTTTCGTGATCGGCTTCTTTGCCATGACGCTGCTGCGCACGCTCGGCGACGCCACAGCGAAACCCTTCGGCTTCCTCGAACACACGCTGTGGACACAGTTCCTCGCGTTCATGGATCGCACGGCCACCACTTGTCTTACCGTGGTAATGGCCGCGGTTGGCTTGAGCACTGGCCTGGCTCGGTTGAAAAAGCTTGGCCTGCGCCCGTTCATGGTCGGCTTCTCCGCGGCGCTCACCGTCGGAGCGGTAAGTATCGGCGCATTGAAACTAAGTCACTTACTCGGCTTCTAGGTATGTTTGTAAACTCTCTGCCGCGCAGCGGCGCATCCTACCGTGTCATTCTGAGCGCAGCGAAGAACCTCCAATGTTGGCCTTTCCTCTGCACGATTCGGCTTTGCCAAGGCGGTCCCCAGCGTGCGCGTTCAAGAGAAAAGGCAAAAATTGGAGGTTCTTCACTGCGTTCAGAAAGACATTTTGGAAGGACCGCCGCGCGGCAGTGAAGTGTTACAAACACGCCCCAACATCCCATGCCCTCGTGCCTCATCGTTAGCACCGCACTCAAGCCCGGCGGCAAGACCTTCACGCTCGCTCGCGCGATGACGGAACATCTCAAGGACTGCGGTATGGAAACAGACTTACTCGACTTATCCGGCGAGACTCTGCCCGCGTGCGACGGAGCGGCTTGCTACGGGCATTCCACGGTGAAAGCTGCGAGCGAACGCGTGCGCCGCGCCGATGGGGTGATCTTTTGTTCGCCCATCTATAACTACCAACTCAACTCCGCGGCCAAAAACTTCATCGAACTAACCAACGACGGGTGGCCAGGCAAAGTCGTGGGGTTGGTAGCCAACGGGGGCAGCGAACGTTCCTTCCTCTCTATCCTTACTCTGGCTAACTCATTATGGGTGGATCATCACTGCTTGATCGCGCCAAGCTTCGTCTTCGCCACGGGTTCGGCCTTTGCCGCAAATGGTGAGTTACTCGCGGAGGGGGAAGTAACCTGGCGCTTGAAAGCTCTGGCCGTGGAAATGCATCGGCTGATCACCAGACTTACCGACTAACTTATAACATCCACCTTATGCCTGCACCGCCTCCTATTACAATTCGCACTCTCGATCCCGCTGTCGAAGTCGCATGGTTTTCCGCGCTGTGCAGCGACGATTACGAATTCCTCGGCGTGCCCGATGGCCGCTTGCGCAGCAGCTTCGAGCATTGCTCGGACATCGTTACCACCGCGGATCGGTTGGGTTATCAAAACATTCTGATGCCGTCGTCTTTCATCGCCGGGCAGGAGCCGTTTGTCTTTGCCGGCGCGATGGCGGTCCTAACAAAACAGCTCCAAGCTCTCGTCGCTGTGCGCATGGGAGAGATTCATCCGCCGATGCTCGCACGGCATATCTCCACGCTCGATCATCTGATGAAAGGCCGGCTCACCATCAATATCATCTCCTCGGACTTACCGGGGCAGAGCGAGTCGAGCGAAGTGCGTTACGAACGCTCCGATGAAGTAATACAAATCCTCAAGCAGGCATGGACGCAGGATAAGATCGAGTTCAAGGGACGTTACTATGACTTGAAAATTCCCACGACGGAGCCGGTGAAACCTTACCAGCAAAACGGCGGTCCGTTACTTTACTTCGGCGGTATCTCCGAGCCTGCCAAAGATCTTTGCGCGAAACATTGCGATGTCTTTCTTATGTGGCCGGAAACGGAAGAGCGTCTCGCGGCGTCGATGGCGGAACTTAGCGAGCGCGCGACGGCTTATGGCCGCAAGATCGACTTCGGCCTGCGCATCCACATGATCGTGCGCGAGACGGAAGAGGAAGCCCGCGCACATGCCGAGAAGATGATGTCGAAACTCGACGCCGCGAAAGGCGCGGAGATCAAAGCACGCGCGCAAGATAGCAAGTCCGCGGGCGTGCTCCGGCAGGATGAACTGCGCGCGCAGTCAAAGGACGATTACATTGAGGAGCACGTGTGGTCGGGCATCGGCCGCGCGCGCTCGGGTTGCGGCAGCGCGCTGGTGGGTTCGCCGAATCAAATCCTCAAGAAGCTCCAGCGTTATATCGACATGGGTATCCGCGCCTTCATTTTTTCGGGTTACCCGCACAAGGAGGAGTGCGAGTTATTCGCCCGCCACGTCCTGCCTTCACTCCGGACATGCAAGCTCCCCGTGGTGCAAGGGCGCGTGCCGGCGACCACGCCAGTGACTCCGCTCACAACCGGCTCGCGGCGTTGACAAGGAGAGTGGCGCCTTTCCTTAGGCGCTTGTGAACTCGCCGGCTGGCTCAGGACATAAATACTCGACGACTACTTTCGAATGCCGATGCCATCCATTCAGCCCGCGGTCCGTCCGCCGCTCGATCCCGAGTATGTCCCGGCCGCTTTGTGGAATGCCGCTTATCGGCGGCGTTGCGACGTCGATCCTGGCGCGCATCCGCTGGCCATCGCGCTTGAGCGCACGGACGGCACGGTGTCGCGTTTCGACATTCGCGTGCTGCCGCACGCGGGCGCGAACGTTTCGCTCAACTGCAAATACGTCGAGCGGCTCGTGAAATTTCTCCTCTGGTCGCGCGGCGGCTTCCGCGTTCACATGGGCGGAGATCCGGCCATCGCGCAGATGATCGCCGGTATTTATTCGCCGACCGGCGAGCGGCGGTTCGACGAGGAGTTCATGGGGACGAAAGTTTATCGCGAACTTTTCCGCGTCGTCGCATGCGAACTCGACGACGTGCCGGCGGCCAAGGAATCGGCGCTGCCACTGGGCCGGCATCTCGAGGGCTGCCGCATCGGATTCGATCTTGGCGGGAGTGATCGGAAATGCGCGGCGGTCATCGACGGCGTGTGCGTCTTCTCCGAGGAGGTTGCGTGGGATCCCTATTTCCAAAGCGATCCGCGGTATCACTACGACGGCATCAACGACACGCTCAAGCGCGCCGCGGCGCATCTGCCGCGGGTGGATGCGATCGGCGGGAGCGCGGCCGGAGTTTATGTGAACAGCGAAGTGCGCGTCGCCTCGCTCTTCCGCGGCGTGTCGCCCGTGGATTTTTCGGCACGCATCGCGCACGTCTTTCGGGATCTCCAGGCGGAATGGGGCGGCGTGCCTTTCGAGGTGGTGAACGACGGCGAGGTGACCGCGCTCGCGGGCTCGATGAGCCTCGGCGCGAACGGCGTGCTCGGCATCTCGATGGGCACGAGCGTCGCCGCGGGCTACGTCACGCCGGGCGGGAATATCACGAGCTGGCTCAATGAGCTGGCGTTTGCGCCGGTCGATTACCGGGAGGATGCGCCGATCGATGAATGGAGCGGCGACCGCGGCTGCGCGGCGCAGTACTTCTGCCAGCAAGGTGTCGCGCGCCTCGTGCCGCTCGCAGGCATCAAGTTGCCGCGCGAGATGAAATTTCCCGAGCAACTCGTGGAGGTGCAAAAGCTCATGGCGGCAGGCGATCCGCGGGCGCGCCGGATTTACGAAACCATCGGCATCTGCTTCGGCTACGCCATCGCGCACTACGCCGAGTTCTACGACTTCCGACACCTGCTCGTGCTCGGGCGCGTGACGAGCGGGGAAGGCGGGGATCTGCTTCTCGCCAAGGCGGGCGATGTTTTGCGCGCGGAATTTCCTGAGCTCGCCGAGCGCATCGCGCTGCGCACGCCGGACGAAAAAGACAAACGCCACGGACAGGCCGTGGCCGCCGCGAGCCTGCCCGCGCTTCCGTGAAACTTCATCTTTCCACCGCCGACGTTTTCATCCCCGACGGGCAACCACTCGAAGCGGCGCTCGCGCGCGTCACGCATCTCGGCATCGGCGCGCATCAGGACGATCTCGAGTTCATGGCCTTCCACGGCATCGCCGCCTGTTTTCATAGCGACGCGGATTGGTTCGGCGGCGT
>JBBRXP010000094.1:0-22226 GCA_038238555.1 Chthoniobacterales bacterium | reverse complement strand
GGTGGACGCAGGCCAGATTGTCGCGCTTTTGCGGGATGAACCCTCCTGCTCCCACTGCCAGCGCTGCCATGAAGACCCTGGCCCGCAGCGCGTATATAGCCGGCGTGGAGAAGAATCGAGCCGGCCGTGAGGAGGAGCGCTCGCGCAAGGAACTCTTCACACAATGCGAGCAGCTCGGTCTGGAGCGGTTTTGCTTTGCGACCACGAATGCGAAGCACGAGGCGATGCGGCTGGAAGTGGAAGTGCTCACACCGGAGCGCGACTCGATCGACGTGAAGCTGCTGCGCGAGCTGGTGGATGAAGAGACGTTTTTGCGGGTGGTGAGCGCGGCGAAGAAGGCGGTGGAAGAGCAAGCGGGCAAGGAGATCGCGGTGAAGGCGACGGTGAGCGGGACGGGCACGCGCAATGTATTTGTGCGGCCGGCGAAGTGAACATGCGCACGAAGCGGAAAGTGGTGCGCGGGGCGCCGGGCAAGCGCATGGCGGCGCGCCGGAAGCGAGACGGCAGAATTCTGAGGCCGGTGAAGAAGAAGACTGGCCGGCCGACTAAGTTGACCGCGGACGTGCAGCGAGTGATCGAGGAAGCTGTGGAGGCCGGGATGTCGCCGTCCGCGGCGGGCAGGCAGGCGGGGCTGAACCCTCAGACGATCTCGGAATGGCGCGGGCGTTTCCCGGTGTTTTCGGAAAGTATTGAACAGGCGCGGGCTAGGGGAATGCGAAAGCGGCTAGATGCGATCGGCGCGGGCGTGCTGCCGAGCGGTCTGCTCGATTGGCGCGCGCAGGCGTGGCTGCTCGAGCGGCTTTTCCCGGATGACTTTGGGAAAAAGGCCGGCGAAATCCACGTGAGCGCGACGGCCGCGGCGGGATCGGGACTCACGTTGAGCGAGGCCGATCTCAGGACACTGCAAGACCGCAGGGCACTGGCGCTGGAGGTGATGTCGCGATGATAGCATCCGGGGTGGCAAACCGCGCCGGGTGGGTCGCGCGGAAAATGGCGGCGCAATCGCCGGATATTTTGACGACGCCGATCGGATTCATCGAGCGCGTCCTGGGGATTCGGCTCTACGCATGGCAGGACGAAATCGTGAGCTGGTATGAGAATTCGCGGGTGCGGACGAAGGGGGCGGCGCCTGACGCCGAATGGCGCTGGGAAATCGAGCGCGATCGTGGCGGGCCTGGCGTTGTGGTGGCTGGCGGTGCATCCGCGGGGACGCGTGGTGATCACCAGCAAGGACGCGCGGCAGCTCGACAACCAGGTGTGGGCGGCTTTGAGCATCCACCGCGGAAAATTCCCGACGTGGACGTTTCTCGACCGCGAGATTCGCACCGAAACGGGCGGGATGGCTGTGGGCTTCACGACGAACGACGCCGGCCGAGCGGAAGGCTGGCACAAGCAGGACGACATCGCCGGGCCGCTGCTCATTATTTGCGACGAAGCCAAGAGCATCGATGAGGAGATATTCCAGGCCTTCGACCGCTGCACCTTCAACGGGCTGCTCTACATCTCGAGCGGCGGCGCGATGATGGGGCGCTTCTACGACGCGCACACCAAGCTGCGCGCGCAGTTTCGGACGCGCGCGGTGTCGCTGAAGGAGTGCCCGCACATTCCCAAAGAGAAGATCGACGACATCATCGGTCACTACGGGCTCGAGCATCCGTTCACGCGCTCGGCGGTGTTCGGCGAATTCATGGCGGAGGATGACTCGATCCGGTTCGTCGCGCCGCTCACAATGGTCCAGTCGGCGATCCAGCATCCGCCGGCGGCGAAGCCTGGCGCGCGGCGGGCCTTTTGCGATTTTGCGGCCGGCGGCGATGAGAATGTGCTCGCGATCCGAGAGGGCAACGTGGTGCGGCCGCTCATCGCCTGGCGCGAGCGCAACACGATGGCTGCGGTCGGTCGCTTCATTGTCGAGTTCCGCAAGGCGGGTTTGCTGGCGGAGGAAATTTTTGCGGATGAAGGGGGCCTCGGAAAGACGATGTGCGACGCGATGATGGAAGCTGGCTGGACGGTCCATCGCGTGAACAACGGCGCGGCGCCGTTCGACGATCGCTACATCAATCGCGGCGGCGAAATGTGGCACGCGACCGCGCGGCAATTGCTCAAGGGTGAGGTGGCCCTGCCGGCGGACGATGCGCTCATCGCGCAGCTCACGACGCGGCGGGCGCGCTTCGACTCGAAAGGCCGGCTCGGGATCGAGACGAAAGACGATCTCGCAAAGCGCTCGCTGCCGTCGCCGGATCGCGCAGATGCGGTGTGCGGCGTATGCGCCGCGGCGGACTTCTTTCCCGTGCGGCAGAGCAAGAGCATCATCACGAGCTGGCGGGAGGAACTCGAACGCCGCGAGGAGAACGAGAGCTACTCGCTCGCAGGGATGGACGCTGGGGAATGAAAGCCAAGACCGAAAAATCTCCGGTGGTGGCGCTGGTGCAATGCGTGGCGGAGGACGGCACGCCCGTCGTGCAGGTGAAGATCCGCGCGGATGGGACGGTGGAAGCGCACGGCGATGCGTCGGCGGTGATCGACACCATCGCGCTTCTCATCACGTCGCCGGAAGTCGGCACCTGGGGCCGGAACTGACTTTATGGACATCGAAAATAAAACGACCAACGAGCTGCACCCCCTCGTGCTCAATGACATCACGGACCGCGCGTCGTGGGGCGAGAGGCAGGCGACGTGGTATCAGATGCGCAATCACGGGCTGCGCCGCAGGAACAAGCCGTGGCCGGGCGCAGCGGACATGCACTTCCCGCTGTGCGATTCGATGATCGACAAGTGGAAGCCGTTTTATTTCCAGCAGCTATTCGCGACGGAAGTGGTCGCGAGCTTTGTGAGCAAGGACCGGACGCATGAGAGCTTCACGAGCGAGCTGGAGTACCACTTCGACTACAAGCTAAAGGAGCAGACCAATCTCGCGAAGGCGGTGCTCGTGGCGATCGACAAGATGCTCTGCTCCGGGACGGAAGTGGTGAAGACCTTTTGGAACGCGGCGGAGAAGCGCGTGGAGTTCGACGCAATCGAACCGTCGCGCTGCATCGTTCCGTGGCACACGAAGGAGTTGGCGTGCGCCGATCGCGTCGCGCACGTCATCGAGCTTTCGGTTCCTCAATACAAAGCGAACGCGAATTACCGGCAGGACGCGGAGTTCGTGAAGAAGATCACTGGCAAAGGATCCGCGGGCGATACATCGAGTGAGTTGCTCGACCAGGCCAAGCAGCTCCGCGAAGGGCTCACGTGCAGCTCGTCGGATTCGCTCATCCTAATTTGGGAGGTGTGGGAGCGAGTGGCCGGGGTGAATGGCAAGGCGACCTACCAGGTGCATACGTGGTCGCCGCTGGCGCCCGATGATCCGGTGCGCTCGACGTTCTCAAATCCCTACGATCACGGCCGGCTGCCGTTCGTGAGGTTCGATCACGAGATGAAGGATCTCGGGCACTACGACTCGCGCGGCATCCCGGAGATCGCGGGGCCTTTCGAAACGTCGCTGACCAAGATGTGGAACGAGAAGCACGACTTTATGAGCTTCTGCAATCGGCCGATGTTTTACAGCGAGCGGGAGATTCCGAACACCGCGAACATCCGCATGATCCCGGGGCAGATCCTCGGATTCCCGATTCAGCGCGTGGACATCGGCGCGCCGCCGATTTCGTTCGACCAGGAGATGATCTCGACGCGGATGGTGGCGGAGTATCGCGTGGGAATGCCGGACTTCGGCATCGGCCAGGACATCAACACGACGGAGCGCAAGACCGCGACCGAAGTGCAACGCATCGGGGGGCTGCTCAACCAGGGTGTCGATCTGCGCGCGCAGATGTTCCGCATGACGCTGGCGGAACTCTTCCAGCAAGCCTGGGCGTTGCTTTTGCAGTTCGACCGATCGACGCAATACGTGCGCGACGGCGCGATGAATGATCTGCCGAAGGAAGCGCTCGCGGATGCTTACGCGGTGCGCCCGAAGGGATCGAGCGACAGTTGGAATCGCCAGGCAAAACTGCAAAAGGCGGTGGCCCGCAAGCAACTGCTCGGTCAATCCGCTTTCATCAACCAGGCCGAACTCGACAAGAGCATCCTCGAACTCGACGACCCAAAGCTCGTGCAGCGGCTCTTCCAGGATCCGCAGGAAAAGCAGCGCGACGAATACGAAGACGAGGCGACGCTCGTGCCGACGCTCATGCTCGGGATGCCGCTGGCGCCGAAGCCGGGGCAGGATCGTGTGGCGCGCATCAAGTGCCTCGTGGATTTCATCGATCAACGCGGGAAGATCGGCGCGGCGCCAGACCCCGTGGCCATGAAGGGGATTGAGGCGCGAATCGCGGCGCAATTGCAGGCGCTCGGGCAGGAGAATCCCAAGCTCGCGCGGAAGGTGCAGGGCGAGCTGCAAGCCATCGCTAACGCTAACGCTCATGCGCCTCAGACCGCGGAAGCCGGCGCGCCGCCGGCGGAAATGCCTGCGCCCGTAGTATGAGCGGCTTCACACAGACTTATGTCCTCGAGGACGGGACGTTGACCATGAGCAGCGACGACCTCGCGCCGCACGTCGTCTCGCTGTCCGGTGATGTGAGCATCGCTTTCACTGATCACTGGAGTGGGCCAGGTGGGGATGCCGCAATCCATCCCGGCTGGCTCCTGTACCAAGGAGCCGCGAATCGCTCCGGCTACTATTCCGGGAGTGAAGCGACTCCCGAGATCAATGAGGGCAATGCGCGGCTAACCATCCACTCGCCGCCATTCGAGCCTGCATCGGCAGGGGAGTACGGATACTACGTCACCCTCGATTCGCACGGAGACACCGACTACGGCCTGCCGTCCTACATTCTCGTGAGCACCTTCGGGCTGGAGGGTATCACTGGCACGCAAGGTTCGACCGGACTCTCCTTCGACGACAAGGGCGTGGTCGGTTTCTCCGCGGCTACTGCAACTTACGTGCGCGACATCTATGCAGATCGCATCGCCCTCCCCGAGCCGTCTCCCGTGCTGCTGCTGCTCTTTGCCGCGATGATCGTGTTTCTCCGGCGCCGTTCCTTGCTACCGGGTGGCTAGGTTGCTGCCTTCGCGAATGCGCATCAGGCCGCGAAAGCCGGCCCGGCGCCGGCGCAAATGGCTGGCGTCGCAGCTTGAGTTTTCATTTCCCCTCCCACTGCCGCGCTGGCGGCAGGCGGAATTTCCGTGGCGCTGCCTTATCGGCGGCGGAGGAACTCGAGCATCGCGCCCAAGCAAATCGCGCCGATGAACCATAGGGCTGCGATGCCCAGGATGCGGAGGTAGTCCACTGCCTGACTGAAATTACCCTTTCCCGTCAGCTTTACGGCGCTTGGCCGCCTTCATCTGCTTGGGTGCTGGCTTCTTCGTGGCGGGAGTGCGCGTGGGCTTTTTCATAGTGCATGGGCTTTATCGCGTTGGCCGGAGAAATGCAACATGGTGCAACCTTTGTCGGGTAGCGGCCTGATGCGCGCGGTGTCTTGTGCGGCGTGATGCGTTTCCTCCGATCTTTCCGAGCCGCTCTTTTTTTCGCGCGCCACGCGGGCTATTGCCCGGCGCCCGAATGGACGCCGGCGGATCGCGAGGCGCTCGCGCGCTTTCTGGGCACTGGCACGGGGGCGCGCCTGCGCATGACGCTCACCGCCTACATCACCGCAGCCAATGAGCGCGCGGCGGTGAAGGCGACGCCATTTGAGTGCGGCTGGGCCTGCGGTTATCGCGGGCTGTGGGCATGGTTCCAAACACTTTCGCAAGCCGGGGCGGACGCCGGCACCTCCGAGGATTCCGGGCCAGGGATGGCGGACTCTCTCGAACATTTCCATCCCTGAGAAGTAGCTGACCAATGGCTGAAGAAACGTCGGACAACACCGCGGCCATCCACGACCATCTGCGCTCGCTCGCCTTAAAAGTCGATGCGGGAGAGATCGGCCGGGAGGATCCGGTGCCCAGCTCGCCAACAGACGGGGATCTCGAGCAACCCGTAACCGACGCGACAAAGCAGCCAGCACGGGACGCAAAAGGAAAGTTCGCCGCAAACCAACCGGCGGACGCTGACAAATCGACCCAGGAACCGAACCCGCAAGACGACGCGAAGGAGGAGGAAGCTCCCAAGGCAGCCGAAAAGGCGGACTCGGATTTTACCAAGGCAAAAAAGGAATCGGAGCGGCGCGATCGAAGCTGGAAGAAACTCCAGGAAGAGAAAGCGGCGCTCGATGCCGAGCGATCGGCCCTTGAGAAGCTGCGGGCGGAAGCGGCCAAACCGGAACCTCCAAAAGCAGCGGCAGCGAAGGACGCCACGGGTTTTACCTCGGCGGAATACGATGCCGCGGCGGAGGACTTCGAGCGCGAAGGCGATCTCGATCTGGCGCGTGCGGCCAGGGCAAAGGCCCAGGCAGTCCGCGCCGAAGAGTGGCGCCGGAATTCGGAGCAGGCTCATCACGAATTTTCCCAGAGTTGGGAGGAAACGTGCGACGCGCTTTGCAAGCAAAAGCCCGAATTGCTCGACTTCCAGTCGCCGCTCTCAAAGACCGTCACTCACCTGCTCGGCAATGAGCCTCTGCTCTCTCGCATCCCCGATGGGTTTGCGAAGGCGGTGGACATCGCCACGCTGCGCCTCGAGGCGGATTCGGTTCCTGGGTTGAAAAGTCAGATTGAAACGTTGGGCAAACAACTCGAAGCCGCCAACGCGCGGCTGTCGATCGGCGGTGGCAATCCAGCCAAACCGCCTGCGGAACGCAGCTTCAGGCAACTGGGGAGCGAGGAGCAGGAGCGGGAATTGCGGCGGATGGCTAACGAGTACGATTCGGCGGCGGCGTAAGTAACCAAGCTTCGGGATAACTCAGAGGAAAGACTAACTTACCGTGGCAACTACAACCACAACTACAATCGCAAACACTTACCAGGAGTTCTTCTCGAAAGAGCTTTTGAAACACCAGGTCCAGGCCGTGGTGCTCAACCAATTCGCTTACCAGCGGCCGCTCGATAAAAACGCGGGCGCCAAGACCATTTCGTTCTTCCGGCGCACCGCCTCGGCGGTGGATGCCTCGGGCCTTGTGCCGCAAGTGCAGTCGCTCACCGAAGGCACGCCTATCAGCACCTTCCGGGATAACGTGTACAACAAAGTCTCGTGCACGCTCAACCAGTATGGCGAGGCGGCGAAGATCACGGACATCGTGACGATGACCGAACTCTTTAACGCGCTGAAGGACAACATCTCCTTGATGGGAGAGGACGCCGCGTTGCACGCGGATGTCGTCACGCGCAACGTCCTCGTCGCAGGTGCGACTAACAAGCGTTACGCCCAGGGCGCGGCTAACTACGCCGCACTCGCCGCCGCCTCGGCATCCGCCGGCAAGGCGACGATGCTAGACTTCCTCGACGCTTCGACCGCTCTGCGGTTGCGTCGGGCAACACCGTTCAGCGGTTACTTCATCGCGATGGTGTGTCCGCAGGTGTCGCGCGATCTGCGCAACGATGCGGACTGGATCAAAATCCACCAGTACGATGGGCAGGAACTCATCTACAAGGGCGAGATCGGGAAATGGGCCGGGTGCAGATTCGTCGAGCACACCAACCCATTCGTCGAGAACTCGGCCGGACCCGAAGGCACTTACGACTCAACCGGCGCCGCCAGTGCGGACATCTACCGGACTTTCGTCGTGGGCCAGCAGGCTTACGGCACGCCGGCGCTCGCCGGCACGAAGGTTCCGCGCCAGAACGGCGAGAACGTGACCTCACCCGATGACGGCGAGAAGCGCGTGAAGCCCGAGGTGATCATCTGCGACAAGCCGGACAAGAGCGATCCGCTCAACCAATTCATGACCGCGGCCTGGAAATCCTACTGGAACGCATTGGTCCTCAACCCGGCATTCGTCGAGAGCGTGTCGAGTAAGACCGCGTTCGTCTAACCACAACTTGGGAGAAGCATGGGACCCCGGCCGGTCTTTTAGGGAAACGGCCGGTCGGGGAAGCCCCTTGGTCAGAATTTAGAAGGAAGAAAGAATGGATATGATGAAAGAAAGTAACTGCCTCGAAGTGCCATTGGATGCGCTCGGAGTGGATCACTCCACCGAGGGCGACATGCCTGGCGCGGGAGATAACCCAGACATGCCATCCGCGCCAAAGCGCGTGATGCCGCAGGTGGGCGATCCGGTGGAGTTCCAGGTAAGCGGCTCGATCGAGAGTGTCGATGGCGGCACGGCGCGCGTGCGCGTCGAGTCGATCAACGGCGAGCCGATGCCAGAAGCGAATGCTCCGGCTTCCCCGGCGGATGAAGAAAGTCACATGCGCCGGATGGCGAGCGAAGCGGACACGGCGGCAGGTTACTAACTCAAAATACCCATGCCGGCCTACGAGTACGAGTTATTCGATCCGCTCACGGGCGAAGTGGTGGAGGTTGTTACGGCTGTGCGTCCGGTGGACAAACGCAACAGCGTCGAGATCCGCCGCCGCGAATTGCCGCGCTCGATCGCCATCGCAGGTTCCGCGGTCGCGTGCGATGCGATCGATCGCACCGTCATGCGCGGTTATCAGCGCCAGGAGGAAAAACTCGGAAGCCGGTTTCGCTCAAAATTCAGCGCCGACCAGGTGAAGCGTTCGCTTATCCTCGCGCCCGATCCTTTGGAGCACCCCACCAATGCCAGACACTAAGCCATTCGATCGGTTAGGAGATAAGGCGGGACTGCTCACCGGAATGGTGATTCAGGATTTCGTGAACAATATGTTCTACCGGTGGGACAGCGCGCAAAATGGGTTTGTGCAAATTGCTGGACCAGTCGGCGGCGCGGTGTGGGGGTCGGTCACGGGCGCGCTCGTAAACCAAACCGATGTGCAGTCCGCGCTCGACATGAAGCTCTCGCGCAGCGGCGGCACCATGACGGGAAACCTCAACCTTACTCCGCCCATCCAGCGTGGAGTGCAGCGTGAAGTATGGCTCGCCAGCGACCGACTCGACGGGGCGGCGGGGGATGGCAGCAAGGATAATCCTCTCGACGCTTCGACTGCCATCAAGATGACTGACATCATGCGGGCGATCCCGCAAGATTCGCTCATAGTCTTTTGCGGCGGAGTCTTTGAATCGTTTTGGTGGAGCCAGGCTCCGCACGTGCCTCGCAACGGCTACGGCTGGTCGCTCAAAAGCGGCTGGAAGCTCGAAGGGCAGGGAATCAGTGAACTCAAGCTCGCAGCGGTCCCACTCAACGACCGATATTGGCAGATAAGTTGCGACGGTGTTTCCGGGGAAAGCGACATCTCGCTGAATGGCTTCACTATCAACTCCAATTTGACCGGCCAGACAGTGCCGAAAATAACGTGCAGCGCGATCTACGTCATAGGCCATCGTGGCGCGATCACTAACTGCAAGATCAAAGGTTACGGTCAGCGAAGCAGGCTCACAGACGAAGGGGGAGTGATTGAAAATTTCGTCCTTACGGCCGGAGGACTAACGACCACGGAAGATTGTGTAATCGAGGGCAACCACATCTTCGAGCGCGACCCCGCCGACGAGGACAATTACAACACGCTAATTACCTTGGGGGGTTACATCCAGGCGGGGATCAACGGGAACTCGATCGACTTGCCTGGGTATTCTTGCCGGGGCAAAATCCGAAATAACGTTCTCAAGCAGACGCTATTTGGCAGCATCGGTATTCAATGCAACGCGACAATTTCGGCGCTGATAGAAGGTAACTTCGTTGAAAATTGCGGCGCCGGTATCTGGCAGGATACAGAGCCGAATTACTACCAGGTCATCCGAAATAACACGATCAAGAACTGTGGGGCCGGGGTGTCAATCCAGGCGACAAACGCAGGCGGTAGCGTGAGCCGCTATTGCACCGTAGAAAATAACGTTATTTGGACGCCGGAAAACACTTTCCCGGGGGCATTTGGGATCAAGATAAATACTTTCACCGGGAGCCACCTTTTGGTTCGTGGCAACCGCATCAGCCCGCTCCTGCATTTAGAGACTGACTACTACCAGCGTTTTGACACGGGGGGCATCAGCGTCAGTGGAGTCGCTGGGGTTACAGTCATCGATAACTACGTCGATGTAGGTGATGGCGGAGGCTATCGTGGCATCGACATCTCCGGCTGCACTCAGGTGTTTTCCCACGGCAACACCAATAACACCGGACGCGCTCTCAGTGGTAACACCAAAGCGCATTTTCCCGGCGTGCTGACGGCTGCGTATCAAGCGCTCTTCGACGGAGTGTTGCTTACGGATACAACGGCCGGTGGATTCGTGGTGACGCTCCCGCAAGTCGGCGCCGAGAGTAATGACCCGCTGAGTGGCGCGGGAAGGGAAATAGAGATCGTGGATACGAAAGGCACGTGGGCTACCGCGGGGAAAAATCTGACGGTCACTACCTACTTTGGGACTCTCGGCTATGCCCCGCTCGTGGCTATCGCAGGGACGGTGGGGGGGGTTGGTTATTCCATCGCGCTGGGTGCTGGAGCCTATGCCGCCGCGAAATCTGTTCGGTTCATTTATAGCGGAGCATCCGCCACCGGCTGGACCGCCGTGGTGGCGACTTAAACGATAGTTTTCACCTAACATCATTATGCGAGACACAAAAGCATTCAACCATATCAAGGATCAATCGGGCCTTTATCCGGGCATGATCGTTTTCGATCGCGAGAACCAGAAGTATTACCGCTGGAACGGCGCGATAGCCGGGTTCGTCGAGCACGCGCTGCTGGTGCTCACGCCGCTGGTGCCGGGCGCGCCGACCGAAGTGGAAGCGACCGCTGGCAATGGCCGGGCGACCGTCACTTTCACCACACCGGATTCCAATGGCGGCCGCGACATTACGCTCTACACCGTCACCAGTTCGCCGGGCTCAATTACTGCGACCGGGACCGGCACGGAGATCGTGGTCGGTGGACTCACCAACGGTGTGACCTACACGTTCACGGTGCGCGCGACAAACAGCGTCGGACTCGGCGCCCCGAGCAACGCGAGCAACGCAGTGACGCCAGTGGGCGTGGTGACGATACCCGACGCGCCGACTTCCGTGGTCGGCACAGCCGGCAATGGCCAGGTCTCAGTCGCGTTCTCGCCACCTGGCTTTAATGGTGGCGCGCCGATCTCCAGCTATCGGGCGACCAGCTCGCCGGGCGGATTCACTGCGACCAATTCCGCGTCGCCGATCCTCGTGACTGGGCTGACGAACGGGACCGCATACACTTTCACCGTCACGGCAACGAATATCGAAGGGGCAAGCGCGCCGAGCAATCCGAGCGCCGCGGTGACACCGAGCGCAAGCGTGACCGTGCCAGGGGCGCCGACAATTGGCACAGCCACTTCGACCGGCTCGACGACTGCCACCGTGGCGTTCACGGCGCCCGTGAGCGACGGCGGCGCGGCGATCACCGGCTATCGCGTGACGCCCTACATCGGGGCCACCGCGCAGACCGCGCAGAACATCGGCTCGACCACGAGCCCGCTCAATGTCACGGGGCTCACCGCATCGACCAGCTACACGTTCAAAGTCGCCGCAACCAACAGTGCCGGGACCGGCGCGGACAGCGGCGCAAGCAACTCGATCACCACGAGCGCGGGGGGCGCAACGCAGGAAAGATTCTGGGTCGCCTCGAGTTCGAGCAACGCAGCCACGGCGCTCGCGAGCGCCAGCAACGATCTCGCCTCGACGCGCGGCAAGACGGTGACGTTCACAGCCACCGACCAATATATTTATTACGCCTACCCGACCAGCTTCGGAGCGCTCACGGCGATCTACTACAACGGGGACACCACCTTCAATCAGCTAGGCGGCTATCCGGTCACTACGATGACCATCACGCCGACCACCGGCGCCAACGCCGGCACGCCGACCAGCTACAAGGTGTACGCATCGGAGTTTCCGCAGACCGGGACCATCGCGATCGAATTCGTCTAATCCACAACCAAAAAAACACGAAATGCCAATCACACTAGGAACCAATCTCACCCCGAGCGGCTCATTCCCGATCGTCGATCTCAATTATGTCAAAGGCGCGCCGATGATCGTCGCGGACGCCACCGCGCGCGATGGCATTCCATCGCTACGGCGCACCATCGGCATGGAAGTGACCGTTATCTCGCCATTGGGCAGGTGGCGGCTCGAATCCGATCAGACCACTTGGACCGAAGTGGTCGCTTCGGGCGGCGCCGCCATTTCGGATGTGGATGTTGGCTACCTGCGCAGCGACGGGAATGACACAACGGGCGACGGCTCGCCTGGCGCGCCGTTTCTCACGGCGCAGGCGGCGGTGGACGCTGGTTTTGTGCATCTCGATCTCGGCGTCGGCGGCTTCGGCGACATCGACTTTGGCGGCACGGTGGCCGGAGTCATTACATTGCGCGGTCGTGGCGCGGCTACGTCGGCTTCAATTATTGGTAGCCTCGAGAACGCGGGGCACAATCTGATCGTCATCGATGCCGGCGGCATGTCGGTCTTGATCGCGGCGATAGTGACCACCGGATTCGCGGCGGACGCCGGCAACATTATAGCTAGCGGCGTGTCGGTCACAACGCTGACTGCCGAAGGAGGACTCGGAACGACCACTGGTTACGGTGGCGGCAACATTACCGTGACGGGGCCGGCAAGCGTGGGGTCGGCAAGCTCTGCTGGCGGACCCGGCGCGGACGTTGACGATGCCGACAATCCGTCGCCGAATGGCGGCCCTGGAGGCGCGATCCTAATCTCCGGCGGCGTCGTGTTGCCTGCGGCAAACTTCGGGTTCGCGGGAGGCGCGCCGGGCGCCAATGCCGGAGCTGGAGGTTTAGGCTCGGCCGGGTCGGGCGGCTCTGCCGTGGGGCATGGCATTCTCATCGCCGGCGCCTTTCTGGTATCTTATCCATGAACCCCAACTCTCCGTTAGGTCTGCCGCGCGGAAGCGTGCGAGCGCTCATGGCCATCGCGGCTATCGCGTGCGCAGTAGCTTGCGTGCAGCGGGGTTTGACGGTGCCGGATTGGTTTATCGCGCTGCTCTCGGCCGTGGTGGCGCAGTACTTCAGCACGCGGGGCGCCAGCGAGGCCACGCGCAGCGGCGCGCAAAGCGCCGCGCAACTGCTCAAGGAGACAATATGAGCAGAGTGCTGATGCTGCCTTTTCTTCTATGCGGCTGTGCCCACGCCGTAGTGGGTGGTGGCGTAATGGCGTCGATAGCCATCGCGATAGCTTTTGGCACCATGATTGCCAGTGCATTCCGGGGGAACTGCCGATGATGATCGCGCAGACCGAAATCATCGACACCGCTCTGCGCGGCGGAACGCTGGGCGCGCAGGCGCTCCTCTTTGGCGGACTTATCGTGCTCGGCTGGGTGATCGTCTCCCTCGACCGGCGCCGCGAGAAAGCGCGGGGCGAGGAACACGCCCAGACGCGCCAACAATTCACGTCGCTCATCGCGTATCACGAAGCTGCCGAGAAGAGTTTCACCATCGAGCGGGCGCACATCCAGACGGAACGCGTCTTCATGAGGGACACCCTCATCGGGGTGCTCCGCGACAACACGGAAGCATTCAGCGCGCTGAAGGCGTTCCTCGAACACGGCCATTACGCGACGGGAGAATGAGATGGGCGCCTACCGTCATAGCGCTCCTTGTCCTGCTGGCCCTTTACTGGGCTTACTATTGCTTGCCTCCTTACTAAGCGGCTGCGCCGGTTACCAAAAGTGGGCCGGGCAATACAACCGGAAGTACTCGGTGAGTTATGCGGATGGCGAGGGCCGCGAACTGAGCGGAGGCGTCGAGTTCTATCCCATCCCACCAGCGCATGAAAAATGAACGTGCTCGAAAGACGAAAGCTGCGCGCGGCGATGAAGCATTTGCTCCTGAGCCTGCCGCGGCGCCGACGCGCGTTTCGCAGCCGGCCGGTGAAACCGAAACCAACCCCATGACCGAAGCCATCCAGACGCCAGAAGCCAAGACTCAGAAGCCAGTCGCGGCGAAGTATCCGCGCCAGGCGGACGTCGCGAAATACTTTGGCCGCATCGACATCGGCGCGGACGGACGCCCGACCGATCGCTGGGAGAGCAATGCGCTCACGCAGATCGCGCTGCCTTATCCGCTGCGGCTCTCGTGGGACACGGATGTGACGGTGCATCGGCTCACCTGCCACCAGGCAATCGCGCGCGATCTCAATTCCATCTTCGGCGAAATCAAGCGGCTCTATAGCGAGGACATTCAGAAGATCCGCGCGGCGCGGATGGACCTATACGGCGGCTGCTACAATTTCCGCCCGATGCGCGGCGGCTCCCAGCTCTCGATGCACAGCTACGGCATCGCCATCGATCTCGATCCGGATGGCAATCCTTTCCACAAGCCGTGGAAGCACGACGCCGGGATGATGCCCGGCGAAGTGGTCGATATCTTCCTGGCTCACGGCTGGACCTGGGGCGGCCTGTGGAAGTCGAGCCCGGACCCGATGCACTTTCAAGCGACTCAACCCCTGTAGGACTATGGCTGATATTCAAAAAGGCATTTCGTTTGGCACCACTGCGCCAAGCAATAGCGTGACGGCTGCGCGGCTCAATTCGCTGGTGGATGCAGCCCTGCTTTTGCCGGGGGCCATTAGCGATCGGTCCGAGAAAAGCATCATGGCGGGCGGGGACTTTTTCCTCATTCTGGACTCGGTGAGCGGCCTTTTGAAAAAGGCGCGTTACACCGCGGTCAATCCCGAGCGAGGCATCATCGGCACCACCCGCAATCTGCGCGCGTCCATAAACATTAACGCACTTAATCTCATCGCGCTGAGTTGTGACGAGGCGCTGCTCAAGGATTCGGGGGGCAACAGCCTTTTCATTTCGGGTCTCAATGTAACGGTCAATACCGGCAGCGTAGGCGCTAACGGCGTCGATACGGCAGGCACTATGACGATCAATACGTGGTATGAGCTCTGGCTCATTTCCACGGGCGCGCTACACGCGGGTCTCCTGGTGCGGACCGGCACTTCGCCAGCGATGCCATCAGGGTTCACCTACAAGGCGCTAGTCGGCGCGGTGCGTCATGTCTCTTCGGGAAATTTAATTGCCAGTTACCAGACGGACCGGAAAGTTTGGTTGCCCGAGCAAGTCATCTTCAACGACCAGGTGTCTGTCGGCCCGACTGGGTCGTACGCCAATGTTTCCGCGGGCGTTGCCCCCTTTGCCATCGCGGTGAGCGGCTCCATCGGCCTAAGCAAAGTGACGGTCGCCAACACCGATCGCTACGTATCCGTGGCTGCCGCGGCAAATGGGATCGGAGCGCAAAACATGTTGCTTCCGCCCACTACGGCGGCCGTCAGTCTCAACAGTTTCTTCTCAGCCGCGCCGTTTCGCGTTCCTCTGTTCCCGCCGCTGATTTATTGGGCCGCGCAAACGGCTACGAGTTCCAGTCCGGTTTTCCGGATGACGGTTAGCGGCTTCGAGATATGACGCTGGCCCAATTCGCCGAAGCCACCGCTGACACGTGCGGCATGAGCGACGCAGAGTCCGTGCTGATTATCAAGCGCTCGATCTCGCGCCGGGTGCGGATGCTATACGATTCGCAGCTCTGGCGCGATGCGCTGGTGCTCGTGACAAAGACGGCTTCGGCCGCCGAACTCGTGATGCCGGCGGCGATCGAGCGCGTGGTCGCCGTGCGCTGGGATTCCCAAATGATTTACCCGGTCGATGCGGGCGTCCTCTTTCAATACGACGCGCAGATTTTCGACCGCACCGGCCAGCCGATGCTCTACTCGGATCTCACGCCGGTGGCCTTGGGAGTGCTGCCGACCGCGGCGGAGCAAATCTGCGGCGTGAGCACGTCGTCCGCGGACGTGGACCTGCCGCTGCTTCTGCGCGGCGAGGATAGCGCCGGCGCCGAGCAGGCCGAGACGGTGCTGCTCAATGGCACGAGCGCGGCGAGTTGTTCACAAGTTTTCCTTTTAGTCACGACAGCGGCGAAGGCGATCACCGCCGGCACCGTGACCATCCGCGGCCTCACGAGCGGCACGCTCTTTCAAACGCTTTGGCCCGAGGAAAGCGAGCGCAAGCATCCGCGCATCCGGCTCCACGAAGCCCCGAGCGACGCGACGAAGAGCCTCCTAATTTTGGGCAAGCGCCGGTTCCGGCCGATGACCAGCGACCTCGACACGCCGCTTCTGCGCGGCCTGGACAATGCCATCCTCTCTTACGCGAGAGCCGACGAGTGGAAGCGCCAGCGGCAGTACACAAAATCCTCGGCGGAGGCACAGGAAGCCGGCGCCCAGGTGCAGATCGCGCTCTCGCTCGAGAAGGATCAAGGCGCCGCCATCGCGCGCATCGTGCCGTGGGAAGATGGCAACGACCAGCTCGCCCTCGATGGGTATGCCTTCAGCGGAAAGGGGAGCTGGTGATATGCCGATTCTGACCAACGATGCGCCAGACGACGCGCCCGTCTTCGATGTGTGCGAAAGCTTCACCGCCGGGCAGGCGAGCTACACGCGCAGCAATCGCATCGAGCCCAACCAGGCGCCGCGTTTGACCAACCTCGACATCAACCGTGACGGCGAAATCGCCACTCGGCGCGGCACACAATTGGCCGGCACTTACGCGGCGGGCGCTGCGAGCCGGCACATCCAGGGCCTTGCCTATTTCGACACGCCTGCCATCGAGCGGCTCATGGCGGTCGAGGGCGGCAAGCTCTTCGCCTGGGATAATCACGCCGCAACCACGGGCGATCCGTGGTCGGAAATTACAGGATTCACGACGAGCGACATCACGACGGATGTCTTCTTCGCCCAGGGCGTGGACAAACTCTACATGACGGACGGGATCGGCACTCTCCACGCTTGGGATGGCATCACCATGACGGACTTTGGCTCGGGTGGCACCTCCCAGCCGCCGCTCGCAAACTTTATCGTCTGGCACACGCAGCGGCTCTTCGCAGCCGGGATCGCGGCCGTGCCCGACGAAGTGGCGTGCTCGGACTTGCTGAATGCGGCCGTTTGGGACACGGGCGGGGCCGGATCGCTCGGCGGATTTCGTTTCCGGGTCGGCGCCGGAGATGGCGACCCGGTCGTGGCTCTCTCGCCGTGGATCGACTTCGATCTCGTGGTGCTCAAGCGCGGCTCGCTGTGGGTGGTCAATACCAATCCCGCGCAGCCCGTCCCGGAGTGGTCCATCAATTGCATTCATCGCCGCATCGGCTGCGTGGCGCCGCGCAGCGTCACACAAGTCGGACAGGACGTGTGGTTCCTCTCCGATGCCGGTGTGCGCAGCGTTCGACGGGTGATCGCCACCGATCAGAATGAAGTGACCGACTGCATCTCCGATGACGTGAAGGACGTCATCCAACGCATCAATTGGCGGCAGGCGCACAAGGCCGCGGCGGTTTTTCACAACAACCGCTACATGATTTCCCTGCCGCTCGATGGCGCCTCAGAACCCAACTACACCCTCGTGTATGACACCCAGACCAAAGGCTGGAGCGGGCTGTGGACTTGGCCGGCGAAATGCTTTGCCGTCTCCGCTTTCGGTGGTGATTACCGGCTCAATTTCGGACGCGGCGATCTGCCACAGGTCGAGCAGTGGTTGGATTACGTGCCGCCAGCCGATGAGACAGATGACACTTTCGCCGACCGCACGGGCGCCGATGCCCTTGGCAGCTTTCTCCTGACTCGCTCGATGACGTTTGCCGAACCGATTTCGCGCAAGCGCGCTTACTTTTTGGAAGCCGAATTTACGAATTCGGCGGCGGTGGCCTCCTTGTCCGTGGTGCTCGACCAGGCGGAGCCGCTGCTCGTCGATCAAAGTGTGGCCACGCAAAGCGCCATGACCCTGCTGCTCCCCCTGACCCTGCCCTTTATCCTGCCCAGTGCTGGCATCCTGCGCCGCAAATGGCCGCTGCTGGGCCTGCCGCCATTCCGCGAGATGCAGGTGCAAGTCGAGAGCCAAAGCGGCAAACTGGCTGTGCGCCAATTGCTCGCCGCGGCCTTTGTCGAAGCCATGGAGATCCAGCAATGAAGGTGTCTCCCATCCAAGCCGCGGCATTCATCAAACGCCATTGCCCGCTCGCGCGAGACTGGCCGCGCGCGGCGCTCGTGGGCTGGGTGTGCTGGGCCATGGCTCACCGCTATCTCGGCATCATCGTCGGCCCGGCAGGCATCGTCGGCGCCGGCATCGCACGGCCGGTCGCAGCGCTGCCCGGAGATGATTTCTACGCGCACGATCCCGCGGGACCCGGCGTCTTCATCGATCTCTGCGTCGGGGAAGACGGCGCGATGCGCGAGTTGTGGCATCTCACTTTCGAGCGCTTCGGACGCGAGCGGCAGTGGATCGCATGGCAGCGCGCTGCGAGGGGCGGACGCATCGTCACTTCGGGATACGCTCAAATGCTCAGGAGGCTCGTCTAAAATTATGGGAGGACTAAAATCACCACCGCCGCCGCCGGACTACTCCACGTACGCACCCGCGGACTTCGATCGCGCCATCGGCTCACTGCAACAGCGCGAAGCCAGGGGCTCGTCCGGCTTCGGGCAAGCACTGGGATTGGTCCAACAGCACCAGGAATTGCTGCGCCAGCGCGCGAAATACGCCCCCAGACAGCTCAATTACCCGCCGGGCACCCCGCCAGCGGCGAACCCAGCGGGCAAGCCATCGAGCTTCTGATTATATGGGCGGCGCAAAATCTCCTCCACCACCACCGGCCTACGATCCTGGCGTCGGCTATAAAGCGCAGCTCAAGTACACGCCGAAGCTGCTTCGCGCCGAGGAAGCAGCGCGCGCACAATATGAGCCGATCGACGCGCAGCGCGCCGCGGACATCTTTGCGAGCACCTATCAGCAGTCGCAACCGCTGGTGGCCAAGACCAATCTCGCGACCCTCAAGCAAATCGATCCCGAGTCGATCGCCGCCCGAAAACAACTCTACGGCCGTGTGACTGAGGATCTCGGGCGCGGCACCGCGCTCGACCCGCAATTCGCCGCCCAAGTGCAGCAAAACATCCGCGGCGCCCAGGCCGCGCGCGGCAATGTGCTCGGCGACGCGCCGATCGCCGCCGAGGCGCTCTTCGAGGGGCAGGCAGGCCAGGCGCTCTACCAGCAGCGCCTCGACAACGCGCAGAATTTCCTCCGGGCACCCACGCCGGAAGACCATTTCGGCGCGCTGCTCGGCGGCGCTGGCGCCGGCGGCGGCGGCTCGGTCGGGGGCGGCAACGGCGGCAACTCGAATATTTCGACTTACTACAACCCTGAAATCTCAAACAAGCTCGGCCTCCAGGACTACCAATCACGCGAAAATGCTTACAGCCGGCTCCGGCCGCCGAGCAACCCGTGGAATCGCGTCCTGGTGGGAGCGGCCGCGGGCGCCTCGACGGGCTTTACGTTCGGCGGCGTGTATGGAGCACTCGGCGGCGCGATTGGCGGCGCGGTCGAAGGCGGGCTGAATACCGGCTGGGGTGTCGGCGGCTCGGCCGCGGCGCGGGTCTAAACTTTCGAAACTAAAAACTCATTATGCCCGAATACGTCTGGCCCAATCAACGCGACCCAAACGGCCAAAGCACCAGCCAAATCATCGGCAGCCTCCTCGGCACCCTCGCCGGCCAGATGAAGCAATGGAAGCGGGACAAAATGGCAAACGATCTCATGAACCAGGATCCGGCCTCCGGCGGAAAGCCGGTGCCGCACGCCGAGGCCGTGGGCGTGGGCGTGGGCCAGAGCGGCTACAGCGACTTGGGCGCGCTCAATGCCGATGCCCATGCCAGCTACGACGGGCAGGGCTTCGGAGCGGCCACGGCCGCCGATGTGCATCCATTCACCGGCGGCGAGGAAGGCTTGAAACTCGCGCAGAAGATGCAGGAGCGGGCGCGCGCATCCACTACCCAAGCTCTCAAGGATAACCTGCTCGCGGCGCAAGCCGGCGCGCTCAACGCCAAGAGCAATGCGTCGCCGGCCTCGAAGTATTACCACGAGCAGGTCGGTGGCGTAACCGTGTTCGACCCCGCCACAGGCACGGCGAAGTACATCCGCCCCGATGGCCTGCCGCAACGCACCGACAAGGTCGAATACGACCCCGTCGAAAAAGCGAAATGGTCCAAAGACCTCAGTGAGTTCGCCAAGAACAAGGAGGTTCTCCAAAAGGGGATAGACCATCTCAGCACCCTGCTCGCCACGCCCGGCAACACGATGGCGCGCTACGCCGATCCGGGCTTTAAGACCGGCGCAGACAACGGCCCGTATCTCCAGGTGCAGAGCCCCACCGGCACGCAACTCTACGGCGGCACTTGGGATGCCTGGCAGCAGCACCCCAACTCCACGCCGGAACTCGATGCGCTGCGCGGCCAGCTCGCCGCCATGCGCGAGCCGGCGTCGCCCACTCCCATCCGCGGCGCGCCGCGCACTGCGCCGGCGTCTTCCCCCATCGATCCTCAGCAGGCGATCGCATGGGCGCGCGCAAATCCGAACGACCCGCGCGCCGCCGCGATCCTGCAACGGCTCGGCGCCGCAACCCCGTGAGCCGTGCCTTTCGATCCAGACGCATTTCTCGCGGCCACCGAAGACCCGCCGCTGCCGCCAGTGCCGGCTGCCGAGCCGGCGCATTCACCGTCTAATTACACGGCGCATCCGGGCGGGCCGCCCGACGCATTCGATCCCGACGCTTTCCTCGCCACCACCGCCCCGCGTTCCGCTCGGCCGCTCGCGCACGTTACCGACTACGGGCAGCGCGACGATCCGTACCTCGATACGCTGACGGCGACGGGCCATTCCGCGATCGGGAAACTCCAGCCCGACTCGATGGCCGTCTCGCCCGACGTGGAGCAGCATCTCCGCGCACAGGGCGCCCGCATCGGAGACCCAGTCGTCGTGACGCTTTCTAACGGCACCACGCTCGCGCGCCGGTGGGACGATCGCACTTCCGCCAAACTGCGTGGCCGCGTGGACCTCTACTCGCCAGCCGGGCCGCATCCCACCCGCGGGGCGTCCGTCGTGGCCGTCACGCCCGCGGGCCGCGCAGCGCAGACCGGCACGGCGATTAGCGCGCCCTTCGATCCCGACGCATTTCTCGCGGCCACCGCGCCAGTGCGCCCCGCCGAAGCCGTGCCGATGAGCGACCGCGATTTCCTCAACGTGCAACCCGCGCAGCCCGCGCAGCGCATCGGAGCGGCTGACCTGCCGCAGTGGACGCCAGAAGATCGCGCCGCCACCGAGCTTCTCGACACGCCGCCGGAAATCGCGCTCACGCCAGCCGCTCAAGCAGCGAGCGATTACCAGCGCGCGCGCACCACCGCCGAGTTCGAGGGACAAGGCGGCTCGACTCAATCGCTGGCAAACGAGATCGAGAAGCCGCTCGTCTCGCGGGAAAATATCGAGGCGCTCGGCGCCATCGCAGGACATCCCGAGCTGGCAAAACAATTCATCGACGCGGTGCGGCCACACGGAAAAGGCGCCGGCGCCGGCGTGGTGCGCGGCGTCGAGAACGTGGCTGCCAGTCTCTCCACGCCCGAGAATCTGGCGCTCATGGCGACGCTCGCCGGAGCGCCAGAAGCCATCGGCAAAGCCGCCGCTACTTACTTCGGCGCGCAGATGCTCAAGGCCGCGCCGGAGACCGCGCTCGACGCCGCGGATGCCGCCAAGGCTGGCGACTCCGGCACGGCCGCAGAACTCGCCACCGAGGCCGCGCTCACCGCCGCAATGGCGCGTTCCGCTGTGAAGCACGCCGCCGGCTCGAGGCCCGTGGATGCCACTGCCGCGCGCATCGCGAAGCTCGCAGAGAAAACCAATAAGCTCCCCGTGCCCGAAGCGCCGCCCGCCGGCACGCCAGGCGCGCCGTTGCAGAAACCCATCGTTGTCGGCGCGCCGGCGCCGGAGGCCGCTCCCAAACCCAACCCTCACCCCACCACTTCCCACGACTTCCCCGCGCCGGACCACGACCCGGAACTCGCCGGGCATCTCGCGCAGATCGAGCGCGACAATCGCGTAGCGCTCCTCGCCGAAGCCGCCGCGGATCCCACCCTCACCTCCGAGCAGCGCGTGGAAGCTACCCGGCTGTGGGCCGAGGCGCGCAAAAACTCGGAGCCACCCGCTGCAAAGTCCTCGCCGGCCATCGAGCCCGCTCAGCCGGCGCCGGACGTGCCTACGACCACCGCGGTGCATCCCGACATGGTGGAGACCGTCGAGTTTCCCGTGGACACCGCCCACGCCGACCGCTGGTGGCAGGGCGCTCTGCGCGTGCTGGGCAAGGCAGCGGGCCGGCAACTCGGCGTGCGGCTCGGCAGCCCGGAAGCATTGCGCGAGGCGGGCGTGACCCACATCCCCGCCGACGCACAAGCATT
>JBBRXP010000093.1:0-22399 GCA_038238555.1 Chthoniobacterales bacterium | reverse complement strand
GACCGCTTCGGTTACCTGCTCGGAGAAGTTGTTGAAGCGCATGCCCGCTTTTTGAAAGGCGTGCGTTTGGCCGCCGTAGGGCGCATCGGCGGGCGTGCCGGGGCTCCACACTTTGTAGCTCTTGCCGATCTGATACCCCGAGTCGCGCAGCAGCAACGGCCAGCTCGGGATCGCCGAGTCCCACACCGCGCCGTTGAGGATCGCGCCGCGGCCCGTGTTGAAAAAGTAACGCCCCGAGAGCAGCGCGCTGCGGCACGGCGTGCACGAAGGCGAGCCGACGTGCGCGTTGGTAAAGAGCACGCCGCGCTGCGCGATGCGGTCGATGTTGGGCGTATTCACGACTTGATTCGGCGAAGGCCGCGCCTCGGTGGCGGCGTAGGCGCTGGCATAGCGCCCCCAGTCGTCGGCGAAGCAAAAGAGAATGTTGGGCCGCTTCGTTTCTGGAGTCGCGACGGCGGTGAGGGTGAGCGCTGCGAGGAGCGCGAGGGTGCGTGGGATCATGGGTGTGGGTTGAACTTCAAAACGAGCGTCACGGCGCGAAGCCGTCGCGGATTTTTCCCTCGCGGCTGATGAGCGGCTGCGGCGAAGCCACCCTGCCGAGTGGGCGGCAGCCGGGGCCGATGCCATCGAGGCCGAGGTCGTCCTTCATTGTGCCAGCGAGGCTTTGCAGGCGATGGGATCGCCGAGATTGCTCTTCGATCCTTGTTCCGTGGTGCCCATGTCATTCGAGTACGGAATGCCGAGGTAGTAATCGAAGCCCTGCTGCGTCGGCAGAAATTCGGGTTGGTCGCCGAGGTGCCACTTGCCGATGCACGCCGTCGCGTAGCCCGCGTCGCGCAGCACCCCGGCCACCGTGCGCTCGACCGGATTCAAGCCCACCGCCGCCGCGGGAAAAAGCACGCCCGGGATCGGCAGCACGCGCTTCGGATAGCAGCCCGTCATCAGCGCCGCGCGCGACGGCGAGCAGACCGGGGCGGCATAAAAGCACGTGAGCTTGCGCCCCTCGCGAGCCATGCGATCGAGCTGCGGCGTGCGATTGAGCGTCGAGCCAAAGGGTCCGATGTCCGCGTAGCCGAGATCGTCGATATTAATGAAGATGAAATTCGGCCGCTCCGCACGGAGCGTCAGCGCGGCCACAGCGCTGAGAATAAAGACAAGGAGACGAAGAACGGCACACATGGCGTGGAGGACAATAGCGAGAGGGAAGACCCGCGCGGAAGGGTTTCCTTATTTTCCGCGATTCACTACGCCCTTGCGCTCGGCATCGGCCAACTTACTTTCCAGCCGTGCGTGAATTTGCCTCCTCCTCGCTCACTCTCGCCGGCTCGCTGCTCATCGCACACCCGAGCCTCCTCGATCCCAACTTCCGGAAGACGGTGCTCTTTCTTTCGGCCAATGAAACCGAGGAAGGCTCCTTTGGCGTCGTCTTAAATCGCCCCGCCGGCCGCACAGTCGGAGAAGTGCTGCCAGGCAAGGAACTCGGCGCGCTGGCCATGGTGCCCGTCTTTCTCGGTGGTCCGGTTGCGACCGATCAGATGATTTTCGCGTCATTCAAGTGGCACGCCGAAACGCAAACCGTGGAGTGCCGGCATCACCTGCTCATCGACGAGGCGCAGAAAACCATCGACGAGGAAGCCACCACGGTGCGCGCCTTTATCGGCTACGCCGGCTGGACCAAAGGCCAGCTCGAAGGCGAGCTTGCGCAGCGCGCCTGGCTCGTGCGCAAGCCCGATCTCGACGTGCTGGAAAGTGCCAACTGCACCACGCTCTGGCGCGAGCTCACCAGCAGTTTTGGCCCGTGGTTTCGTCTCGTGGCCGAAGCACCGGAAACTCCGGGGCTGAGCTGACGTAGCGGCGACGTCCCCGTCGCCGGAAGTTCCCGCGGCGCGCTCGACGGCCAAAGATATTCCTTGGCGGAGAATCATACGTGTGCGTAAAGAAGCACTCAATCCTCAACCCGCCTTATGACATCCCGTTTCTTCCTCTCTCTTGCTGCTGCTGCGCTCACCTTCCCGGTTTTTGCCGAAGACTGGCCGGGGTGGGGCGGCAGCGATCCCGGGCGCAATATGTATTCCACGGCCAAGGGTCTGCCGGATCACTTCAAGCCGGGTAAGTTCAAGCCCAACTCCGAAGAGATCGATCTCACCACCACAGAGAACGTGAAGTGGGTCGCGAAACTCGGATCGCAGACTTACGGAAATACTGTCGTCGCCAACGGCAAAGTTCTTATCGGCACTAATAACGCATCTCCTCGCGATGCGCGGTTCAAGGATGATAAGTCAATCCTTATGTGCTTGAACGAATATAACGGCGACTTTCTCTGGCAGCTCGCCGTGCCAAAGCTTGCCTCGGGTAAGGTAAATGACTGGGAGTATCTCGGCATCCTTAGTTCGCCTTACGTGCAGGGTGATAAGGCATGGTTGGTTACCAGCCGCTGCGAAGTGGTGTGTCTCGATCTTAATGGACAGAGCAACGGCAACGATGGCCCGTTTAAGGATGAAGGCCAATACATCGCCGGGCCGGGCAAGCCAAAGATCGAAGTAACTCCCAAGGATGCCGATATTCTATGGCGTTACGACATGATGGATGAACTGGGCGTCTTTCCACACAATGCCTCGAATAGCTCACCCGTCGCCGTCGGCGGCGCGCTCTTTGTCTGCACTTCCAATGGGCAGGACTGGACGCACGTAAACATCCCGTCGCCGCTCTCGCCGTCCTTTATCGCGCTGGATAAGAACACCGGCGAACTCCTCGGCGAGGACGACGCAAAGATCGGAACTAACATCAAGCACGGCCAGTGGACTTCGCCTTCGACAGGCGTGGTCAATGGCAAGGCACAAGTGTATTTCGGCGGAGGAGACGGGCTGCTCTATGCGCTCGACGCCGCGCCGGTAAAGGAAGGCGACTCAAGTTACATCAAGAAGGTGTGGTGGTTCGATGCCGTGCCCGACGAATATAAGAAGGATAAGTCAGGCAAACCTATTAAGTATCCCGCGCCGGAAGGCCCGAGCGAAATCAACGCGACGCCCGTCTTTTACAAGAACCGCGTCTATGTCGCGCTCGGCCAGGACCCCGAGCACGGAGAAGGTGTGGGCCGGCTCGTGTGCGTGGATGCCACCAAGACCGGCGACATAACCAAGACGGGACTTATCTGGGATTACAAAGACATTAAGCGCAGTATTTCCACGGTATCCATCGACCCGAGCAATGGGTTACTTTTTGTCGGCGACTTTTCGGGCTTCCTCCACTGTCTCGATGCGGAGACGGGCAAGGTCTATTGGGTGCACGACATGCAGGCGCACATGTGGGGCTCCACGCTGGTGGCTGATGGCAAGGTCTATTGCGGCGATGAAGACGGCGACCTGGCGATCTTCGAGTCGAGTAAGACAAAGAAGCTTATCAGTGAGGTGAACATGAACGCGCCCATCTACAGCACGCCGGTGGTGGCCAATGGCACGCTCTTCATCGCCACCCAGACGCACCTCTTCGCGCTTGGACAAAATGCGAAGCCAGTAACAGCCGCGGCGAAATAACACGCCGCAATGTCGCTTACTCGCACTCAGTGGCTGATCTGCATCATCGCAGCGATCGGTTTTCTCTTCGATACCTATGTGCTGCTGATGACGCCTCTGGTCGGCGTGCCCGCCATCGCGGAGTTACTGCAGCTTCCGCCGAATAATCCGATCGTTACCGATTGGATGGGTCGGATGCTGTGGATCACGGCATTGAGCGGTGGGGTTTTCGGGTTGCTCGGCGGATGGCTCATCGACCGCTTCGGGCGCAAGCGGATCATGGCCGCGGCGATTTTTTTCTACGCCTTCTCGCCGTTCGCGTCGGCGTTTGTAACCACGCTGCCGATGTTTGTGTTCTTCCGTTGCACCACGTTCATTGGCGTGTGCGTGGAGTTCATCGCGGCCATTACGTGGCTCGCGGAACTTTTCCCCGACAAGCGGCAGAAGAAGATTGTGCTCGGCTCGACACAGGCATTTGCCTCGCTCGGCGGGCTCCTCGTTACGGGCATCAGCGCGTGGATATTGGCCCACGCCAACTCGCTGCCGGTACTGCCGCTGCCGGAAATGTTCAATGGCCACGCGACGTGGCGCTACTTGCTGATGACCGGTCTGCTGCCGGCGATTCCGATCGCGGTGCTGCTGCCGTTTGTGCCCGAGTCGCAAGTGTGGCGGGAGAAGCGGGCGGCGGGCACCCTCAAGCGCCCGAGCTTCGGCGAACTCTTTGCGCCGGAACTGCGCCGCGTCACGCTCGTCACCGCCGCGCTCTCGGCTTGCGCGTATGGCGCGGCGTTTGGCGCGCTGCAACTCACGCCGCTGCGTGTCGCGCCGGGCCTGCCGGAACTCGCCGAACAGCGCAAGGCGCTCAAGCCGCTTCAGACCGAAGCGAAGCAACTCAACGCGCAACTCGACGGCGCGATGCCCGCGTTTCTCCAAGCCGAAAAAGACGTACCCGGCCTCGACGTTCTCGCCGCGCAGCGCTCGAAGAATCGCATTGCCTTCCGCGCCGCAAGTAGAGAGGGCGCCAAGGAAAATGCGGATGCGCTCAATGCAGAGTTCAAACAACTCGGCGCGAAACTCGACGCGCTGACCACGTCGAAAGCCGACACGAAGAATGCCGTGATCGAGCGCGAGAAAATCCTGCGCGCGCTCGGCGACAATCGCGAAAAGCAGGAGCCGCTCGACCGGCTCGTGAAAGAGCGCGGCAACAGCATCCAGATGCTGCAGGAAACCGGCGGACTCGCGGGCCGGATCGTGCTCGCCGGGCTCTTGCTCACGGCGATCCCGCGCGGACGGATGCTGCGGATGTTCCTCCTCCCCGGCATCGTGCTTTTTGCCATCACCTACACGTCGCTCTACGGCGCCGGCGGGGCGGGATTCCAGTGGGGCATCTTCTTCTGCGGCTTCCTCGTCGTGGCGCAATTCAGTTACTTCGGAGAATACTTGCCGAAGATTTTTCCCCTTCACTTGCGCGGCACGGGCGGGAGCTTCGCAACGAATGTGGGCGGCAGAATGATCGGCACGAGCGCGGCGTTTCTCACCACCTCGATCGCCTCGCAGATGAAGGGCGCGAGCACCTTCAATAACGTCGCCTTCGCAGCGGCAATCGTCGCGACGAGCATGTTCGTCGCGGCCTTCGCCATCAGCTTTCTGCTGCCCGAACCCAAGGCGGAAGCGGTGGACTGAATTCGCAGTCGTCCAGAATCCGGGAGTTTGAGTTTGGGACAATGAATGCCTGCGCCGACCTGCTGGCTCGCAAGCCGCAGCCCAAAAAAAACGGCGGGCGGCTCGAGGCCGCCCGCCGAATCTATGATTGATCACGCTTCGCGGCGCGAAGGCGGTGACTTACTTCACCTCAAACTTGGTGATCTTGATGGTCTTCACGCCGTCCTTCTCGCTGACGGTGCCTTCCACTGTGGCGGGCTTTCCGCCCTTGCAGATCTCGCTGTGAAGGGCTTTGGCCTGGTCGTTCGGCTCGGTGAGATAGGTGACACTCTTGCCGTTCTCGGTGACCACGACTGCGGCGCGGCACTTGTCGGCGGTTTTAAGGTCGCACTTGGCGCAAGTGGCGGTGCCTTCCAGTTTCTTATCCTCGGCTTGGACAAAGGATCCGGTGAATGCGACGAGGGCGAATAGAGCAATTTTTTTCATGGTGTATTGTGTTTTGGATTTTGGGATTCGGAGCTTTGAACTTAACAGAACGCAGGCGGTTGCAACTTTTGATTCACTCGGGCTTGAGCACCGCGTCGATCCAGCGATAGGCCTCTTCGCGGATTTCCGGCGGGAAATCGTGGGGGCAATCCGGATGCGCCACGCGCAGCCGATCCGCCGCGCCGTAGAGCGCAAAGATGGGCGCGGCTGCCTTCGCGATGCGATCCACGCTCTGCCACTTGAAGTTGGTGTCGCCCAGCGGCGCGCTCAGAAAAACGTGCCGCGGCGCGAGCGCGCCGATGAGTTCCTGGAAATCGAAGGGCACATCGGCGGCGCGGCCCAGGAATGCCGAGAGACGCGGCATGTAGCGCTCTTGCGTCCAGCCTTTGAGATTGCCGTCTTTGTAATCGACGAAGGAATCGAGCCCACAACTTGAGACCACCACCTTGATGCGCGCATCGAAGACCGCGGTGAAGACCGCATTATGCCCGCCGAGTGAATGGCCGATGGCGCCGAAGCCGCCCGACTTTACAAAAGGCAGCGCCTCGAGCAAATCGAGCCCGCGGATATTATCCCAGATCGCCTTCATGGTGCCGCTCGCGTAACCGAGTTCCGCGAGGTCCGGCTCGTAACCGGCGAGCCATGGATAGGCTGGCGAGAGCGTCACATAACCGCGCTTTGCCAGCTCCAGCGCATAGGCGCGGTTGGACGCGGCCAGCGGATCGATCACGGTTTTGTTTCCCAGCGAAGCGTGCGTGGGATGCAAGCAGAGCACCGCGGGATACTGCGTGCCTTTCTCGATCGCGGCCCGCGGAATGAGCAGGTAAGCCTGCGCGCGGCCGCCGGGTTCGCTCGAATAAGAGATCCGCCGGCGCACCACATCGCCCGCTTCGTAGCGATCCTCGATCGCCACATCGAGCGGCCATGGTCTATCAAAGTGTGGCAGCGGCCCCGCGATGGTCTGCATCTTCCGCAACACCTCCGTACGCCGCTTCTCCCAATCCTCGACCGTCTTCCCGCGCTGCACCGCGCCGTCGTCATCGTGAAAGAGCAGCAGATCGTCGCGATCGAGCCGGGCGGTATCGGCGGAGCGGAGAGTGTCCGCAGCGAGGCAGAGGAGGAAGGCGGCGGCGCGGGAGCAGGTGCGGAGGTTCATGCGAAAGCACTATGCGCTTTGCGCCCGAGCTGCCAACCGCATGATGCGCGGCGTCATGCCCGACACATCGCTCTCGCCTCTCGCCGCGTGGCTGCGGCTGGCCAGCCATCCGCGCACGGTGCGGCGCGCTGCCATCACCGCGCTCATCGTCGGCTCGGTGCTCATCGCCATCAATCACGGGCCCGCCATCGTCCGGGGCCAGCTCTCCGCTTTCCGTGGGATACAGATGGGTCTCACGGTGCTCGTCCCGTACATTGTCTCGACCGTCTCCAGCGTGGCGACCCGGCGGGAGCTGGAAGTGGGAAAGCTTTGTGCCGATTAAAGCCGGACCCATTTACGAGCCGCGTGACTCCGCAGCACGGCTTCGCAAATCTTCACCTCGTCGTGTCCATCCTCGGCAGTGGCGAAAAGCAGCGGCGTCTTGCGGCCGCTGGCAATGTGCTCGTAAATCGCGCGGTAGTGCATCTTGTGACTGTCGGCGAAACCCTCGGGATGCCCGCCGGGGTAGTCGGTGAAATGCGCGACATCTTCGTGGAAACCGGCGGTGCCACGCTGGAGCACCTGGTTGGGTTGGTCGCGATGGCCGACGTGGATTTCATTTGGCTGCTCCAAGTCCCAGCGCACACTGGCTTCCGCGCCGTAGATGCCGACTGAGAGCGCGCATTTGCAGCCGGCCGCGACTTGCGAGATCGCGGCGTTTGCGTGCACGCCATTGTCGTAGCGCAGCAGCACGCTGGCGAAGTCCTCCGTATTCACGGCGTAACTCACCATCTTCTTCACGTCGGCTTTTTTCTCGAAAGTCTTCACCTCGCCGCGCGGGCGCTTCCGCTTTTTGTGGAAGGTCTCCAGCGTGGCAAAAACCGACTCGACTCGCGCGCCGAGGATGAACGATACCGCGTCGATCCAGTGCGTGCCGATGTCGCCGACGGCGCGCAGCTTCCCGCCTTCGCTGGCCAGGACACGCCAGTTGTAATCGGTCTCCCGCAGCAGCCAGTCTTGAAAGAAGTGGCCTTGCACATGGATGATCTTCCCGAGATCGCCGCGCTGCACCATCGCGCGCATTTGCAGCACGGCGGGGAAGAAGCGGCAGTTGTAATTGACCGCGAAGACCGTGCGCGCTTTTGCCGCCGCTTTCACCACACGCGCCGTCTCCCGCGAGTCCATCCCGAGCGGCTTCTCGCACACCACATGTTTGCCGGTCGCCAGCGCCGCGAGCGATTGCTCGACGTGTACTTTATTAGGCGAGGTGATGTGGACCACATCGACTTGCGGCGAGGCCACCAGCGCGCGGTAGTCGTAATCGCCGAAGACTTCCGGGATCGCCCACTTCTCCGCCACGGCGCGCGCAGCGGCCGTGGAACCGCACACGGCCGTGACTTGCACGCCGAGCCGACGCAGCGCCTCGATGTGCACCGGCGCGATGAAGCCCGTGCCAACGATGCCGGCGCGGAGCGAAGTGAGCGACATGCGCGCGAGGCTAAAGAAGCGCGCGCCGCCGCGTCAATCGACGGCTCGGTAACCGCGCGGCGATTCCAGCAGTCGCAATTGGGAATCGACGTGCCCTTTGCGCAGCGCGACACCGAAGTCCGCGTTTTCCTCCACGTTTTCATTTCCCCACTGCGCCCATCCCGTGCGGCGAAACCTGGCAAAGAGTTCCAAGTAAGGGCCTGGAGAGCACGCTTCGATGATGTCGTAGATCTCATCCGGCTTTCGACTGTGCTCCCTCTTCCGAGTGGCGAGCATGTTCACCTGGGTGCGGCCGGGAGCGAGAGTTCTCATCGAGCCGCGGACTCCGAAGAGGACCAACTCCGTCACGTTGCGAAAATAAAACCCGACGCCGCGGCCGTCCGGTCCGCCATCCTTGCGCACCTTCAACCACACAATGTTTGATTTGTAGGTAAAGCCCCAAGCCTTCATCACCCGCAGCCCTTCGGTAAGGAGCGCATTGGGAACCCACAGGTACAAATGCGACTGGGCTGCCGCGACCCGGCCGATTGGGAGGTCGATGATCTCCTGCAACTCCATGGTCGGATAACGCAATAGCCTCCGATGTTCCGGAGCCACTTTGCCGGTCGAATTCTGAAAACGCCACGGAGGGTCCGCAACGATCGTGGCGTAGCAACCGTGAATTTTTTCGAGAAGGTCAATGGCAGGCGCGGCCTGCGGGGATGCGAGATTAACTATCCTGGACATATAGCTTGTTACTTATACCGAAGACGAGAATTGGGCATCCACCTCCACCGCCGCCTTCAATGCGTGGCAGCAGCTTGCTCATGTGCGTGGTAGACGCTCCGAAAGAAGAACCGCGTCCCAACTCTTCCACAATCTTCTGCAGTGCATCGCACCGCGTGATGATCCCAAGAGAAATCGCTCTCAGTTCGAAAAGGAGACGGAAGTTATTTAGATCCCGATCGTAGAATGGATCTTTGTTGTTCCACTCGATCTCGAGGGCCACCCGGTTTTTGAAGCAGTCCACTTTGTGGGTAGGGCTTCTTATCTCCGTGCTATCGACCACGATTTTGGTATCGAACTGTCGTTCCCTCCAACCCTTGGCGTCAAACTCCGAATCGATCCAACCAGCCACGTCGCTCTTCCGACCTCCGCCCACGGCGATTGCGCTCTTGCGAAGGCGGAACCGCGCGAGCACGTCGCAAAGATCCCCGCACTCGTGGGAAAAATCGGCTTGAAGGATCGCTGACGCATGACGCCATTCATGGATTTCGTAATTTGCGCGGATGAAGTCGGGGAAATCTTCGAGGGCCACACAAGCGGCATTCAATTCGGTCGGCTCCCGTCCGCCAGCCGAATGTTCTTTTTTTTTCTGCTCCTGCTGCTGCTCTCGACGATAGATTCGCGCGCTGGCGCGCAGAGTCCGATCGCGTTGCCGCCGTGTGAGTGGGTGCGGATCGACGGGACGGATGCTGGGTTTTTTCGGAAGACTTTTTCCGCGAGATCCGGATTGCAGAAGGCAGTCCTGCTCGGCGCGTGCGCGGGGCGCATGACGGCTTGGGTCAATGGCGAACGCATCGGCGAATTCAGCGGGCGCGAGCAGGCCGAGAGTTTCGATGTGTCCCGGCACGTCCACGCTGGCGCCAACGTGCTGGCTGTGGAAGCGGCGGGCGCGTCCATCGCGCTCATCCTCGAATTGGTCTTCGACTCCGGCCGGCATGAGTGGATCGTCACGGATGGATCGTGGCTCGGCTCCGCCCGCGCGGGTGCGGATTGGCAGCCGGTGGCGGCGCTCGGCCGCGTGGATGCCAAGGCGGAGGGCAATCCCTTCGATCCGCGCCGCGCGGTGGATGCTTACAACAGTTGGACGCTGGCGCGCGGCGCCGAGCGCGCGACGGATCCGGCGACCATCGTCACGCTGCCCGGATTCACCGTCGAACTCTTGCGCTCGGCGCAGGCGGGAGAGGATTCGTGGGTCGCGCTCGCGTTTGATCCACGGGGGCGCATCACCGTCGCACTGGAGAAGAAGCCCGGCTTGCTGCGGCTCACGCTGGGCGCCGCGGCGGTGGAAAAAGTCGAGGTCATCAACGACACGCTGCTCGAGTGTCGCGGCCTGCTCTACGCCCACGGCGCGCTTTACGCCTACGCGAATAAATCGTCGGCCCTCTTCCGTCTGCGCGACGCGCACGGCGACGATCGCTTCGAGGAAGTGCGCGAGCTGGTGCGCACCGAGGGCGGTGCGGGGCACGGGCGCAATCATCTCCGGCTCGGTCCCGACGGGATGATCTACATCCTCAATGGCGACGACGTCGCGTTGCCCGCCGGGCGCGCCGCGGACTCGCCCTTCCAGCGCTTCGCAGGTCTGCCGTGGATCCCGGGGCCGCGCGACGCGCAGACTTTTGGAACCGACGGCCGGCTCTTGAGCGGTTACCTCGCGCGGACCGATGGCGACGGCACGCGCTGGGAGATCGTCGCCGGCGGCTTGCGCAACTCACTTGCGCTCGCCTTCAACGAGGACGGCGAGATGTTCACCTACGAGGCCGACAACGAGCGCGACATCGGCAACCCGTGGTATCTGCCCACGCGTGTGCATCACCTCGTCTCTGGCGGCGAGTACGGGTGGCGGCGCGGGACGGTGGTGCTGCCGCCGTATGCCGCCGAGGTGCTGCCCGCGATTCATGACGTGGGCCTCGGCTCGCCGACCGGCGTCGAGTTTGGAACGCGCTGTCATTTTCCGGAAAAATATCGACGCGCTCTTTTCATCGCCGACTGGGCTTACGGGCGCATCCTCGCTGTGCACCTCGCGCCGCACGGCGCGAGCTACTCGGCCACGCGCGAAGACTTCGCGACGGGGCGACCGCTCAACATCACGGACCTGACGACCGGTCCCGACGGCGCGCTCTATTTCACGACCGGCGGGCGCGGCACGCAATCGGGCCTCTATCGCCTGCGCTACACCGGCAAGTTCGCGGATGGACCGCGGATCGAGGACACAAACGCGCGCGCGGCCCGCGAGCTTCGCCACCGGCTCGAAGCATTTCATCGCCGCGATCGCTCCACGAGTGGCGCGGAGGCGCTGGCCGCGGCGTGGCCGCAACTCGGCCACGAGGACCGCTGGATTCGCTTCGCCGCGCGGCTCGCGCTCGAGACGGTGAACCCGCGCGAGTGGCAGGAAAAAGCGCTCGCCGAAACAGAATCCGAGCGCGCGCTCACCGCCTGGCTCGCGCTGGCTCGCGTGGGCTCGGACACCGCGAAGCTCGCGCTCCTGGATGCGTTAAACCGCATGTCCCTCTCCGGGCTCGGTGAGACGCAGCAACTGGAGGCGCTGCGCATCTACGAGTTGATCCTGCCCGCGCTTCCCGAGGTCGCGCGATCTGCAACGGCAAAGCTCGACCCGCTCTATCCCGCGAGCAGCCGCGCGATGAATCGCGAACTTTGCAAGCTGCTCGTGAACCTCGGCGCGCCCGGCATCGTGGCCCGCACGACGCGCCTGCTCTCCGCTGCCGACGATCTCGCCGACGTCGTGCATTTTCTTTTCTTCCTCCGCCACGCGCGCGAGCCGTGGACGATCGAGGAGCGCCGCATTTTTTTCACCGCGCTGCGCCGTGCCGAGCAGGGACAAGGGGCGCAGAACTACGTGGCCACCCTGCGCCAGATCAAGGCTGCGACGGCCTCGGCGCTCACCGACGCCGAGCGGACCGCGCTCGCTCCGCTGATCGAGGACAAGTCGATCGTGCTCGCCGCACTCGCCGGCCCAGCCCCGCACTTCGTGCGCGAATGGTCGATGGAAACGCTCGAGCCCCTGCTCGACCGCGCCGCCGCCGGACGCTCCTTCACCGGCGGGCGCGCCGCCTTCGCCGCAGCCCAGTGCATTCTCTGCCACCGCGTCGGCACGGATCCCGGCGGCCTCATCGGCCCCGATCTCACCGCGGTGGCGAGCCGCTTCGGTCGCCGCGATATTCTCGACGCGATCCTCGACCCGTCGCGCGCCATCGACGACAAATTCCGCAACACCGTCATTGGCCTAAAGAGCGGCGAGACCCTCCTCGGCGTGGTCGAGACCGAGACCGCCGGGCACGTCACCATCCGCCCCGATCCCCTGGCTCAGGAAACGAAAACAATCCGCGTGAAAGACATCGCCTCGCGCGAGTTGTCGGCCATCTCGCCGATGCCGCCCAGCTTGCTCAACATGCTCGAGCGCGAACAGATTCTGGACTTGCTCGCCTACCTCGAAAGCGGCGGCAACCCCGAACACCCCGCCTTCCGCCCCGCGCCGCGGAAGTGACATTGCATCGACCGCCCATCGCGCCACAAGGAAGGCGCTGGCTTTTCCTGCGCGGGGCAGCATAGAAAGTCCCGCCTGTCACACGATCCGTTTCATGTTTGCGCCCGCCGATTATCTTGACCTCACTCACACCGAGCACCGCATGCTCTTTGAGAATGCGGCCAACGTGTGGGACGCGCTCAAGCAGATCACCAGCTACCTCCAATTCCGGCTCAAGCCCGCGATCAATGGGCGGCTCGTGGGCAAGCCTTTCGTGAGCGGCGCGGTCTTCATCGGCAAGGGCACGGTGATCGAGCAGGGCGCGATGATCAAAGGCCCGGCGTGGATCGGCGAGAACTGCGAGATTCGCAACGGCTGTTACATCCGCGAAAACGTGATCGTCGGCTCGGCCTGCGTGCTGGGCAATTCGTGCGAGCTCAAGAACTGCATCGTTTTCGATGAGGCGCAGGTGCCGCACTTCAATTACGTGGGCGATTCGATCGTCGGCCACCGCGCGCATCTCGGCGCGGGCGTCATCCTTTCCAACGTCAAACTCGATCGCAGCGAAGTGACCGTGCCCACCGAGCACGGGCTGGTGCCCACGGGATTGAAAAAATTCGGCGCGATCGTCGGCGACCGCGCGCAGATCGGCTGCAATTCGGTGATCAATCCCGGCTCGCTCATCGGGCGCGACGCCATCGTGTATCCCGGCACGGTGTGGCGCGGCGTGGTGCCGGCGGGCTGCATCGTGAAGACAAAGCAGACGCATCAGATCCTGCCGCGGCGGGGGTGAGAGTACTGCGCGCTTGCGCTCGCCGGGCGCCTTTGCAACCTTGCCCGCCCCATGCCGCCCAGCTCCACCGAAACGCCCCCGCCCGCGGAGACTGGATTCGATCCGCTCGCTTTTTGGATTCAGTACAAAAATCACGTCCTGCTTTTCGCCGCGGTGTTTGCGGTCGGCTTTCTCGGCTACAGCGCCACGGAATGGTCGCGGCGAAGGACGACGCTGAATGCGGCGGAATTGCTCGCGGCGGCAAATGGCGACGAGGGTTATCGCAAGGTCATCGCGCGGTATCCGAAGACCTCAGCCGGCGCCAGCGCGATGCTGCTGCTGGCCGAGACTCTGCGCACGGAAGGCAAATACGAAGAGTCCTCCACGGAGTTGCGTGCATTCATCGCGAAATTTCCCGCGCACCCGCTGCTCAGCGGCGCATGGACGGGGCTCGCGACCAATCAAGAGGCGCAGGGAAAAACGGATGAAGCGCTGGCGACTTATCAAAAAGCGCTCGCCGCTTTTCCCACCAGCTTCACCGCGCCGGTCGCACTGCTGGGCCAGGCGCGGATTCTAAGAGCGCAGGGAAAGACGGAAGACGCGAAGCGGCTTTACGAGCAGGTGATCCAGAATTCCCAGGGAACGGCCTTCGCGCAGGAAGCGATGAGCGAAACGCAAAAGCTCGCGAAAGCTCAGGCGCAAAAACCCGCGCCGCCCCCGTCAAAGCCAGATGCGCCCGAGCCCGCGGAAATAGCCAAGCCCGCGGATTCTCCCGCGCCGAACACTCCAGCGCCTCCGAGCGATCCGACAGCTCCAGCCAAGCCGTGAGGCGCCACTCAGCTGCGTTGCGCCTGCGCCCAATCGCGCACCGCGCGCGCCCATGAAAAGCTTTTCATTTTCTCACTGCGGCGCAGGAAATCGCTGAGGATTTTTCCGGTCACCGGCGCCAGAAGACCACTGCGCCTGGCTTCCCCGTAGCGGCCGAGTTCAAGTCGCAGGATGCGGACGTCGCTGCGCTCGCACGACCACACCTCCGGCACGCCTACCGCGGCGAAGATCGGCAGCCTCGGGAGGAGCGGTTCGGTGACTTCAATCTCGATGACGAGATCGGGCGGCGGATCGACTTTGAGATCGAGCCGCTTTCTGCCGCGGATCGCGGCGGGATCCCGAAAAAAGAAACACGAGTCCGGCTCGAATCCTTTTTTCAGATCCGCGCGCTTGAAGGTGTTGGAGCCGGCTCTCGCGACAGTCGATGTTCCACTCGCCGGCGATGAGATCCACCAGCAGGGCGAGCGTGCAACTGGGTTGTTCGTGTTCGATGGAGAGAGTCATGATTTCGAGGAAGCCATCGTCATAAATCAGCCGCGGGCCGGCGGCCTCGTTGTGCTCGTCGAGCAAGCGCTCGTAAGTCTCCCAGCTCACCCCGCGCAGAAGCACTCGCCCGGGAGCGGGCGCATCGGCTTTGGTGCGGGCGAGTGCGCTCATGGCGTTACTTTGGCGCTGCCCGCCTCGCGTGCGGAAACGCATTCTCCAGCACGCACCCAGCTAAGCCCGGTGGGCCGTCGAGGGCCGGGCCGGCACACGCGGCAGCAAGTCATCGGCATCCTCGTCCAGGAGCTCGGCAGGCACGCCGGCAGTGTCGGGAAGGTCGAAGTCCATTTGGCCGATGCGCAGTTGGCCGATGAAGATGCCGCCGTGCTCGAAGTTCACGGCCTTTGCGTAGATGGTGCCGCCGAGGATGCCGCCCTTTTCCACCGTCACGCAGCCATCGCAATGCACCACTGCCAGCGCCTTGCCGACTATTGCCACGGCCCTGGCCTTAACGGGCCGCACAAATTCCACGTCGCATTTTTTTTCGATCGTGAGCTTTTCCGTGTCGATGGTGCCGGCGAGCTTGCCCTGGATCTTTACCGACACTTCGCCGGTGCAGACGATGTGGCCGCGCACCTTGCCTTCGATCCGCGCGCTGCCGCAGCCGATGTGCGCGCTGGTGAGATCGCCCTTGGCCGTGATCTTTACCTCGCCCTGCGTCTGGATGCTGCGCCCAAATGCGCCGTCGATCTTGAAATCACGCAGGTCGATGTAGCTGCCGCACCCAGGGCAGAGGCTCGACTGCGCGGAGGTGCTCACGACCTGCCGGTGGCCGCAAGAGTGGCACTGGATGGTGCGCTCTTTCTCGCCTCCGACCGCCTTGGTGAGCCGCTCAAAAAAGGATGGCGCCTTGAGGCTGGCCGCTTCCTTGGCGAGCAGCCGCTCGATGGAATAATGCTGCCCGCACTTCCGGCAAAACGTGGTCTTGGCAATGGCCGACTCGAGCTGACTGAAGCCGCAATGCGGACAGTCGGCGCTGATTTTCTCAGGCTGCCTCGGGACGTTGCTGGCCACGGAGGGCCGGGCTTAGCGAGCACCGCCGCCGACCGCCGCGGCCTTCGGCTCGGAGGCACGCACGATTTCCGGCTGCTTGATCGGAATCTTGTTCGGCGTGACTTCCGATTTTCCGACGAAGGTCGCGCCCTCCTCGATGATGAGGCGCGCGGCCTTCAGATCGCCGTGCAACTGCGCCCGGCTCTTGAGCTCGCAACGCTCATCGACGGTGATATTGCCGGTGACCTTTCCGTACACAGTCACCGATTTGGTCTTCACTTCGCCGCGAATCTCGGCGTTTTCGCCGATGGTCAGCACGCCCGCGGAAGTGATCTCGCCCTCGACTTTGCCGTCGATGGTGAGGTCGTTTTGAAACTTGATGGAGCCTTTGATTTCGACGTCGGCCGAAAGCGTATTTTTCCCGGAAGTGATGTCGGACATGGGACTGCGAGTGGGTGGATTGGTTGCTGCACGGGTAGCCGTGGGCTCAGGAATTTTGGGGTCGGAGAGGGCCATGGCGGTGAAATTAGGCGACGACTATGTGGTGGGTGAAAAAGGGTGTCAACGATTTCAACGGCGCTTTGCCGGGTGCATCGTTTCCGACTAAGCCGGAGCGATTCGGTCCACGAAAGACACGAAAGACACGAAAGGCTGAGTGGATGCGGGATGGCGAATCGTGCGTGAGCTCTCACGAGGCGGACCAAACCGGAGTGTTGAATCCCCGCCAGCGCCGTCCCACGCCCCTGCGTCTTTTTTCGTGTCTTTCGTGTTTTTCGTGGACCCTTCTTCTGAATTGTTCCGGCTAAGGTTGGCGACTTTCGTGACCTTCTCCTTTCATCCCGTTCCATGATCCCCACGCTCGATCCGAAAATCTCCGCCAAACTCCACGCCTTTGCGCGGCGGCGGCGCAATCTCATCCTGCTCCGCGGCGTCGCGAGCGGGCTGGCGATGTTGCTGGCTACGATGCTCCTTGTGGCGCTGGTGGATTGGTTGTTTGTGGTTCCCGATTCCGTGCGGTGGGGGCTCAGCGGGCTGGCGTATCTCGCCGTGCTCATCACCGAATGGCGCTCCTGCCTGCGGGTGCTCGCGCACGCGCCGGGACCGCGGCGGCTGGCGCGGCTCGTCGAACATGCGGAGCCGAAGTTGCGCGAGGATTTGCTCTCCGCGGTCGAACTCGGCGCGGCGGAGAGCGGGCAAGTGCTCGACTCCGCGCAATTCCGCGCGCTGTTGCAGAGCGATGTGGCGGCTCGCGTGGAGCGGCTCGATATGCAGCGGCTCCTGCCGGTGAAGCTCCTCCGCAGTTACCTCGCCTTCGCGCTGGCGATCCTCGTCACAGCGGCGGCGGCCTTCCTTTTTGCCGGCGCGCAACTCGGCACCCTGCTCGCGCGCGCGATGCTGCCGATGGCGAACCTCGCGCGCGTGTCGCGGGTGCAAGTGGAGATCGTCGCGCCGAATCCCGCGGATCGCGTTGTGGCGCACGGCGATGCCGAACCGCTGGTCATCCGGCTCACGGGCCGGCGCGCGGGCAAGGCGTTCCTTGAGACGTTCACAAAGTCGGGCGGGCGCGAACTCATCGCGCTCACGCCGGCGGGCGGCGACCGCTTCACCGGCGCCATCCAGGTGGCGCGTGAAGACGTGCAATATCGCGTGCGCGCCGGCGACGCCATCACCCGGAAATACCAGCTCAGCTCCGTGGCGCGGCCCGTGGTCGTGAGCTTTGAAAAGAGCATCCTTTTTCCCGCCTACACGCGTGCCGGCAGCAAGCGCACGGTCGAGGAAAATGGCGACCTCATCGCGCTCGAAGGCAGCGAAGTGGAGCTGCGGCTCACTACGAATCAGAAGATCAAGGACGGCGAATTGCGCATCGAACAGGGAAAGAAAAATTACACCGTGCCGCTCGTGGCCGAGGGCGACCGGCTGCTGGGAAAGGTGGCGCTCACCGCGTCGGGCGTTTATCGCGTGCATCTCGTCGGTGCGGATTCCGGCTTCGAGAATAAGTTCAGCCCCGAGTACGAACTGCGCGCCGAGCCCGACCTCGTGCCGGAAGTGGAACTCGAAACGCCGAGGCAGGATCTCATTCTCCCCGCCAATGAAATCGTGGAGGTGCGCGGCGTCGCGAGCGACGATCAAGCGCTGGAAAAAGTCTCGCAGCTCGTGAAGATCAACGACGGCCCGTGGATGGAAACTCCACTCGCGAAAGATTGCGGACCGCGCGCCGTGGTCGAGCGGCGCTGGGATTTGTTTGAGCAAGGAGTGAAGCCCGGCGACTTCGTGACCATGAAGCTGCTCGCCGTGGATTTGAAAGGCAGCCGCGGCGAGTCGCGCCCGCTGCAGCTCACCATCACGGCCTTCGGATTTGAATCTAAGCGGCTGGCCGTGCTCGAGGCGGAGCGCGGGCTCTACGAATCGCTGCGCGAATTGCGCACCGCGGGCGAGGCGCTCGAGAAGCAGGCGCACGAGGCGCGCAAAGATTTCCAGAAGCTGCGTGAGGAGGATCCGCAGCGGCGGCAAGTGCTGCTCGGAGCGTCCGGAAAATTGGAGGACTTCGAGCAGAAAGCCGCGGCGGCGTGGACGCAATTGCTCGCGACATTGAAGGTCGCGCCCGGCGGGCACGAGAGCGCCGAGCTCGTGATGCTGGCGCGCTGTCTCGCGAAGATGGATGCCGGCGCCGCGCGCGCCGCGCTCGATGCGTTCGCGGCCGATCTTTCCGCCAAGACCGCGCGCGACCGGATGCACGAGATCGCCGACGGGCTCGTGCACACCGGCCAGCGCGCGCGGCTCGCGGAGGAAACGTATCGCCAGTTTCTCGCGTGCGATGAACTCGATGTGCTCACCGAAAATATGATGGTGGTGAGCGCGGAACAGGAGCGCATCGCCACACTCGCGCGCGCCAGCGGTGAAGACGCCGCGAAATGGGCGCAACTCGCCAGCCGCGCGCGCGTGGTGCTCTCCGAGACCGCGAGTCTCGAAGAGACGATGCAGCCGTTGGCCGAGCGGCCCGCCAATCAAGGCGCGATGCAGGGCCGCTTGAAGCTGCTGCAAAAAAAACTCCGTGAGCAGCGCCCCGCCGTGCAGAAAGCAATGACCGATCCCGCCCCGGGCGCCGGCTTGCTCACGCCGGTGGTTCAGTTCGCCGCAGCGCTTTCCGAGGGCGCGCGCACGCTCATGGATTTGCGGCGCGATGTGTCGGCAGCGCCGCGCACCGCTTTCCAGCAACTCACAAAAGACACCGGCCCGGCGTGGGCCGCGCTCGACGGGCTGCGCGCGGAGACCGAACGCATCGCGCGCGACAAGCGGCTCACTCCCGAGTGGCGCGACACATTGCTGGATGCGCAGTGGGAGGCAAAGGCCGCGGCGCTCAAGGCGCACGGCGACGCCGAAGAGGCGCGAGTGAGCGCGGACACTTACTTCGTCAACGACGTGCGCATGACCACGCTCGCGTTGGAGGGTCTCGAAAAGTCCGCGCCTTCCCTGCTCGCACTCGACAAAAATTTCCGCGTGCTCGAGAGCGCGCACAGCCTCTCGGAGTTGCTCGACGGCTTGCGCCTTCTCTCCGGCTCGGAACGCTGGGAGATCGTGGCCGCCCGCGCGCGCACCGGCAATCCGCGCGACTGGCAGTGGCTCGAAGCGCGTCTGCGCGCGATCCCCGGCGAGCTGGCCCGCACACAGCTCGAGCCCGAGCGGCGCAAAGTCATCGACGCCGCGCAGCGCATCGTGGCGGAGATCGCCGGCGGTCCGCCCTTCCGCGATGTCGAGCGCGAGATGCGCGAACGCTTTCGCCTCGAGCGACTGCCCGAGCGCACGTCGCCGGAGATCGAGCAGATCGCCTCGGCGGTGAAGAGCGCGCTCGATCTCTTGCGGCCGATGATGGACGAAGCGCGCAACGAAATCGCCGCGATGACGCCCAAGCTCGCCGAGCGCATGAAGCAGCTCGCGAAAGAAACCGGGAAGCTCAAGGAGGAGACAAAAGAGCAAGCCGCGAAGACCGAAGAAAAGAAGCCGGAGGAAGCGCGCGCCGACGCGCAGCGGCAGCTCGCGAAGCAGGAAAAGCTCAACGATAAAATCGACGGCCTCAAAGACGCCATCCGCGCCGACGCCAACAAACAGGACGTGATGGAAGCCGAAGGCCGCGAGCGTGCGCGCGATGCCGACGACGCGCTGGCGATGCTCAAGGAGCCGCCGAAGAAAGCCGCCGAGTCGCTCTCGGAAGCCGCGCGCAGCGATGCAGCACAAGTGCAAAAGCAGGCGCTCAACGACGCCGGCGAACAGCAGCAGAAGCTCGCCGACGCCCTCCATCAACTCGCCGAGCACTACGAAAATGCCGAGCAGGGCAAGGCGCAGGATTCGCGCACGGCCCTGCGGGCCAGCGAAGAAGAGGGCATGAAGCAACAACGCGACGCGCAAGACGCAAAGGCGGCCGAGCTCGCCGAGATGGCAAAGAAATCGCCGGAGGAATTGCTCGCGGAACTCGAAAGGCAACTGCCGAAAAATCCCGTGATGCAGCAAGAGCTCAGCGCCGTTTCCAAAAACACGCTCACCGAAGCGCAGCAAAAACTTGGGCAGGCGAGCAACGCGGAAGATGCCGTCGCGCAAGACGTGCAGAAGATGGCCGCCGCTTCGCCGCAGCCCGAACAGCCCGACCCGCAACTCGCCCAAGCCGCGCTCAAGCAGCCGCCGATCGCGCAAACCGCGCAGGAGACCGGCGGCGATGTCGAACGTTCCGGCCGGCACGAGGAGCGGCTCAACAACAAGCCCGCCGGCGAGCAGCTCCAGCAACTCGGCCAGCAGATCGCCGCGACCGGCGAGCGCAGCGTGCCCTCGGCGCGACAGGCCCTCGACAAAGCGCAGACGGCCGCACAAGCGCAACCCGCCGTGGACGCGGCAAACGACGAATTGAAAAGCGAAGTCAGCCAGCTTCAGGTCGCCGCAAACCCAGGCCAGCAAAGGAACGGCGAGCCACCGGCTCGCGCGACTCCTCAGCCGGACGATGCGCCGCCTTCCACCCCGCAGGAACAAATTTGGATGGCGCGGGCTCTCGACGCGCTCGATCAAGCGCTCAATTCCCCGCCAACCCAAACCGCCGACACCGGGCAGAAAGAGCAGACACCCGCCCAGCCTCCGGGCCAGCAACCCGGCCAGCAGCCCGATGCGCAGCAAGGCCAGCAACCCGGGCAAGGCCAGAGCGCTCAGCAAGCGATGACACAAGCGCAGAACGCGCTCGCCGCCGCCGCGCAGGCCGCCGCCGCCGCGATGCGCGCCGCCCGCGCCGGATCGCCCGCCGACCAGCCCGGCAACGACGTCGCGCAAAACGAAATGGAGGCCGTTTCAAAAAACGGAGCCAAGGCTGATGCCGGAAAGAATCCTTACGGCGCGATGCCCGACGCAAGGACGGTGAAGAGCGGCGACTGGGGCAAGCTGCCGAAAAAAATCGCCGAGCAAATGACGCAAGGTCAGCGCGAAGCCGTCGCCGGCGAATACCGCAATCAAGTCGAAACGTATTACCGCGTCATCGCCGAGAAAGGCCGGAAGCCGTGAGGCAATTTTCAATTTTCAATTTTCAATTTTCAATTGCCGCGGCGCTCTGGCTCGCGCTGGCGTTAAGCCTTCATTCTCTTGGCGCAGATGCGGTGGACGATGCGCTGGCTCGCGGCGTGAGCTACATCCTCACGCAGCAGGAGGACAACGGCACGATCGCAAACAAGGGCCGGCGCAACGAGACGGCGATGACTTCCCTCGCCGTGCTCGCGATGGCCTCGTGCGGACATCAACCCGGCGACCCGTCGCCGGAAGGCGTGGCGATGCGCAAGGCGCTCGGCTACGTGTTGCAGCCCGACGTGCAACAGCCCGACGGTTACTTCGGCGAAAAAGATAACTCCCGCATGTACGGACACGGCATCACCACGCTCATGCTTGCCGAGATGCTCGGCATGGGCGTCGATGCGCGGCAGGACGAGCTGCTGCGCGAGAAAGTGAGAAAAGCCATCGACCTCATCCTGCGCGCGCAGAAGGTCGCGAAAAACGAAAACGCCCGCGGAGGCTGGCGCTATTTGCCGAGCGATACTTCGTCGGACATGTCGGTGACGGTGTGGCAGGTCATGGCCTTGCGCGCCGCGCGCAACGCCGGCATGGACGTGCCCAAGGAAGCCATCGACGCCGCGATCCAATACATCAAGCTCCTCTACGATCCCGAGACCGAGCGGCGCGGGCGCGGCCAGGCGGGCGGCTTCGGTTACCAGACGCGCGGTCACGAAATCTCGACCACCGCCGAGGGCCTGCTCGCGCTCCAGGTGTGCGGAGACTACGAAAGCCCGGAAGCCATCGGGGCCGGCGAGCGCCTGCTGCGCGAAGGCATCCGCTCCGACGAGCGCTGGTTTTATTACACCACTTATTACTACGCGCAGGGCATGTATCAGCGCGGCGGAAAGTACGCCGAGGTGGGTAAGACAAGAGTCGCCGAAGTCTTGCTGCCGCTCCAGTCGCGGGAAGGTTACTGGGAAAACGGCGGCGGCGATGGACGCGAGGCGGGGAAGGTATATGCCACGTCGATGGCCATCCTGAGCCTCGCGGTGAAGAATCACTTTCTTCCCATCTACCAGCGCTGAACGAGCGCCGCCGGCCGCGGGGGGGGCCCGTCCGGGCCCACGCGGAAGGCGGGGCGCCGGCACGGGCGCCGCAGCTAAATCTTGGGGGGGGGCCACACGCGGCCGGGCAGGGCAAACGGGCCGTGGCGGGTG
>JBBRXP010000092.1:0-22695 GCA_038238555.1 Chthoniobacterales bacterium | reverse complement strand
CGAGCAGATCGAAGTGAACACATCGGACCGAGGCGTGCGCCGCAGGCACCTCGAAACGGTCGGCGATGCAATGAGTGAGCGCCTGCGCGACTTCCGGCGCAAGCGCGTGGACACCATCGCGCTCAAGACCGACGAGGATTACGTGCCGGCGCTGCGCGCTTTTTTCCGCACGCGCGAACGGCGGCTCCACCTGCGCGCATGATCGCCGCGCTCTCGACCCCGCCGCCCGAGCCGCCACAGCTCCGCGACATCGCGCCGCCCATCGACGTGTTTCCGTATCCGCCGTGGATGGTCGCGGTCGCGGCCATCGTCGCGCTGCTACTGGTCGGCGCGCTCGTGTGGCTCATCGTGCGCGCCGTTCGCAACCGGCCCGCGCCCGCGCCGCCCACACCGAGGTCGATCGCATTTCGCGCGCTGCAAGAACTGCGCGGGCAAGTGCGGCAGAGCGCGCCCTACGCCTTCAGCATCGCCGTCTCGGATGTGCTGCGCACCTTCCTCAGCGCCGAGTATCGCGTGCGGGCGACGCAGCAGACATCTCCCGAGTTTCTCGCGGCCATCGCGCAGTCGGTGAAATTTGAAGACACCGACCGGAAGCTGCTCGGCGATTTTCTCGATCGTTGCGATCTCATCAAATTTGCCCGCATCGACGCCGATATTGGCGACAGCGAACGGCTGCTCGAGAGCGCGGTGGCCTTTGTTCAAGGAGGCAAGCAGGCATCCCCAGAATCTGCCGATCGAACGTCGTTATGACTTGGAGCGCCATCACCTTCGCCCATCCGTGGCTGCTTCTGCTTCTGCTCGCAATTCCGCCGCTGGCGCTTTTGAAAGGCGGGCGCGGCGCGGCGCCGGCAGTGGTCTTCTCCTCGCTCGCGCCGCTGCGGGGGCTCGGAAGGATGCGGAAGGCGCGGGCCGGCGCGTGGCTCACCAGCTTGCTGTTGCTCGGGCTCGGGCTGCTCATCGTCGCGCTGGCGCGGCCGCAGCAGGGGCGCGTGATCAGTCACGTCGAGGCGAGCGGCATCGACATCATGCTCGCCCTCGATGTCTCGCGCTCGATGCTCGCCGAGGACCTCACCATCGGCCGCGAGCGCGCCAATCGCATCGAGGCGGTGAAGCACGTCACCAAAGGATTCATCGAAGGCCGCCCCAACGATCGCATCGGCATCCTGTGCTTCGCGGGCCGGCCTTATCTCGTGAGCCCGCTCACGCTCGATCACGATTGGCTGCTGCAAAATCTCGAGCGCGTGCGCATCGGCCTCGTCGAGGATGGCACGGCGATCGGCTCTGCCATTGCCTCGGGCGCCAACCGGCTGAAAGAGCGCGAGGCGAAAAGCAAAATCCTCGTGCTCCTCACCGACGGCGACAACAACGCCGGCAAGGTCACGCCCGCCACTGCGGCGGAAGCGGCCGCCGCGCTTGGCATCAAGATCTACACCGTCGGCGCGGGCTCGCGCGGCTACGCGCCCATCCCGGTGCAGGACATGTTTGGCCGCACCGTGTATCGCAATATCAAGGTCGATGTGGACGAGCCGACGCTGAAGCACATCGCGGAAGTCGCGCACGGCCAATTTTATCGCGCCACGGATGGCAAGTCGCTCGAGCAGATTTTTCGGGAGATCGACAAGCTCGAAAAGTCGCGGGTCGAACTGAGCCAGTACAAGCAGTATCGCGATTTGTTTCCGTGGTTCCTGGCGGCGGGCCTCGTGGCCATCGCGGTGCAGGCGGCGCTGGGGGAGACGATCTGGAGGAGGCTTCCGTGACGTTTGGCCAAGCTCACTGGTTCTGGGCCTTCGCGCTCCTCCCGCTGCTTGCATTGTCTTTTTTCAGAAACGAATCGCGCCGCGCGAAATTGCTTCGGCAGCTCGTGGCCGCGCGCTTGCTGGATCGGCTCGCGGGCAACGTGAGCATCGGCAAAAGGCGCGCGCGTTTCTTCCTCGTGCTGCTCGGACTGGCGGGCGTGATCTTGAGCCTCGCCCAGCCGCGCTACGGCTTCACCTGGCAGGAGAGCAAGCGGCGCGGGCGCGACATCCTCATCGCCATCGACACCTCAAAAAGCATGCTGGCCACCGATCTCGAACCGAACCGGCTCACACGCGCGAAGCTCGCCACGCAGGACTTGATCGGAGCGCTCCAGGGCGACCGCGTGGGACTCATCGCGTTTGCCGGCTCCTCGTTTCTCCAAGCTCCGCTCACGGCGGATTATAGCGCGGTGCTCAACTCGCTGCGTGAACTCGACACCGACATCATTCCGCTCGGCGGCACCAATATCGCCGAGGCCATCAAAGCCGCGGAGGATGCTTTCGGCAAAGGCGAGAGCGAGAATCGCTGCCTCCTCATTTTCACCGACGGCGAAGAGCTCGACGCGGACGGCGTGCGCGCAGCGGAACGGGTGAGCGGCGCGATTCGCATCTTTACCGTCGGCGTCGGCTCGGCAGATGGGTCGCTCATTCCGCTGCGGGGCAGCGCGGACTTTGTGAAGGATGCGAGCGGGCAGATCGTGAAATCGCGGCTCGACGAAGCGCGGCTGCGAAAAATTGCCGAAGCCACGGGCGGCTTCTACGTTCACCTCTTGAACGGCCCCGCGGAGATGCGACAGATCGTGCGCGACGGCCTCTCTCAAATGACCGAAAAAGACATCGACGCGAAACTTTCCCGCCAACCCATCGAGCGTTACCAGTGGCCGCTCGGCGCAGGTCTCGCGCTGCTCGCGGCGTCGATGCTGCTCGGCGAAAGACGGCGTGTGGCGGCGCGGCGGACGGCGGGTGTGGCGGCGGCGCTGATGCTCGCGCTGCCGTCGCTGGCGCGCGCGACTAACAACGGCGTGACGGCTTACGAGCGCGACGACTTCAAGGGCGCGATGGAGCAATTTTCCCAGCAGCTCAAGCGCCGGCCGGGCTCGGAGGCGCTGCACTTCGATCACGGCGCGGCTGCTTACAAGGCGGGCGAGTATGACCGCGCGCTGGATTCGTTTGCGCGCGCCGTCACGTCGCCCGATCCGCAGCTTCACGCCAAGGCGGAATACAATCTCGGCAACACGCTCTTCCAGCGCGGCGCCGCGCAGAAGGACAAGGAGCCAAAGGTGCGCGAGTGGAACGGAGCGATTCAGCATTACGAGGAAGCGCTCAAGGTTGATCCGCAGAACGCCGACGCCACCTTCAACCGCGATCTCGTGCGCAAGATGATCGAGGAGCTCGAGAAAGAGCCGCCCAAGCAAGACGAGCAGAAGAAGGACGACAAAAAGAAAGACGACAAGCAGGACAAGGATCAAAAGCAGGATCAACAGAAGGGCGACTCGCAGGACAAGAAGGACGAGCAAGAGAAGGATCAAAAAGATCAACAGCCGAAAGACGGCGAGGGCAAACCGCAGGAGCAGAAATCCGGCGACAAAAAAGACGAGAAGGGCGCGGAGAAAAAGGACGAACAGAATTCGCCGCAGCCCGCGCCCGAAAAACCGGACCAGAAAAAAGAAGGCGAAATCAATGCCGCGCCGCAGCACGACAAAGACGAGAGCGACGCGAAGGAGCAGGCCGAAGCCGATGCGCTCGCCGCCGCCGAAGGCAAGATGACCGAGCAGCAGGCCAAGGCGCTGCTCGATTCGCTCAAGAGCGAAGACGACCGCGTGCAACTGCGCGAGCGCACGGATCGCAAAGGCAACGGGCGTGTTATTCGTGACTGGTGATCCTCGTCATGCGCTTCCCACGTTTCCTTTTCATACTCCTGTCCGTGGCCGCCGCGCGCGCCGAGGATGTGAGCGTAAGCGCGAGTCTCACGCGGCAGAACGCCGCGGTGGGCGAGCCCGTGCAGCTTCAGATCAAGCTCAATGGCTCGAGCAATTCCGGGCAGCCGCCGAGCGTCGCGGTCGATGGACTCGACATCCGCTACCTCGGTCCATCGACGCAGATGCAGATGGAAAACTTCACGCACATCCGACGGAGCGTGACCTACATCTACCAAGTCGTGCCAGTGCGCGCCGGCACCTTCACCATCCCTGCTGTGCTGGTGGAGGTGGATGGCAAGCGGCTCAAGACCGCACCGCTCACGCTCAGCGTGGAGTCCGGCGCCGGCGGCGGATCGCAGCAGCCGCTCGACAAGGTCGGCTTTGCCGAGATCGTGCTGCCGAAAAAGACCGCGTATGTCGGCGAAGCGATCCCGATCGACCTGCGGCTCAACGTGGATGACCGCGTGCACTGGCAGCTTGAAACCATGCCTCAGTTTGAAGGCGAGGGCTTCACCAAGACCAAGCTCACACAGCCGCGCCAGGAATCCGCGCGGCGCGATGGACGCGAGTACAATGTCGTCGCCGTGCACACCGCCATCACGCCGAGCAAGGCGGGCAAGCTCTCGATCGGCCCGCTGGATTTTACCTACATCGCGCAAGTGCCGCGAGCCCGGCGCAAGCAGGGCGGTTCGATCTTCGACATGTTCGACAATGTCTTCAACGATCCAACTTTCGGCGCAAACCAGCGGATGAACGCAAAGGCCGCGGCAGTCGAGATCGATGTGAAGCTGCTGCCCGCCGAAGGCCGTCCCAAGGACTTCTCCGGCGGAGTCGGCGATTTCAAATTCACGGCCGAGGGGAGCCCGCACGAGGTGAAAGTGGGCGATCCGGTGACGATGAAATTGCGCATCTCGGGCCGCGGCAGCTTCGACCGAGTGGAGGCTCCGGCAATGACGGACCCGACCGGCTGGCGCACGTATCCGGCCACCGGCGTCTTCAAGGCCGAGGATGAGATCGGCATCGCGGGCGCGAAGACCTTCGAGGTGGCGGTGATCGCGGAGGCCAGGAAGACCGCGATGCCGGATTTTGCGTTTTCGTATTTCGATCCGGCGTCGGAAAAATACGTGACACTCCGAAGCGAGCCGCGCCCACTGACTGTGACCGGCGCGCCGGCTCCGCCTCCTGCGATCACGGCCAATGCGCCGCAAGAGAAGAAGGCTGCGCCGACGGACATCCTCGGCCTGCACTACGAGTTCGGCGCGGCGCACTCTTCGTTCGAACCGCTCTACGCGCGCCGGGAATTTCTGCTCGCGCAACTCGTGCCGCTCGGCGTGGTGCTCACGCTCATCGGCCGGCGCGTGCTGCGCCGGAGCGAGTCCGCGCGCGCGGCCGACGGATTGCGGCGCGAGAAGGCCGCGCTGCTGCGTGGCCTGCGCGCGGAAAGTTCGCACGCAAAACTTTTCGACGCGGCAGCGCGAGTCATCCAGATCGACACAGCACTCGGATCCGATCGTGCGGCGGACAGTGTCGATGCCGCGACTGCCTGCCAGTCGCGACGACTCGATCCGCAGACTGCGGAGAGTGTCGCGGCGATTTTCAGTGCCCGCGCGGAACTGCTTTACGCCGGCGGCGGCAGCGGCGATGGGCGCGTCTCCGCCGCCGAGCGCAATCGCGTCATCGAGACGATCGCGAAGTTTTCTTCCGCAAATGGAAACGCGTGACCGGAAGATTGCGGTGACACTGTTCGCCTTGTTTCTGGCAGTGCGCGGGCACGCCGCGGATTTTGAGAAGGCAAACGATCTCTACGATGCGGGCCGCTTCGTCGAAGCAAAGCAGCTCTACGAGCAGTTCGTGGATGCCGGCCCGTGGAGCGCGAATCTTTTCTACAATCTCGGCAACGCGGACTACCGCATCGGCTCGCCGGGCCGCGCAATGCTCGACTACGAACGCGCGCTGGCCATCGCGCCGGAGCATCCCGAGGCGCTCGCCAATCTCAAGCTGCTGCGCGAGCAGACGCACGCCAGCACGCTCACCGGTCCGTTTTTTGAAAGTGCCATGCTGCGCGTGCGGGAGGATATGTGGACTCTCCTCAGCGCGCTCGCCGCGTGGACCGCCGCCATCTGCCTCGCGCTTCTTTTCACCCGCACACCTCGCGCTAGGGCGGGCCTTTGGTTCGGCGCGATCGCGGGTCTTGGCGTCGCCGCGATTTCCGTTTTCGGCATCTCGCTGCACACGCGCGATCGCGCGCTCGCCGTCGTCACCGCCAAAGAAGTCGAGGCGCATCTCGCGCCGGCGGAGAGCGCCGGCCTCGCCGGGGTGCTGCCCGCCGGCAGCCGCGTGCGCGTGCTCAGCGAACGGGGGCCGTGGACATATTGCCAGCTGCCGGAGGGGCGTCGCGGGTGGGTCGCATCGGGCGCCATCGAGCGGGTGCGTCCGGGGATCACACCCGTCCCGGGTGTCGGCGGCGGCGTCACGCCGCCGCGAACTTTTGGAGACGCCCGGTTTCGGACGAGAGCCCCTGCCCGTGGTGCGCGTCTCTGAAAGTCCGTCGCAGCGGGACGCCGAGACCAGCGCACGGGCCGGGCGCGCTCCCCGGATTCTGCGCGCGTTTCTTCTCGTCTGCGTGCTGCCGGCTTGCGCTGGCGACTGGCGCGACGAGCTCACCTCGCCGCTGCCCGGGAAATTTCCGCCGCCGGCGGCGTTCAAAGCCACCTACAAATTCGGCTGGAGCGCGCTCTCGGCGGCGACGGCGGACTTCGATTTTTCAAAAACCACGCGCGGCGATTTGCGGCTGGTCGTGGATGCAAAGACCGTGGGCGCCGTGCGCGCGCTTTGGCGCATGGACGCGCGGCACGAGGCGCTGTGCCGGGCCGTCACGTTGCGTCCGATAAGTTTGATGCAGACCGAACTTTACAAGTCGAAGAGCAAATTTACGCGCGCCGATTTCGACGCCGAGGGCGTCTCCTGCCTGCGCGAAAGCCGGCCTGCCGACAAGACGCCGCCGAAGATCAAGCGCTTCGAGTGCCCGGATGTTTTCGATTTGCACACCGCGCTGCTCTTCGTTCGCAGCCAGTGCCTGGAGCCGGGCGAACGCTATTGCTTCGTCGTGTATCCGGGCAGTGCGGCGTATCTCAGCGATGTGGATGTCGTTGGCCGCGAGAAGTTGAAAGTGGCGGGCCGGAGCTACGATTGCGTGAAGCTCGAAATTCATCTGCGCGAAATCAAAAAGGATCTCACGCTCGCGCCGCACCGAAAATTTAGGCGGGCCAGCGCGTGGGTCTCCGACGACCGCGACCGGCTGCTGCTGAGAGTGCAGGCGGAAATCTTCGTCGGCAGCGTGTGGGCGGAGATGCAGCGAGTGAGAAACCTGAAACCTGAAACCTGAGTTTCAGAAAATCCGCGCGCAGCGCGCAAACTCCTCACTCAGGTTTCAGATTTTAGTCAGGAAATTGCGCAGGATGCGCAGCCCAGCGGCCTGGCTTTTTTCGGGGTGAAATTGCACCGCGCAGATGCGGCCTCGCGCGGCGCTGGCGGCAAAGCTTTCGCCATAAGTGGCGCGCGAAGTGACGATGGCTTCGTCCTCCGGCACGGGGAAATAAGAGTGCACGAAATAAACGTGCGACTGCCCCGGCAAGCCGCTCCAGAGCAGGTGCGCGGGGTCGGTAAACTCGAGCTGGTTCCAGCCGATCTGCGGGACTTTGAGCCCCGGCGTGGTGAAGCGTTTCACCGCGCCCGCAAAGAATCCGAAGCCGCGAACGCCCGGCGATTCCTCGCTCGATTCAAAGAGCATCTGGTAGCCCACGCAGATGCCGAGGAAGGGCTTGTCCGCGGCCAGCCAGTCGCGCACCGGCTCCCAGAGGCCGCGCCATTGCAGGCCGCGCACGCAGTCACCAAAAGCGCCGACACCCGGGAGCACCACGGCTTGCGCATCCGCCAGACGGTCCGGCGAGTCGATGAGTTCGACCGGCGCGCCCTCGTGCCGCAGCGCGTTCATCACGCTGCGGATATTTCCGCTGCCGTAGTCGAGCAAGGCGATCACGAGGAGAGTTGAGTGTTGAGCGGTGAGGAGCGAAGTGCCACTCAACTCTCAACACTCAACTTTCTTCACAATGTGCCCTTCGTGCTCGGCACGCCATCGACTCGCGCATCGAGCTGGCAAGCTTGATCCACGGCGCGCGCGAGCGCCTTGAAGACGGCCTCGGCCATGTGATGCGCATCGCGGCCGTAAAGGATTTCGACGTGAAGATTGACGCCAGCGTGCACGCTGAACGCGCGCAGAAATTCCTCGACCAGTGAAAACGAAAACGCGCTGCCGATGGTCGGCACCCCGGTTGGCGCGCGATATTCGAGGAAGGGCCGGCCGCTGAAATCCACCACCACGCGCGCGAGCGTCTCATCCATCGGCACGTAGCACCAGCCGTAGCGCCGGATGCCGCGCTTGTCGCCGAGCGCGCGCATGAAAGCCTGGCCGAGGGCGATCCCTGTGTCTTCCACGGTGTGATGCAGGTCCACCTCGATGTCGCCATCGGCCTGCACCACGAGATCCACCAAGCCGTGCCGCGCGAAGAGCGTGAGCATGTGATCGAAGAAGGGAATCTTGGTGGTCACGGCGCTCTTGCCGCGGCCGTCGATGGTCAGTTCGACGGTAATGTCGGTCTCTCCGGTGGCGCGTTCGACGCGGGCAGTGCGAATGGTGCTCATGGCTGGCGGCGAATGAAACAGAGGCGATGGAGTGCCGCAATCCTTTGCGATCGAGGAGCGTGGCGCAGGCATCCTGCCTGCGTTTGTTCCGCTGGCTTCCAGCATGCTGTTCACGGCAGGCTGGGTTGCCTGCGCGACTCCCGCAGGCTCGGAAGCCTGCGCCACGCAGGGTCCGCCGCTACTTGAAGAGATCGAGAAATTCGCCGTATCCCTCGTCCTTGAGCTTGGCCACGGGAATGAAGCGCATCGACGCGGAGTTCATGCAGTAGCGCAGCCCGGTGGGTTTCGGCCCGTCGGGAAAGACGTGGCCGAGATGTGCGTCGCTCTTCTTCGAGCGCACTTCGGTGCGTGCCATGCCGTGCGCACTGTCGCTTTTTTCCACCACGTTTTCCTTTTTCAAAGCCTGCCAAAAGCTCGGCCAGCCCGTGCCGGAGTCGAATTTGTGGACCGAGGCAAAGAGCGGCTCGCCGCTGATGAGATCGACATAAATGCCGGCCGCGTGGTTATCCCAGTATTCGTTTTGAAAGGGGCGTTCGGTCCCGTTTTCGCACGCCACCTGATATTGGATGGGCGTGAGTTTCTTCTTCAGTTCGTCTTTGCTTAGCTGGCTCATATCGGTGGGGCGGGTGGTGGGCGATGCGGTGGGTTTCTCCTTGTCCCTGGCATCGCATCCGGGCGCAAAAAGCGTGGCGGCGGCGACGGCGGCGGCGAGGAAAATCTGCGGGAGCGGGCGGGCGGTTGAAATCATGGCCGGGAAGGTAGAGCACGGCGCCGATAAATTCAAAAGACGGCTCAGTTGATTCGCTTCGCTCGCTCGAAGTTCGATTGCGTTTGCGATTCGCGGCGCAGCCGGTCGCGGCTCCTGGCGATCCACTTTGCCAGGGTGGCGCCGAAGAGGAAGACCGGCAGGAGCAACACCACGCGCCCCTTGTTTGGCAGAAAAAGAAACGCGAGCAGAAACATGAAACTCACCAGCGCCGTGAAAGCCCACGCGCGGATGAAAAGGAAACGCGCTTGCGATCCGGCCACAGGTTGCCGGCGGAAATGCTGGAAAGCCGCCCACGCGAGGAACCCGATGCAGATGGCGGCGAGGAGAAAATTCATGACGTGCCCGGAAGGTCGCCCGCGTCCGGCGAGCGGCGCAAGAGGCATTCTTCGCAAGTCTGCGCGCACGTTTTTTTTTATGTCGCCCCGACGCCGGGGAACCACTGATTAAAATAAGATGGAGTCCACGAAATACGCGGACGACACGAAAAGGAACATGAAGACCGGGCGAGCAAACGCGCTGCACCAGCCCTTTTCGTCTCTTTGGTGTATTTCGTGGATCAAATCAGCGGTTCCTTAAAGGCCACAGCACCCAATGATCACAATCTTCTTCAAAGGCGGACCGGTCATGTGGCCGCTGCTCATCACATCTATCCTCGCGCTCACCGTCGTGCTGGAGCGGCTCTTCTTTGTGGTGCGCGAAAGACTGCGGCTCGATCGCGGCGCGGTAGAGCGCATCTTTGCCGCCACCGAGCGAGGCGATCGCGATGCCGCGATCCGGGCGGGAGCAGGATCGAAGGACTACATCGCGCGGGTGCTCACCTTTGCGCTGGCCGAGCGCGGCGGGTCGCACGCCAATGCGCTGCTCCGAGGCGCGGCGCGGGAGCTCAAGCGCTTCAATCGCGGGCTCCCGATTCTCGATACCACCATCACGCTCGCGCCTTTGCTCGGACTGCTCGGCACCGTCATGGGGATGATCCGCTCCTTCAGCCTGCTGGGCGGGCAGGAACTCGGCGCGCCGGCGCAGATCACCGGCGGCATCGCCGAGGCGCTCATCGCCACGGCCTTCGGGCTCTTCATCGCGATCGTCGCGCTCATTCCCTTTAATTTTCTGAACACGAAGATGGAAGACGCGCGGCACGAAATCGAAGACGCCGCTTCGCGCCTCGACGCACTGCTGGGAAAGAAGTTGAGTGTTGAGAGTGGAGTGTTGAGTGGCGCCTCTCCGCCGACCGAAACATGAACACCATCCACATCCCCTCCCCGCGTTCGACGAAGCGCGCGCGCATCGAGATCATCCCGCTCATCGACATCATTTTTTTCCTGCTCGCGACTTTTGTGATGGTCTCGCTTTCCATGGTGAAGAGCAAAGGCGTGCCGGTGCACCTGCCGGCGGCGGCGAGCGGTGAGCCGCAGAATCGCGACGAGTTCACCTCCATCACCGTCACGGCGGAGGGCGCGATTCTTTTCAACAAGCAGCCGATGAGCGCGGCCGAGCTGCCTGCCGCGTTGCAAAAGTTGAAGACCGAAAACGACGACCCGAAAGTCTTCATCAATGGAGACGAAGCCTCGCGGCTCGGCGTCACCATCTTCGTGCTCGACGAGGTGCGGAAGTGTGGGATCGGCAAGGTCGCCTTCGAGACAAAGCCAAAGTCGCAGTGATGCCGCGCGCCTCGAGCTACAGCGCATGGCTGGTCGCGGCGATCGCAGTCCACGCCGCGTTGTTGCTCGCGCACTGGCCCGTGACCGCGCCGCAGTATTCCGTCGGCGCCTCGGAAACTGTGGAGCTTACTCTCCTCGAGTCTGCTCCCGCTGCGCCTGCAAATGCAGCGCCCATGCCGCTTCCCGAGCCGCCGGCACCCGAACCCGCGGCCGTTGCGCCGTCGCCGGAACCGGTGTCCCGCGAAATGCCGCAGCCGCTCGCCACTCCGACGATGCCTCGCTCGCGGAGCACCAGCCCGGCCGCGCCTGCCAGGCCAAAGGCGGTTCCAGGAAATGCCATTGAATCGCGCAGTGCCGGCGCAACTGCCGATACAAGACCGGCCTATCTCTACAATCCGCACCCCCCCTACCCGCCTGCCTCGCGGCAAGCCGGGGAACAAGGCGTGGTCTTGCTCGCGGTCTCGATCAATGAGCGCGGTGAAGTCACGGCCGTCGGGGTGAAACAAAGCTCGGGCAGTCGGCGTCTCGACGATGCCGCGCGCACCGGTGTGGCCCGCTGGCGTTTTCGCTCCGGCCGCGTGGCAGGCTTTCCCGTCGCGTCCAAGATCGAAGTGCCCGTGCGTTTTCGATTGAGCGATTAAGCGAAGAATAGGCGAAAGTCCCCGTCGCCTTTCCCCGCCTTCATGATTCCCACCGCCCTCATCGCCGACCCGCTTTGCAAAGAACACGACACCGGTCCCGGCCATCCCGAGTCGCCGAAGCGTTTCGCCGCGGTGCTCGATGCCCTCGATCGCGCGGACCTGCTCGCGCAGCTCGCCCGCCTGGATGCGGCCGATGCCTCGGGCGAAGACCTTCGCCTCGTGCACACGGCCGAATATCTGCGGCTCGCGGAGCGGGAGATTCGCGCGGGAGAGGAGCAGTTGAGCACGGGCGATACGACGGTGGGGGCGCGGTCGTGGGACGTGGCGCGCCGCGCCGTGGGCAGCGCGCTCGCGGCCGTGGATGCGGCGCTCGGCGGAAAGGTGCAGCGGGCTTTTTGCGCCGTGCGTCCGCCGGGGCATCACGCCGGCGCGGATCGCGGCATGGGTTTTTGCGTGCTCAATAATATCGCGCTGGCCGCGCGGCACGCGCAGCGCAGGCACGGCATCGCGCGCGTGCTCATCGTCGATTGGGATGTGCATCACGGCAACGGCACGCAGGATATTTTCTACCGCGATGGCAGCGTCTTTTTTTTCAGCACGCACCAGTCGCCATGGTATCCGGGCACCGGCGCCGCGGGGGAGACGGGCGCGGGCGAGGGAAAGGGGGCCACGCTCAATTGCCCGCTGCCCGCGGGCTCAGGCAGCGCCGAAATCTTCGAGGCATTTGAAAAGAAACTCCTGCCCGCTGCCGATGCTTTTCAACCGGAGTTGGTGCTCATTTCCGCGGGGTTCGATTCGCGCGCGGGCGATCCACTCGGGCAGTTCCGGCTCACCGACGCGGACTTCGCCGATCTCACGCGCCTGGTCGCCGGAATCGCGGAGCGGCACGCGCATGGCCGCGTGGTGTCGGTGCTCGAAGGTGGCTACAATCTCGCGGGTCTGGGCAGCGCCACGGCGGCGCATGTCGCCGCGCTGGCGGGGCTCGCGTAGCTACCGCGCGAGCCAGCCGCCGGTGGCTTGCAACGGCGGTTGGGTATCGCCCGCATTGATCCATGCCGCGACGGCCACGGGTTGGTCGGCCATTTTTTCCGGGAGAGAAAGCGACGCGGTGAAGCCTGCCTCTTAAGCGCGCAGAGGGGAATGCGCGAAGTGCAGCACCACGAAATCGTGCCGGAGTTTGCGCCCGCTATTTTCACCGCGCCTGACATCGCTCTCGATGCCGCCGCCGAGCAGCGCGAACTCGACAAAGAGCGGCGGCGTCCCGGCCGCGGCTGGTGTGAAGACGATCTCCGCGCGCGTGCGGTCGCGGAGCGTGACCTTCAATCGGCCGCCCTTTGCCGCGCCCGTCGCGGGCAGAGGCTTGCTCTCAAACCAGCCGCGCCACTCGCGTCCATTGACCACGAAGCCCGGCGTATAGACCGAAGCGACGCCCCCCGCCGCGGCGTAACGGGCCTGGCGCGCCGTGAACTCGCGCGAGGCAAAGCGATCCGGCCAGCCCAGTCGATCCCAGTAATCGACATGAAAGACCACGGGCACCACGCGCTTCCACAAATCCGGGCTCGACTTGAGCGCGCTCACCCACGCCTCCGCCGGCGGGCAACTGCTGCAACCCTCGGACGAAAAAAGTTCGACGAGCACGGGCGGGGTCGTCGCGCTTTCGAAAGTCTGCGGCTCGGCGGCGAGAAGGGGGATGGCGAGAGCCATGAGAAGGAGATGGAGATTCTTCACGGCCAGTGGGAGTCGCGCCTCGACGCTCCTATTCCCACGAGCTCACAACTCGGAGAGAAAAAATTGAGGATTGAAAATTGAAAATTGAAAATTTGCGCGGCGGATGAGCCAGCGGCGGCTCGCGCTGTTTATCTGAGTCATCTGTGCAATCTGTGGTCTCACTTGCACGCACACCGAAATGAAAAAGACAAAACGACCGCCGTCGAAAACATCGCGCTACTACGCAAGCCGCTGGTGTCTCGCGCTCGCGCTGGCCGGGGTGGTCGTGGCAGTGGCAGGGATCTCTCTACGACACGCGCACCCTCCGCCGCCGGAGCGGCGATCCATCGCGCCGATCCTGCAGGAGGAACGTGGGGTCTTTGCGGGCTACGCGGGCTCGGCGAGTTGCCGGGAGTGCCACGCGCGGGAGAACGAGCAGTGGAGCGCGTCGCACCACGGGCTGGCGGAGCGCCCGCTGGACGATGCACTGGACCGCGCCGCCTTTGAGCCGACGCGCACTTTTCAACACGCGAGCCAGGAGACTAAAGTCTGCAAGCGCGATGGGCGCGACGTGGTCGAAACGCTCGGCTTTGGCGGGAAGGTCGAGGCTTACCCGGTCGAGCGCGTGATCGGCCACGATCCGCTGCGGCAATTTCTCGTGGCCGAGCCAGGCGGTCGCTTGCAGACCCTCGAGGCCTCGTTCGATCCGCGCTCGGGCGAGTGGTTCGATGTGTTTGCCAACGAAGATCGCAAGCCCGGCGAGTGGGGCCACTGGACGGGGCGCGGCATGAATTGGAACGCGATGTGTGCGAGCTGCCACAACACGCGCGTGCGAAAAAATTACGACCCAGGCGCGGATGCTTTCCGCACCGCGATGGCCGAGCCGACCGTGAGCTGCGAAAGCTGCCACGGCCCGATGCGGGCGCACGTCGCGGCACCTCAAGCTCCGCTCCCGAAGTTCACGCGCGATCAAATGCTGGACACGTGCGGCTCCTGCCACGCGCGGCGCGGTGAGCTCACGGGGGACTTTCATCCGGGCGAAAAATTTACCGACCACTTTGCGCTCACCGTAGTCGATGAGAGCGACGCTTACTTTGCCGACGGCCAGGTGAGCGGCGAGGATTATGAGTACGGCTCGCTGCTCGGCAGCAAGATGCACGCGGCCGGCGTGCGTTGCGTGGATTGCCATGAGCCGCACACGGCAAAAATTCTCGCGCCCGGCAACGCGCTGTGCCTGCGCTGCCACAGCGGCGCGGCGGTGCCGGGGATCGCGAAGATCGCGCCGCTCATCGACCCGGTGGCGCACAGTCATCACGGCGCCCAGAGCGCGGGCGCGCAGTGCGTGAGCTGCCACATGCCCGTGACCACTTACATGCAGCGCCACGCGCGGCGCGACCATGGCTTCACCATCCCCGATCCGTTGCTCACCGCAGAGCTCGGCATTCCAAACGCCTGCAACCGCTGCCACACCGACAAGGACGCAGGCTGGTCGCTCGCCGCGGTCGACGAGTGGTTTGGCGCGAAAATGGAACGTCCCTCGCGGCAGCGCGCGCGCACCGTGGCCGCCGCGCGCGCCGGCAAAGGCAGCGCCCGCGAGTCGTTGCACGCGATCGCTCGGGACAACGCATCGCCTTACTGGCAGACGGCCGCCGCGCATCTCCTGGCGCAGTGGGCCGGCGAACCGCGCGTGGGCTCGATGCTCATCCAACAGACACTGCATCCCAGCCCGCTCGTGCGTGCCGCCGCCGTGCACGCGCTGGAATCCGCGCTGCCGGAGCGCGCCGACGCCCGCACCTTTGCCGGCCACCTTCTCGACGACGCCGATCGCAGCGTGCGCATCGCCGCCGCGTGGACGCTGCGCGATTCCCTCGCGCTCGACACGCTCGCGGCCGCAGAGCTTCAGCACTCGATGGCGCACAATGCCGACCAACCCGTCGGCCGCATGCAACTCGCCGCCTTTCAACTCGCGCGCCACGACGCAGCCGGCGCCGCCACCGAGCTTCGCCGTGCCGTCGAGTGGGATCCAAATTCAGCGCCCATCCGGCACGAACTCGCCGTCGTCCTCAGCACCATCGGCGACACGGCGGGCGCGCTGCGCGAGTTGCAGGAAGCCGTGCGCCTCGATCCGCGCCAGGCCGAGTATCGCTACAAGCTCGGCCTCGCCTGGAATGAAACCGGACGCACCGACCAGACCGCCGCAGAATTGCAAACCGCCGTGACCCTCGATCCTACGCACTCCCGGGCCTGGTACAATCTCGGCCTCGCGCGCAACGCCCTCGGCGACCCCGCCGGCGCGCTTGCCGCCTTGCAGCGCGGGGAATTCGCGGCGCCCGGCGATGCCCGCATTCCCTACGCGCGGGCCACCATCCTCGCCCGCCTCGGCCGCACTGCCGAGGCAAAGAGCGCCGCGCAACTCGCGCTGACCCTCCAACCCGACGACGCGAGCACGCGGGCCTTCCTGCAAACCCTCGGCCCGTAGCGCGTGGCGCAGTTTGCGTTTGACTCGAAAAATTCCGCCCCCGACACTCCGCGCCCTTTTATGCGCCACACGATCTCCGTCCTCGTTGAGAACAAGTTCGGCGTGCTCACGCGCATCGCCGGCATGTTCAGTGGGCGCGGCTTTAATATCGACACGCTCAACGTGGGCCCGACCCTCGACCCGTCCACTTCACGCATGACCATCGTGGTACGCGGCGACGACACCGTGCTCGAGCAAGTGACCAAGCAACTCAACAAGCTGGTGGACGTCATCGAGATTGAGGATTACCACGACGAAGAAGTGGTCGAGCGCGAGCTGGTGCTCCTGCGGGTAAAGGTGGACGCCAGCAACCGCGCCGAAGTCATGCAACTGTGCGAAATCTTCCGCGCCCGGGCCGTGGATGTGCAGCATGAAGTGCTCGGCATCGAAGTGACCGGCAACGAATCGAAGATCGAAAAATTCCTGATGCTCATGGGCAAATTCGGCATCAGCGAGATGAGCCGCACCGGCCGCGTGGCCCTGGCGCGCAAGCCGCACTGACTCAAATCCCAGCACAACCTTCCTTGCTGCGGGAAGGCTGGGAGAGCGGCACTTTTGATCATGCGTTGAAGCTTGCACAAACTGCTGTGGATCCAAAGCTGCGAGGGGAATGAAAATCCAGCGGAAGTTCACCGACACGACGCTCACTTTTCCCCCGCCGCCTCCTGCTGCGCGTCGTCTTCGACCCGGAATTCGGCGGGAAATCGCCTCAGGATTTGCCGGCCCCAAGCATTTTGAGGATGTGACGCGCCAAATGCTCCTTGATCTCCCGGTGCCGCGGGACGGGTTGAGCGACCTTCGTCGCCGCGTTTTGATACCAATCGTGCTTGCCGCCGTGACGGATGAAGACGCAGCCGAGGGCTTCGATCTTCTGGATGAGATCCCGATGCTTCACGCCACTTCCAACTCGGCGTGATGGCGCACGCACGGAATCTCGCCCGACGTGAGATCGCCATGCAAGTCGAGCAAGTGCGCCTTCAAATCCTCCAGTGACTCACCTTGCGTGAGATAGTCGGGAAACCCCTCGAGATAGCCGAGCCAGGCATCGCCATCCTGCCAGTAGGTGAAATCGAGAATCTTTATGGCGGCCACGCTATCGCACGAGCCTCGGAATGCAAGCCGCTCTCACTTCTTCCCCGCCTCCTGCTGCGCGTCGTATTCGGTCCAGAATTCGGCGGCCGTGAAAGATCAGCCGGCGGCTGTGTTCACCGGCGCCTTGAGAGTGATCCGCGTGATTGAGGTCGCTGAGCGGCATTCCAACCAATGGCCGCAGATCGGCTATGTCCGCGTTTTTTTCGCAGTTCACAACGAGCGTGCCGTCTTTATTTGCCCGATACGTCGCGGTCATAATGCGCACGCCGACGGCGCGCTGATGCGCAGCCGTTGACTCTGGAGGTTACTTCGGCACCGGCGTTGACACGGCGCGGCCCACCGCTCACCCTCCGCGCTCTTTTCCCATGCCCGCAAAAATTTACACCGACAAAGACGCCGATCTCTCCGTGCTCAAAAACAAAACCTGCGCCGTGCTCGGCTTTGGCAGCCAGGGGCACGCGCACGCGCTCAATCTCAAGGAATCGGGGGTCAAGGTCATCGTGGGACTTTATCCGGGCAGCAAATCTCGCGCGGTCGCGGAGGAGAAAGGCTTTGAAGTTTTCGATACCGGCGAAGCGGTGCGGCGCGCGGACGTCATCTTCGTCGCGCTGCCGGATACCAAGCAGGCGGCGGCTTTTGGAAAAGACATCCGTCCCAATCTCGCCAAGGGCAAGACGCTGCTCTTCAGCCACGGCTTTTCCATTCACTTCAAGACGGTGGTGCCGCCCAAAGATGTGAACATCATCATGGTCGCGCCGAAAGGGCCGGGGCACATCGTGCGCCGCCAATACACGGAGGGCAAAGGCGTGCCGGCACTCATCGCCGTGCATCAAGGTGGGAAGGATGCGAAGAAGATCGCCCTCGCGTGGGCCAAGGCCATTGGCGGCACGCGCGCGGGTGTCATCGAGACGGATTTCAAAGAGGAAACCGAGACCGATCTCTTCGGCGAGCAGACGGTGCTCTGCGGCGGCTGCACGGCGCTGGTGCAGGCGGGGTTCGAGGTCTTGGTCGAGGCGGGTTACTCGCCGGAGATGGCTTACTTCGAGTGCTTGCACGAGCTGAAGCTCATCGTGGATTTGATGAACGAGAAAGGGATCGCCGGCATGCGCTTCTCGATCAGCGAGACGGCGAAGTGGGGCGACGTGAGCGTGGGGCCGAAGATCATCGACTCGGGCGTGAAGAAGCGGATGAAGGCCGCGCTCAAGGATATTCAGAGCGGCAAGTTTGCGCGCGAGTGGGTGAAGGAATACGAGGGTGGCTACAAGAAGTACAACGCGCTGCTCAAGGCCGGCGAGAAGCATGGCATCGAGAAGACCGGAGAAAAACTGCGCGCGCTCATGCCGTGGATGCCGAAGCGCTCGATCAAAGGCGTGCAGGCGGCGTATTGAGTCGCGACGCTTTACTTCGCATCACGCGCTGCAGATGGGGCGCGGGTTTCCGACCCGCGCGGCGAGCGGCAATTCCGTGCCGCTGCATTTTCCGGAGCACCGTCCGGATCGAAGCAAATGGTGCAAGCACCTTCCAACGGACACGGATTGCCTTTGGCCGCGCGGGTCGAATAGCAGCGCTCCGCCGGCACCAGGCTAACTGCATCGCTCGGCTTAGGCCTGCCAGCAGGATCTTTCCGATCGAAGGCTCGCCATCGTCGTTCTGCCAACCAACCATCTCCCGAGTGTTCTCGCACTCGCTCCCGCGATTCTTGCGGCTCTGGCCACGATTGAGCCCGGTTTCGTCGAGATTCCGCGTATTTGATTTGGTCGCATCGCGTCTTGCCGTTTGCTCGGGAATCTGTGTCCATCTTTCCCGATGAAAATCGCGCTCTTCCTCCTCGCACTGCTCGCCTCCTCACGTCTGCACGCCGAGCCGGCGCGGGTGTGGAAGCTTTGGGAAGGCAAGCCTCCCGGCGACTTCACCGCGCCGGGGCCGGAAGCGGTGACGGAGCGCAAGCCGGCGGACACGGTGCCAATTAAGCGCCTCACGAATATCTCCGAGCCGCGGCTGGAATTTTACGAGCCTTTGTCGGAAAAGAAAATCGGCAGCGCAGTTGTGATCATTCCTGGCGGCGGCTTTGGCATCCTCGCTTCGCAGCACGAAGGGTCCGAGTTGGCGGAGTGGTTTCGCGACCGCGGCTACGTTGCCGCCGTGCTCGAACATCGCTGTCCGACTAACAAGCTCGCCAAGCCGTGGGAATTTCCCGCGCAGGATGCGCAGCGCGCCATCAGCCTCGTGCGCGCGCGCGCCGCGGAGCTCGGCGTGCAGACCGATCGCATCGGTCTCTTTGGATTTTCCGCCGGCGGGCAGGTCGCGCTCATCGCCGCCACTAACGACGACGCGCGCCTTTACCCCGCCGCCGACGCCGTGGACGCGGCGAGCTGCCGGCCGGATTTCCTGATGCTCTGTTACCCGTGGCACATTCTTGCGGATGGCTCGTTGAGCGCACTCAAACCCGAGATCAAGATCGGCCCGAACACGCCGCCCACATTCATCGCGCAAGCTTACGACGATGCCGGCGCGCTGGCCGAGGGCAGCGCGCTCGCCTTCCTCGCGCTGCGCAAAGCCAAAGTGTCTGCGGAGATCCACATCTACAGCACCGGCGGCCACGGCTTTGGCCTGCGCCCCAATGCCACGCAAGCTCCCGGCGACTGGCCGGGTCGCGCGGAACTGTGGTTGGGCCACCTCTCTGGATCGGCTTCCCGGCGCTGATCTCTCCGCGTTCCGCGTTCACCCCTGCACCCACGCCGGCGCCTGGTGCAGCGCGGGCCTCGCGCCCAGCAATTCGTGGGGGCCGAACTGCGATTTGTAAGCCGTCGAGGGGCACCCGAGAATGCGGTAGCCGAGATACACGTGGCCCTTGCCGCGCTGGCGCGCCCATTCGATCTCAAAGAGCACGCTGGCGATGCCGAGCGAGAGCCGGGCGACATCGGGGTGGTAGTAGAAATAGACGGAGCTCACCGCGCGCGGCGTCTCATCGACGAGCCCCACGGCCACCAGCCGCTCGCCTTCAAAGTAATCGAGCTCCCGCGCGCAGCCGTGCGGCAGGCAGTAGGCGCGATGATATTGCTCGAGGTCGAGGTCGTTGCCATTCCAGCCGCGTGTCTGCTCGCGCATGCCGTGCCATGCGCGGTAGAGCTCGAGCCGCTCGGCGTCGGCCACCGGCGCGCGCGCGACCACGCGCAGGTGCGAACATTTTTTCCAGGCGCGGCGCTGGCTCTTGCTCGGCTCGAAGGCAGCGACCGGGATGCGCAGCGACACACACTCCATGCACTGCGCGCACACGGGCCGGAAATACGCCGCGCCAAAACGCCGCCAGCCGCGCTCGAGCAGATGATCCATCTCGATGGGAGTGACCTCCGTCATGAAGCGATACTCCGTGGTCGCCATGAGACCGTGGAGATAAGCGCACGGTTCGGATTCGGCGGGAAGGTGCAGGTGCAGCTCGGCCATGGGCGTGCGGGAAACTCCGCGCGAGCGCGAGCCGGCTCAAGCGCGAACTTTTCCCCAGCGCGCGACGCTATCTCACCGCGCCGGAAAGCGGCTGCGTCCACGCGCGCTCGCGCTCGCCCGCTTCGGAGGGATCGATTTTTTCTTTCGAGGAGGTGACGCGCGCGCGCACGTAGATTTCGTCGCCCTTCAACTTGTAGCGCGCGGAGGCGCCCGTGACCGTGGCGAGCACCACGCCGATGTCCGTGCTGTAGCGGCGCGTGGTGCGCAGCGTGGCGCCGCTTTCATCGGTCACCGGCGTGCTGGCGCGATCGAAGCCCGTGCGCGTGCCGATGAATTCGGTGGTGTAAGTGACCCCGGGCTCCGCTTCGATCTCGAGAGCCAGCGCGCCTTTCTCCCGCGAAACTTCGCGCAACGTGACGCCCGAGGACGCGTAGAAATCGCCGGCTTCCATCGCGGCGACGAGCTCCTCGACCGCGAGCCGAGCCGCGCGCACCATCACCCAGCCGCGGCCCGCGTGACTAAGCTTTTTCGGGTCGTCGTGGTAGTTGTGCGCGTCGTCGGTGCCGAGTGCGTAGAAGGCCGGCTTGCCGAGCACGGCGAGCCGTTCGGTGAGCAGGATGTCCCAGATGCGATCGGTGCTCGCACGCAGTGCGTCGCCCGAATTGTGCACCGTCGGGTGGCCGTTATAGACCTCGAAGAAGCGCTCGTTTTCGAGCTGCATGAGTTCTTCGGCGGAGATGCCCCAGCCGAAGTTTGGATGATTGATGTGCGGAAACATCGGCACGCCCGTGCGCTCCCGCTGCGCGACCACGGCATCGACGGTCTTCTGCATGACCTCGAGAACATTGCCTCCGGTCTGCGGCTCAATTTTTTCCCGGATGTTGGTGGCGTTGATGTGCACGGGCGCGGTGAGAAAACGCGAGGTGATCTCTTCGCTCTGGATCATGAGAAAACGGCCCGGCACCTCGAGCAGCGCGCGAAATTCGCCGAGCGTCTTGAGCCTCACTTCCGTCTCGCCGCGATTCTGCCGCTGCTCGACCCAGCTCTCGCCAAAGAGCGCCACATATTTTGCAAACGCAAGCTCGCCGCCTTTGCTCTTCGCCACCGAAATCCAGAGCGGATGATCTGAGAGCACATTGTGATCGGAGAGCGCGAGGAAATGGTAGCCGTGCGCCTTGTACCAGTGGGCGATCGACTCCGGGTAATCGTCCCCATCGCTCCACAGCGAATGGGTGTGCAAGTTGCCCTTCCACCAGCGGGCGGCAGGGTCCGCGGCACTCGCGAGGCTCGAGACAAGACAGAGCAGAATGGGAAACAAGCGCATGGTGAAATCTTCAATTTTCAATTTTCAATTTTCAATCCTCAAGCCGGTCAGTGTGGGGAGCGCGCGCGTCCCGCGCGCTCCCCGGACGCCGTTTCCGAAGGGCGACACTTCAAATCGCAAAATCGTTGTACTCCGGCCGCACCGGTTCGGTCGGCGGGAAGAGCATGCCGGCGGCGACTGTCGCGTTGGCGCCGGGCTCGATGAGGATGAAGGAGCCCGTGAGCCGGTTGCTCGCGTAGCCATCGAAGACGAGCGGGCGCGCGGTGCAGATGCGCACTTCACCGATGTCGTTCATCGCGAGTTCGGCGGGCGCGGGCCGCGGTTCGAAGGTGGGCATGTCGATGCGATTCTCGAGACTGGCGACCACGGCTTGCACGGTCTGCGTGGTGTGTTTGAGCAGGAGCTTGCGGCCCGCCTGCAAGGGGCGCGGGTGCATCCAGCATACACTCGCGCGCAGGTCGGCGCCGAGGCCGGGCAAGTCCTCGAGACCCACCACGCAATCGCCGCGGCTCACGTCGATGTCTTCGCGCAAACGCAGCGTGATGGACTGCGGGGCGAAGGCTTCATCGAGCGGGCCATCGTAAGTCCACACTTCCTGCACCGTGGCTTTGAAGCCGCTCGGCAGGATCATCACTTTCTGCCCGGCCTTCACGATGCCGCCGGCGATCTGGCCGCTCAGCCCGCGGAAGTCGTGCAGTGTTTTGTCGGTCGGATTGTTCGGCCGATTGACCCACTGCACCGGCATGCGCAGCGCGCCCAAGTTCCAATCGCTGGCGATGTGCACCGTCTCGAGATGCCGCAGCAAAGTGGGCCCGCAATACCACGGCGCGCGCTCCGAGCGATCGACCACATTGTCGCCGGCCAGCGCGCTGATGGGGATGAAGAGCACGTCGGTGAGCACGTCGAGCTTTGGCAGGAAGGCTTCGATGGCGTCGCGAATTTCGAGGAAGCGCTCTTCGCTCCAATCCACGAGGTCCATCTTGTTGACCGCGATGACCACGTGCGGAATGCCGAGCAGCGCCGCGATGAAGGCGTGCCGCCGCGTCTGCTCGATCACACCCAGCCGCGCATCCACCAGCACGATCGAGAGATTGGCCGTCGAGGCACCCGTGACCATGTTGCGCGT